>CAZIAX010000009.1:0-26818 GCA_964537745.1 uncultured Sangeribacter sp.
AAATTCTTTTGAGGAAGTTACCTTAAGTCGGCACGGCGGAGGCGAGGACGCCTCCGTTCCACGGCTACGCAGTAAGGGGCTCCGTTGGTTTTGTGGCAACATGTCATTGTACTCTTTCCGTGGCCTCGGATGGGGAAGCTGGCTGGGAAGGCAGCGCTCCATACAGGGTCCGGCACGGAGTGGACCGTCAGGCCTCGGGCCTCCGTGAGGAAACCGTCAGGCAATGATAAATTATAAATGATCATTGGATCTTGTTTCCGATTGCAAAGTTAATATATAAATTTAGCAAATGCAATAGTTATAGAGTTAATAAAAGTTAAAATTATAATAAATTTGGGATTTTGGATTTTTTAGGCGGATTTTGGGGAATGATGGAGATGTTTTGGGCTCGCAACTCTACCAAAAAAGGACGCACTCGGGTGAGTGCGTCCTTTGAGGATGATTTTTATCGAAATCGTTAGTGCTCAATCACTTCATATGCCTTTGCTCTTTTTTGTTGTCTTGATGATAGAAATATGCTGTGCCAACAAGAGCAATAACTATAATAAGTCCAAACATAAACATTGCGCCCATAATCAATCATTTTGAGAGTTTGTATTTCTATTTCTTCTTCTTCTAAATCTTCTAATATTTCTAAATCGTATGGGCTTGTCTGAAGTCAGAAATAGACCGCAAACAAGCGCGACTACTACAGATAATCCACCGCCAACATATAGAACCCATGTTTCTGCTTTTCCAAAAAACTGATGAAAGTATAACAGCTGTTGCTATATACTTAGCGATATCCATTAGCCATTTACCAAATTCTTTCCTCATTTCTGAATTTTATTTGCAAATATAGCTAATTTTATTCATATAACCAAATAAAAGAAGAATATGTTCAACAATTCAAATTTTCGAGTGCAGGGCCATAGTTAGCTTTGGCGGCACGTTGGAGGCGAGGGCGCCAAGTACAAGGGTCAAGAGTAAAGAGTCAAGAACCAAGTGGCTACGCAGTATTGGCCGGCTGGGAAGCCGGGGCTCCATTAAAAAAGGACGCACTGGGGAGTGCGTCCTTTAAGATGTAAGAATTTGAATTGGCTTGAGATGAGAAAAAATTCTCAATTCTCAATTCTCAATTCTCAATTCTATTTATTTTACGATGACTTTCTTGCCGCCATGGATGTAGAGGCCAGGCTGGGTTGGAGCGGCGATCTGTACACCCTGGAGGTTGTACCACTTGCCGTCTGTCTCAGCTGCCTCGATGCCTGCTACTGCAGAAGTCTTTCCTGTGCCAGTGATGAGCACGAAGTCGAGAGGCTTGTTGGATACTGCGCCTTCAAATGTAAGGGCTGTCTCCTCTGTGAGAGTGAATTCCTCTGAAGAGAACGGAGTCCAGCTACCATTTGTAGCTGCTGAAACAACTGTTTCTTCGCCTGCTTTCACAACGATTGTTGCGCCAGAGTTGCCCATGACAGCGATATTCACAACGTAAGTACCAGCCTGGAGCTTGCAAATTTCGATAGCTTCATTGCCATATGCACCAGCTGCATTTGAGCAACGTACATCAGCGTTATTGTTAGTCACAACAGTCACACCTTCGATGTCCTCAGCCTCAACATAGAATACGCCATTCTGAGCATACTCTGAGTATTCGAGCACTGTTTCATAGTTGTCAGCATCCGGAGTGAAAGTGAAGTTATATTGCTTGTCGATAGCGTCTTTTGTATAAACGAGACCACCATCAGCAAGGATATATTTGCAGTAAGGAACTGTAACGCTTTCGCCCTCGAAGCAGCTTCCTGTCTTTACATCAGAATTTACGTTGTTCTTTACAGTGTAGTTGAAGACAGCAGCCTCACGGAAATTGACAGTCACAACAGTTGTGCCAGCAGCGTCAACAGTCTTGCCTTCAGCGTCGTTGCTTACATAAATATACTTAACGCCGTCGATAGTAAGATCTTTCATATCATCCACTGTAAGAGAAATAGCGGAGTCTACGATTGCAGTCTTTTTCTCTGACTTGAGGAGCTTGTCGCCACATACATAGTTTACAGTGTAGTCAGCGAACTGAGCAGCCTCAACCTCTTTAGAAGTGATGACGAAATTCTTTACATACATGTCACGGTCAAAACCGTTTTCGCCAGTTACTGAAAGCTTGATCGACTTGATGCCCAATTTTGGAGTATAAGCAGTGTAGGAAGCGCCATCAATATTGATAACTGCGGATTCTCCTGAGAAAGTCACTGTATACTCTACAACAGAACCGCCACCCTTGCTTATGTGGCTTGCGGGAAGGGGAGAAGTGGTAGTGGTGCCATCAGCGTTAGCTGTGATGATGTTGGCGATGTATTCCCAGTTGCCGGAAGCTTCCTGAACACCAAATACCAAGTCACCGTTGGCGTTGAAGTAGTTGATAGTGTAGTAGGTCTTGTTCTGGCCTTTGTCTTTTGGGTTGTAGACCTGATAAGAGAAACCAAGCTCGTGAGTAGCGTTGCCGATTACGGCTCTGAAATTCAGGAAGTCGCGATTCTCGTAGTTCTGGCTTTTGTCGCTGTGGTTGGTCATGTAAAGACCGTTTTCAGTGAGCATGCCCTCAACGTCAGCACCCCAAGCGTAGTTGGTAGAGGTGGTAAGGGGGGTGCCTTCAGCGAAAGTCTGGTCGAGGATAGTCGTGACGTCGCCTACTGCAGCGAAAGCTGGAGCGCAGATTGCGGCAGCTGCCAAAGATAGTAAAAGCTTTTTCATTAAAGAAAATTGATTTTAGGTTAATATTTTGGGTTAATTCTTTTAGGTGTATTAGATTGATTTGCAAAGTTACAAAAAAATTTGGGAATTGCAAAGTTTTTTTTGAATTGAGAATTTAGAATTGAGAATTGGGCGATACTGCGTAGCCGTGGAATGGAGGCGTCCTCGCCTCCGCTGAGGTGGCATATGGTAACTTCGCTCAAGTGCATGGCCATAGTTAGAGGGAGTCGGCACGGCGGAGGCGAGGACGCCTCCGTTCCATGGCTACGCAGTAATGGCCGGCTGGGAAGCCGGGGCTCCATGCCTACCTTTCGAGGAGGTGGGTGATGGCGAAGTCGAGGATGGGGTCGATGCCGCGGATGAGGAGGGAGTCGGGGGCGTGGACCTCGCAACCGGGGGAGGGGTCGATGCCGAACTCGGTGATGCCGCCGCCTGGCGACGTCATCGGGCTGGCGGAGAAACGCACTCCCCAACCTATCGGCATCTCTGAATTGAAGGGGAGACCGCCGCCACCACCGGTTCTGGCACCGATGATGGTGACGTTGGGCAACGACTTCATTACCGACACAAAGTCATTGGCGGCGCTGAAACAGCTTCGGTTGGTCAGCACTGCAATCGGTTTGTTGAGATATGCGATGCGCTTGGTGGTGTCACAGGGTTCGTAAATAATCTCGTAAGGTTCGGAAAACTGGTTGTGTCCCGGGCCGGTCTTGTGGCGGATGCTGCCTCCCGACACCTTATGGTCGATGAGTCGGCTTACGAGAGTCTTGATGTTTGTAAGGTTGCCACCGCCATTGTCGCGGATGTCGATTATCAGTCCCTTGCTCTGATAGAGGATAGCCAAGATATAGTCAAGGTTGAGATTGCCGATATCATAAGAAAAGGACGGGTAGTACATATAGCCGATGGTGTCGGGGAGCATCTTGTAAGAGATGCCGGAGGTTTGGAGGTAATTGAAACCCAAATAGTTTTCCTGGATGGTACGGAGACGGAAATCCTGCGGGTAGTCGCTCCACCATTTCCTATAGTACGAGGTGTTGAAAGAGGAGATGAGGTTTACGTGGCCATCTTTCAGCTCATCGAGCATCTCCGAGCAGATGCTGAAGAGCTGGATGTACTGGGTGTCGTCTTTGACGAGGGGACGGTATTTGTCGTAGATTTCATTCCAGTCGATGTCTTTCTCTTCGAAGAAGCAATAGTGCTCGTCGATGGTTTTCCAGAGTTGGTCGAAGTTGGCCACCGGGTCGTAGATGGAGTTTAGGTGGGAGTCGTCTACGCAGGAATGGGTCATTCCTACAAGGAGCAGGAACGAAGCTATTAGTGGGAGGATTTTAAGTTTATTCATATATTGCGAATGTTGAATTGAGAAATGGGCGATACTGCGTAGCCGTGGAATGGAGGCGTCCTCGCCTCCGCTGAGATAGCATATGGTAACTTCGCTCAAGTGCTTGGCCATAGTTACCTTTGGACTGCGGGTGGAGGCGAGGACGCCTCCGTTCCACGGCTACGCAGTAATGGCCGGCTGGGAAGCCAGCACTCCATGCGTGTGGCCGGCTGGGAAGCCGGCGCTCCATACCTTATACTTCGTCGAAGAGGGAGGGTTCGATGGTTTGGGGGTTGGCTGATTCGGGTTCGTCGGGTTCGTCGTCGATAGCGTCGATGGTCTCGGTCTGGGCGGGTTGCTCTGGTTCGGGGTGTCGCAGTGGCTCGAGCTCGATGATAGCGCCGAGCTGATAGGTCGTGATACGTTTTCCTTTGGCCTTGAAACCTTTCACTCCGATAAATTCCTCGGCGTCGATCTCCAATTCGGGACGCACGGAGTCGTTGCCGCCAAACGTAACCTGCAGGCGAGGGTAGGGAGTGTCGGTAAGCAGTATCATGCTCGACTCCGGACCGTTACCCACGAATCGCTGCGGGTTTTTCGATGGCTCAAACTCAAAGCGCTTGAGATAGGGATACCCGAGCTCAGCATCGTTGAGCGCAAGGGTCCACACCTTTCCTTTGATATACTTCTCGATGCGGAGGATGTTGTCGTCGTAATGGTTTTCCTCAGAAAAACTTGTGGTGTAGAACTCACCATCTTTGGTGATGACCAGCACGAGGTCTTCCCCAAGGAAACTGCCGAGGTAGTCACCGCGGCCGTCATAGTTGAGGCGCAGCACATCGCGGTCAAACCACACGTCGCGCCCTCCGAGGGTAGAGGTGCCCTTCTTGTCGAGCGTCACAGACTGAATGGTGAACTTTGTCACGAGGTTGCCGAGTGACTCCTTGCCCTTGATGTCGAGAGTCGCGAAGTCGCACATCACCTCGCGGTTGCGCGGGCGACGTCCGTCGGGTCCCGGATCATCTTTCAGCAGCACTTTCACGGTCTCGGCCTCACCGTTGGGGTTGACTGTCATCCACTCGATGCGGCTGCCGGGTTCACCCTTAGTCATATTATACTCCTTATCACGGGTCAGACCTGTGATGAAGAAACGTTTCTTATAATATATGCCACCCTTGCCGTTGCGGTAGATGACGTTGTAGATGGTGCGCTTGTCGTTTTTCTTGAAGAGTCCTACATGGATTACCTTCTTTCCGACATAGAGTTTCTCCTGCACCTTGGATATCTTATAGGTGCCGTCGCGATACACCACCAGCACGTCGTCGATGTCGGAGCAAGTGAACTTGAACTCAGCATCTTTCAGACCGGTGCCGATGAAGCCACCCTCCTTGTCGTAGTAGAGTCGCTTGTTGGCCTCCGCCACCTTTGTGGCGACAATCGAGTCGAAACCGCGGATGACGGTGCGACGAGGGAACGCATGTCCATATTTCTCCTTCAGGTGCTGATACCATCGGATGGTGTAGTCTACAATCTGCTCTAAGTTTTTCCTCAGGTCGGCAATCTGGCGGTCGAGGAGCGCAATCTTCTCATCGGCCTTCTCCGAGTTGAACTTCAGGATGCGACCCATCTTGATTTCCCAAAGGCGCATGTAGTCGTCGCGTGTTATCTCGCGGAAGAAAGAAGCCTTGAAAGGCTCGAAAAGCTCGGATAGACGGTTGAGGGCCGCGTCCATGTCGGCGGCGCGCTCTATCTGCTGGTCCTTATACATACGCTCCTCGATGAATATCTTCTCGAGGCTTGCGAAGAGTTGGCTTTCGAGAGCCTCGCCGAGTTTGATCTCAAGTTCGCGGTGGAGGATAGCCTGCGTGCGGTCGGCGGAAAACTTCAGCACCTCACTGACAGTGAGGAAGCGAGGTTTCTTGTCCCATATCACGCAACAGTTGGGGGATATCGACACCTCGCAGTCGGTGAAACTGTAGAGTGCGTCGATGGTCTTGTCGCTGGAAGCTCCGGGGGCGAGGTGAACTACAATCTCGGCATTGGCCGAGGTGTTGTCGTCGACTTTACGCACCTTTATCTTACCCTTCTCCATTGCCTTGAGGATGGTGTCGATAAGAGTAGCGGTAGTTTTTCCGAACGGTATCTCGCGGATGGCGAGGGTTTTGTTGTCGATTTTCTCAATTTTGGCGCGTACCTTTATCTGGCCTCCGCGTGCTCCGTCGTTGTAGCGGGAGACGTCCATCAGACCTCCGGTCTGGAAGTCGGGATATAGTGAGAACGGTTTTCCTTGGAGGTATGCGATGGCGGCCTCCGCAATCTCGTTGAAATTGTGAGGGAGGATCTTACTGTTGAGACCTACGGCGATACCCTCCACGCCTTGGGCGAGGAGAAGCGGGAACTTGGCTGGTAGCGTCACGGGTTCCTTCTTACGTCCGTCGTAGCTGGGTTGCCACTCGGTTATTTTTGGGGAGAAGAGGATCTCGAGGGCGAGTTCGCTGAGGCGCGCCTCGATGTAACGGGGTGCGGCGGCGGAGTCGCCGGTCAGGATGTTGCCCCAGTTACCCTGGGTGTCGATGAGCATCTCTTTCTGCCCGAGTTGCACGAGAGCGTCGCCGATGGAGGCATCGCCGTGGGGGTGATAGCTCATGGTGCTACCCACGATGTTTGCCACCTTGTTGAAGCGGCCGTCGTCGAGTGTCTCCATAGCGTGGAGGATACGTCGCTGCACGGGCTTTAGACCATCTTCGATGTGAGGGACGGCGCGCTCGAGGATAACGTAGCTGGCATATTCGAGATACCAGTTTTTGAACATTCCGGAGAGCTGGTGTTTTTTGTCGGAAGCTCCGGGAATTTTGTAGGTAGGGGCGGCCTGCTGCGGGATGTCCGCGGCGGCTTCCTCCTCGAGAGCTTCGTCTTCGGGAGTCTCGATGATGCCAGCTTCGCCGCTCTCAATGAGAGCCTCGGTAGGGTCGTTGTCTTGGTTTTCGAAGTTAAGGTTTTCTTCGTCGAGTATGTTGTCGTTGTTGTCGATATCGGCCATGGTTTATGCAATTTGCACAAAAATACAAAAAAAAATTTGCACTGGCAAATTTTTTTTTATGAATTGAGAATTGAGAATTGAGAATTGAGAATTGAGAATTGAGAATTGAGAATTGAGAATGGGGCTACGCAGTATTGGGACGCTCGCGGATGCACGAACCGTGTGTCCCTACCACTGAGTCGGGCTATAGTTACCTTTGGTCGGCACGGCGGAGGCGAGACGCCTCCGTTCCACGGCTACGCAGTAAAACAGCCCTCTGAGCGGGGCTCAGAGGGCTGGGGTCTTACCCGGCTGGGAAGCCGGGGCTCCATGTCTAAGAAGCCGTAGCTTCTTAGAGGTGGAGCTTGAGGGTTTCGGTGGTGGTGTCGGAGTGGAGGACTACGATGTAGAGGCCGTTGGGGAGGAGAAGCTGCTTCTTGATGGAGGCTGCTGCTTCTTTCTTGATGGTCTCGACTGTGCCGAGATATAGGCCAGTGGTGTCGTAGACCTTGCAAACCACCTTTTCGCTGTCGCTGATCATGCTGACTGCATCGCCTGCCACTACCATAAGGATACCGGTAGAGTTCTGTAGACCACTGAAGTCCCAGGCGAGACCTGCGGGAAGTTCGGGAAGCTCGATGACCGGTGTGCCGGCGAAGCTGTTGGTGACCCAGAGCTGGAACTGGTCGCCGACTGCTGGAACATAATCAGGATTCATAGTCACCTTAACATTGCCATTAATCTTCAGTGTGCCTTTCACGTTGAGGAAGGAGCAATCGTTGCTCTTGCCAGCCACACGAAGGTAGAGGCTGAGTGTGCCACCCTCGGCGATGTTGACGTCTCCGGTAGCGAAGATAGGTCCGTAGTGGTGCGGGTTGGAATCAGAGTATGTGCCTGGTTCTACCACGCCGCCGTCAGCGACTGTTAGTGAAGCGACGGAACCGCGACCGCGGAGCTTTGCGGAGCCTTCGATTCTGAGAGGAGCGTCAAAATACTGGGTGTTGTAAGGAGACTTGGAAGCCTGGAGAGAAACTGTACCCTGGTTAGCAGTCACGCTCTTGACTCCAGTCATCAGTCGACTCATATAAAGGTCGCATTCTCCAGTCTTGACAAAAGCAGGACTGCCAGCGAATGCACCGGGATAGTTGATGGCTTTGTCATCGTTGCCTACAGTAATCTTGCCAGTGGTGTTGATTGTGCCGGTCCCCTTGATGTTGCCAAACGCGAGGTTGCGGCTTCCGGCGTTGAATGAAACGCCACTCAGGACGTTGAGGGTAGCCTTAGGCATACCGAAATCATTATCCCAAAGGAAGTCAGGATTATAGGAGCCACGTTTCTGATAAGCAGCGGTCACGTCGCCTTCAAATGCTGACCAGTTGCCCTGGAGATAGTTGCGCACGCCTGCGGCGTAGACGGTGAATGAACCCTTACCTGTAAGAGTGCCGGTATAGTTGCTGCGTGGGTCGCAGTAGAGAGATCCGGAGTTGCCTTCAGCCACTACGAAGTTGATGGGGTTAGTACTGTAAGAGCCCTCGGAGTTGGGGTCGTAGAGCGCACCCTTGACGAACTCAACAGTCTTTGGCAGCGAAACAATGTTGCCCGATTCTGATGCATTCACCGCACCCTCTTCGATGACGAACTTGTTCATATTGTTGCCCGTGCCAAGATTTAGCGTTCCCTTGCCGCGCTTGTAGAGAGTCTGGCCGAGGCCTGCGGCTGAGATACCGTTGCTGACTGTCAGAGTCACGCCATCATTCACATCAATTGCAGCGTGGCCGTTTTGCATAGTGATGCGCTGGCCGAGAGTACCGCTTGCATTGATGCCGAGAACGGCGCCATTGCTGATGTAGATGCGGGAGTTCACGTCGGAGAGTGCTCCGAGGTCGTTGCCGATGTTGTTGGAGAAGACTCCGGCAGTAACTTTGCCGCCATTGATGTAAGTGCCGCCTGTGTAGCTGTTGAGGTTGCTGACAGTAAGGTTGCCATTACCTTCCTTCACGAGTTTTGCGTCGCCAACAATCTGGCCTTCTCCGGAGAGGGTGTAGTCTTTCTCGTCGTTTTTGAAAGTCACGCTTGCGGGCTGCAGGCGTCCAGCTATGATAACATGTGTGTTGGCAGCGGAGTCGTCGAAGATGACGTCGTCGCCTGGCACGAACACCTCAGTCTCGCCATTGTCAACGTTGGTGAAAGCAGCAGACTCGCCGAGGTCCCAAAGAGTCTCTTCCAAGCCGGCCCAAGTCTTGGTGCCAGCCTCGTAGGCAGAGAGGTCGAGGTAGAGCTTGCCGTCTTCATAAGCGAGCTGCTTCTTCATATTCTCGATGCCGAGGAGGATAAGGTCGTCGAGGTTGCCCTCGATCTCGCCGATCTCGCCGATGAGGTAGCGGCCCTGGGGTAGGGTAGTGGCATCGGCAGCGGGATGCGCTGTAAAGCGGATGATAGGCTGGAGATATTCCGGACCGTTGGTCCAGTCTTTCTTCTCGATAATGAGTTTGGAAGCGTTGAGACGGTCCATGGTCTCGTCAGCGAAAGCATCGAGCTCGACGATAGCGCCGAAGCCGAGTTTTACCTCGCTGGCGGTGAGGGAGCCAGCCTCAGTGTCGTTGCCAAGTTTGAGGACAGATGCGTAGTGCATGTCAAGGCCCTTGGGGAGGTTGAGGCTTGAGGTCTCGATCACACCGAAACGGTTTAGCCAAACGGGGCTGTTGGTAAGTTCGCCGTCAAAAGCTACGGTACCTGCCCAGATCTCAGTCTTGCCGCTGTAGGCGTGAGAGCCTGCGGGAAGCACGAGTTTACCGTCGCCCTGCTTGATGAGTTTCATCTCGCCGCCGAAAGAGCCGGACTCGATGGTGTGGGTAAAGGTCTGAGTAGTGATGTAGTTGGAGTTGTTGTGACCCTCTACCCAAGTCGGGGTGTTGACAGTAAGCACTGCTGGAGCCACGCCGTTGCCTGCATTGAGTGTCATGTCGCCAGTCTCGCAGACGATGACGTGCTTGCCATTGAGAGAAGCGTCGATATTGCCGTTGTTGGCCACTTCGGTGCGACCGGTCATTGTCAGAGGAGCCGGAGGAACGTTGATGCCTTCAAACTCGCTGAGCCAGAAGCTGATGTGGGGAGGCTGGTTGTAGCCGCACATCTGCCAGTTCATCGCGTTGCGATACTGGTGGTCATACCAAAGGGAGTAGATACGGTAGTCGGTAGAGAAGTCGGTAGAGAAGATGCGGATGTTGTTGTCGCCATCGCGCATGATGTATTCCTCTCGCCAGTCGCCAAGGATATCGCCTTGGAAGCAGGGAGTTCCCTTGGTGTCGTTGTTGGTCTTACTGCCTTCGAGGAGGGCGATGCGTCCCTGGCGAGGCTTGTAGATAGCACCCTGGGTGTTCTTGCCGCTGTTGTAGTCAAACGACTCGTCGCAGAGGTCGCCGTCCCAGTATACACGGAAGTTCTGGGTGATGGAGACGGTAGACTTGCTGTCGCCTTCGATAGCCTTGTGGGAGGCACCCCCTACGATAGCATTGTCGCGAGAGGAGATACCTTCGGCACCGGGGTATTCGTCGATGAAGTTGCCCATGTTGGAGCGGCCGTCGTCGTTGCCGCCTGTGGTGCGGTAGTATATCTTAGATGTCGTGGCATCGCGGTAGTTATTGTTGGGGGAGTCCTCGTTGCAGGCGAAGATCTCTTGACCGTGGGTGTAGGGGTCGAAGTCGCCGCAGTGCTGGGCGTCGCCGTGTCCGAGGCCTGTGGTAGAGAGACCTCGACCGTTGTCGTCGATCACCATTGAGCCGTATACAATCTCGTCGCGGCCGTCCCAGTCTACGTCGGCGATGCCGAAGTTGTGGTAGCCCTGGCCGTGCCATGCGCCGCCGAGGTCGTTCCAGCGCCAGCGCTCTATGAGCTTGTGGGTGGTTGGGTCTACGTCGTAGGCAATCATCTTAATCTTGGTGTATATACCACGGGCGAGGAAGATGCTTGGTTTGCGTCCGTCGAGGTAGGGGGCGCCAAACATATATTTTGAGGAACGGTGGCCGTAGCCGTCGCCCCATTCATTGTTGACGAGTGTGTCGTAGGCACCCCCGCTGAGGAGTCCGTTGGGGTTGTTTTCTGGCTCCACGCGCATCAGCGGGTAGTCGATGCATTCATATGGTTTGCAAGTCTCGCCGTTGGCATAGATAAGGTATTCCTTTCCCCAGTGCATAAACCACTGGCCAGATGGGAAGCCATCGCCGTCGCCGCGGTAGTTGATCGAGGGGTCGCCTACGGTGTAGGTAGTGCCATCGGCCTGATGGATTACGGTGCCGTCGGCAGCGCGGAAGAGGACTTCAGCTTTTCCGTCGCCGTCCCAGTCGGTGGCGATGATGTTGATCTCATTGTTTTGGAAGTCGCCGATGTTGGGGCCGAAGTTGATCCACCATTTCACGCTGCCGTCCATCTCGAGACACTCGACTACTGTGAAGATGCCGTTGTCGCCCTTGCCGTAGCTGGCGGCTTGGTTGTCATACTTCATCAGGATTTCGAGTTGTCCGTCGCCGTCAACATCGGCCACAGTCGCGTCGTTGGGCACGAGTCCGGCCTTGATCTCGGGGGCGTGTTGGGGCTTGATGATGGTGTAGTTTTTCTCCCAGACCTTGACGGGTGAGCAAGCGTCAGCTTCCACGCCGTTGATTACGGGGCGTATGGTGTAGACTGCATCAGCGGATCCTGATGGGTCTGTGAAGTTTGAAACGTTGAGAGGAGCGGTGTTGAGTTTGGTAGATCCTCTGTAGATGTTGTACTGGGTGCCGTCGTCCCATTCACTGGCATTTATACGCCATGAGCAGAAGACGCCGGCGTCCGTCTTCATGGCAACGAGTCCTCGGTCGAGGACATCGGTCACTCGCTGGGCAGTCACAAAAGGCGATATGACCATTGTTGCACCCAAGGCAAGCAGTAAACGTTTGTTCATAATGTCAAGCTTGAATGTGGAAGTTGTTTAAACCAATTTACGAATATCAATAAAACAAAATAATATGAAAAATTTCATTCTCTTTGTCAATCTTCCGCCATCTTTGCGGCGTATTTTCCTTCATTCATCGGTCACGATGCCCGCATCGCTCCCTCTTCATGAAGAAAAATCCGCTCACAAAGCTGACGAAATCTTAACAAAGAAATTGGATTAAACAACTTCATAGGTTGAATATTTAGTTTCTTTTTAGGTTAACTGCAAAATTACAATTATTTATTGTAAATTACAACAATTTTTTAGTTAAATTTTATGAATGAATTGAGAATTGGTTTTTGAATTGAGAATTGAGAATTGAGAATTGGGCTGACGCGCATATACCCGGCTGGGAAGCCGGGGCTCCATGAAAAAAGGACGCACTGGGGAGTGCGTCCTTAATAGTAATAGGAATTCTAAATTATTTTACGATGTACTTCTTGCCGTTGTGGATGTAGAGGCCAGGCTGAGTGGGCTCAGCAACGCGAACACCCTGGATATTGTACCAGTAGCCGTCGCCTTCTACTGCGTTGATTGCCTCAACTGCGTCAGGAGCACCTACCTGCTTGTAGACAGTGATCTTAGAGATACAAGTATCAACACGGAAAAGAGCGTAAGCTACATCATAAAGACCAGTCTCCTCATTGAGAGTACCGTCGGCAGCGCGGTAAACAACGTTTTCGCCAGCGAGCTGAGCGTAGTATTCGTCATCAGTTGCGCAAACTGGGTGGTTGGAGTTGCCACCGTAGTTGTTGATATAGTTTACAACAACGAAGTCAGTTGGGTTAAGGTCGTTGACGTAAACGTTGTTGTTGGAATTTGTAATTTGGTCGTTGTAGAGACCGATGCGATACATCATACCAACATTGGGAAGACCTGCTTCGAGTTTACCTTTCTCAGGGAAGATGGTGAGGCCGTCGAAGAACTGTCCCTTTGTAGTTTCCGCAATTTCAGCGCGGTCAAGCACAGCATACTTAATAACGTTGACTTCATTGTCTTCAGCAATGAATCCGAACGGATAAACAGCAGTCCAAACCTCTTTGCCCTCATCGTTTACAGTCATAGAACCTTCCAGGTTGTAGTAGAGGCGCTTGCGAGCAGTCCAGTTGCTGAAGCCGCTTGTGGTAGCAGAGTTAAGAGTGTTCCAAGTAGCACCAGAAAGAGCAGCAGAGATTTCTTCCTCAGTCAGACGAGCGAAATCGTAATCATTCTTAACCTCGAACTCAAGGTCGTTTTCAACAGAGACAGTAGTAGCCTGATATCCGAATGCCTCAGTAGTGATCTTCAGAGTACCTGCTTCAGAAACAGTAACAGTGCATCCAGAAGCCTGATCAGTAACGGAAATCTTCTCACCGTTAACACCAGTGTACTCATATTTGATGAAGATAGTAGGCTGGAGAGGAACTTCCTTGCTGCTTACAGTAAGAGTGTAAGTCTTGCCATAACCAGCACCTACAGAAGAGATGGTAGCGGTAGCTGCGGGAAGAGGACATGGCACGCACTCAACAGTAGCTACAACAACTTCGGAAGTAGCTTCGCCATTAGTAGTCCAAGCCTTGAGAACGCCGCTTACATTAGTCTGATATTTATATGCACCATCGCAGTCAGCGTATTCAACTTCTGTAGTCTGGCCGTCAGTGCCAGTTACATGAAGAGTCTCACCATCAAGGAATGTGATGGTATAGATTCGGAGGTTGAGGTCTTCCACATCATCTTCGTTCTTGCCGAGTCCAGTCAAAGCAATTACTGGAGGATTAGCATATGGTTTATCGCTTTCGAAAGAAATAATGATGTTGTCGAAGTCAACGATAGTCTGGTAACGAGCGAGCATAGCGAAGATACCCTCTGCATACATAGAGATGGGTTCGCCGTTGACATCAGCCTCAGGAACGTTGAGAGTTCCAGAAGCCAGCTGGTCGCCAACAATGTCGATAACGTTGTAATCAACAGTACGCTCGTTAACATTTACGTCGAGAGAAACTGTATACCACAAGCCTTCTTCCAGTGTTTTAGAGTCGGAATAGTCGATAGCATAAGTTTTGACACCGTCTTCGCCTGTAGTCTCGACAGTTCCGCCATTGATTACAAAGCCAAGAGCCTCACCATTGACCTGAGACATATCGTAGAGATAGTTCTGCCAGTAGCCAGCTGGGCTCCAAGGGTTACGATATGGTTGATTTTCAACGGGAGTGTGATTAGTGAAAACCGTGATAGCTCCATTATACTGGTTGGTAGAGCCTTTCATGTAACAGAAGTCAAAAGCCAGCTGGTAAGTTCCATCTTCGAGAATGGAGTTTCCATCAGCATCCATAAAGATTTCTTGACCCCAAATTACCTTACCGGTACGGCCGTTCTGTTGACCGAGAGATAGTTCGATGTACTTACCGAATTCATCAGAAGCGATAGCGAGGGACTCACCATTGAAAGTCCATCCTGTAGCTGCGGCGTCGGGAGCTGTCTCGAAGTTCTGCTGATACAGAATTCGGGTAGCACCGAAGCTTGAGAGGGCGAGCGTAGCCAGCCCGAGAGTTAATAAAGATTTTCTCATAGAAAATGTTAGTTAATAAATGTTTGTGAAAAATGTTTAGGTTCTCTTTGTGCCTGCAGGCGAGTATCAGTCGCCTGCAAGCTAATTTATTATTCCCAACCGGGGGTTTGGGTCAGGTTGCCGGCCTTGAGGATTTCAGCCTGTGGGATAGGCCAGAAATAAGCCTTGTTTCCGGGCCAAGTGCGCTTTGTGATGTAGTTTGGATTGAGCACTGTCTTGTAAGTGAAAGTGCCGTCGTCATTTTTGGTGATTTCCATCACTTTCACATTTTCAAAATATTCAGGAGCTTTCATCCAACGGCGAAGGTCGTAGATACGGTGTCCTTCGAAAGCGAGCTCAACGAAACGCTCGTTTTCGTAGCGCTTGTTGAATTCCTCTTTGCTGAGACCTTCTGGCAGATTCGGCTGTTTGGCACGAGTACGAATCAAGTTGATAGCGTCTGCAGCTGACAGATTAAGATCTTCTGTAGTTGCGTATCCGTTTCCAGTGTAGTTGAGCATAGCCTCTGCATAGTCGAGATAAAGCTGACCGAGGCGGAAGAGAACCCAAGTATGAGTAGGAGTTGTAGTACCACTACCGGAGATCTTAGCAGTGCGGTCAACATACTTTTTCAGATAGTAACCGGTTGGAGTGCCATAAGTGACAGTGCGGGAGTTTGCGCCTCCTACCCAAGTCTCAAGAGCGTCCTTGTCGAGATAGTCAGGCCATTTCTCGCCGTTGACAGCGACAGTAGCAGCAAGGCGTGAGTCGCGGTTCTTGTAAGGATTCTGGGGGTCGTACTGGGTGTTTGCAGGGTCATCGATGCGAAGACCATTAGTAGTCTCATAAGCAGACACGAGGTTTTCAGTGGGGCAGTTGCCGCCCTGAGCGCTTGCCATGCCGATGGGGAAATTATACTTCTCGAAGTTGTTGCTTCCTGCAGTGCGGGTGGCAAAAATAATTTCCTTCAAAGCGTCAGCGTCGCTCCAGTTTGTATTGCCGAAGAGTTTGGAGTAGTCATTTGCGAGAGACATATTGCGCTTCTTGCACTCATCGATACATGCTTTAGCAGTGACTGCAGCCTGATGCCAGAGTTCCTTGACTTCATCGTCAGATTTTCCCTGAGTGAAGAGGGGAGAAGCATGGTAGAGGGCTGCGCGGGCGCGAAGTGCAAGAACACCGAGATTGTTGACACGGCCGGACTCATTTTCGAGCGAAACGTAAGCGCCAGAGTAATCCTTGATGATAGTGTCCTTGATTGCGTAAAGCTCGTCGTCGATGAATTTGAATATGGTGTCGGCAGGCACCTGAGGCTTATTGTTCATATCCTCAGCATCGGTGAAATGCTCTATGAGAGGCACGTTGCCATATTGGCGCACAAGACGGAAATAGTGGAGTGCTCTCATGAAACGGAGTTCCCACTGGAGATTGTTGTATTTGATCATCTCGTCGGGGTAGCTCTTCTCGAGTTCATGCTCAGGGAAAGTGAGGTTGTTGAACTCATCGAGGAAGAGGTTGCAGTATGAGATAGCGTCCCAAGCAGTCGACCAAGTGTTGGAGTTGGCGTTCGTTGGGCTCCAGCTGCCGTTGTAGTAAGACTCGATGCCGTTGCCAGCGTGGCTGTAGACGGCTTCGTCGGTAGCAGAGCAGAGTGAAGCACCACCATGAAGCTGACCGAAATCGTATTCGAGAGCACGGTAGACGTGGGTAGAGAACTTACCTACATTGCCAAAGTCTCTCTGAATGTATTCCTTATCGTTGATTCTAAATTCGTGGTAGTCCATCTGGTCGGAGCAGGAGGAGAGTCCTGCCGACAGAATAGCGGAGATACCTAAGATATGTTGAATTTTCATTTTCGTTAGGGTTGATAGAGTTAGAAAGTAAGTTTCACGCCTACCACAATCTGACGGGAGAGAGGAGCTCCTACGCCGGTAGCTTCCGGGTCAAGATTCTCGAGCTTGTTCTTTCCGCCAGTCGCGATGTTGCAGAGGTCTACGCCACGAACATAAATCTTAGCACCATTGATGAAATGGGTCTTAGCGAGAAGCGACTTGCTGAAGTTGTAGTAGAGCTCAATGTTGCGGAGCTTGAGGTAAGAGCGGTCACGCTGCCAGAAAGTGCTTGTCTGGTAGTTGTTGGCGTTGGTGGAAGAGCTGAGACGCGGATAGAGTGCGTCAGCCACGTTGTTGTCATAGCTCCAGCGGTTGTCATATACTTCCTGAGAGAGAGAGCTATTGTTGATAAGGCCCCAGTAGTAGCCCTGCGAGCTGAGGTTGCAACCGTAGTTACCTACGCCCTGGAAGTGAGCGAGAAGACCAATACCCTTGTATTCCGCACCGAGTTGGAAGGTATAGTAGATTTCAGGGCAGATGGCGTTGTAGCCGATATAAGTCTTATCATTTGCGTCGATAACACCATCGCCATTGAGGTCGCGGTATTTGATATCACCCACACGGACCGTAGAGAAAGTCTGTGTCGGAGAGTTGTCGATCTCAGCCTGAGAAGTGAAAATGCCCTCAGCGATAAGACCTAAAGTAGAATTGAGAGGATGGCCTGTCTCGACAAGATTATCGAAAGCTCTTGGCTCCTCAGCCATGTCGAGGATCTTGCTCTTTGAGAAGAGGAATGAGCCTCCTGCCATCACATTCCACTCACCGAAGTTCTTAGCGAAGTCAAGCTCGATGTCGACACCGCGGTTGTCTACCTTACCTTGGTTCTTATAAGGAGCAGTCGCGCCGATAAGGCTTGAGTAAGCACCTGTACCGTTTACGAAGATATCGTAGTGGCGATTGTAGAAATAGTCGGCAGTAAGATTGATGCAGCCGAGGAAGCTTGCGTTGATACCAACGTCATACTTAGCCACCTTCTCGTGGGTAGGATTGACCATCGGGAGCTGGCCCATGGTGGTCTCACCCCAGTATCCACCACCGTCATATTTATCTGACCAAGGATAAGAAACACCGGATACGGTATAGTTCTGCAGGTAGTAGGTCCAAGATCCATCAGGAAGACGGTCAAGATTCTGGATACCCCAAGACCCGCGAACTTTCAGGAAGTCGACAGCGAGGTCGGGACTCTCAAGGATGACAGCGCCGAGCGACACGTTTGGAGAGAAGCTCCATTTTGTGCCGGGGGCAAGACAGGAAGAACCCATCTCAGAGAGAACCACGCCAAGAGAGTAGCGATTTTTGAATGTATACTGACCCCAGAAAGAGAAGTTGTGGCGGTAGACATTGTTGTTGACACCCATCGGATCCTCGTAGTCGTAGTGATACTTCAACTGAGTCATAATCTGATGGTCTTCACCAAACTTCTTGTCGTAGTTGAAGCCTAACCAAGCATTGAGGCGACGCTGGAAGTCTTTGCCGTTGGCAGCGGTACCCATAGCTGTAGCCTGGTCAGCCACCTGCCAGTAGGAAGTCACGGGCTCACCATTTTCCCAGCCAGTCACGCTTGACATACCGTAGTTGTATTTCTTGGAGTGGTCTTCATGGATATTTGAGAACACATCATAGCTTGCACCGATGTTGAATCTCAAGCCAGGGGTGACCATGCAAAGATCTTGATTGATTTCTGCGTCGAAGAAGAGGTTGCGCTCATAAATCTTAAAGTAAGCGGCATCTACCGACTGAGCCACGGGGTTGTTGTCTCCACTCCAAGTGGAGTTGCCACCCCAAAGACCATTTTCATTCACAACGGGGATTGCAGCCGAAGGCATACCATAGATCATGCTCCAAAGATTTGCCTGATTTCCCGGGGTTTGCATCTCACCAAGAGAGGTGAAGATATTGGTCTTCAACTGAGTATACTTGAAGAGGTCGACATCAAGGTTGATACGAATGTTGCCACGTACATACTTATCTTGAGTAGAGTAACCCTCGTTGCGGTTAGGATTCTTGATGAAACCGTTGCTGTAGAGGAAGTCAGCCATAGTGAAATAGCGGAACTTCTCACCTCCACCGGAGAACTCAACGGAAGCTCGGTCGCCGTTAGCATGATTGCGGAAAGTCTCGTTGACCCAGTTTACATTAGGATAGAGAGTCGGATATTGTCCGCTTGCAAAGAGGTCGATTTGCTGCTGAGTGTAGCGAGGATCCTGACCTTCATTGAAGAGAGCCTCGTTCATAGCCTTGGCGTAGGTGGCACCGTCGACGAAGTGAGGACGGTTTTTCATATTAGAGAAGACGTGCTCGTAGTTGATGCGGACAACCTTTGAATTGTATTCGCCACGCTTTGTGATGACATTGATGACACCGTCGGCACCTTTATAGCCATAGAGAGCTGTAGCTGCGGCATCCTTGAGAATCTGCACTTCCTGTACCTCCTCGGGGTCTACGAGGTAGATGTCACGCTCGATGCCGTCAACGAGGATGAGGGGCGTACTTCCGGATAGGCTCTGAAGACCGCGCACGTAGAGGGTGGGGTTCTGGGCATAGTATGTGCCAGTGCCGGAAATAGCGATAAGACCTTTACCCTGGCCTACGAGAGAATTGCCGATGTTCTTAGAGGAACGCTGGTTGACCTCATCGTTGCGAATCACGCTGACTGATGCAGTAGAGTTCTGACGGGTGACTTTAGCGTTTACACCTATGTTATACTCCTGATCGAGCCAACGGTTTACCACACTGTCTTCCACCTCCTGAGCGATAGATGGCAGGGAGATACCCGCAGCGAGAGTCATGAGAAAAATATATCTGGATTTCATATAATTTCAGATGTTATAAATGTTGTTAGTTTCGAAATCACCATCCGGGATTCTGGATAAGACCGTAGCCTTTGTTGACCTCATCCTGCGGGAAAGGCATCATGAACCACTTCTTGACTTCGTTAGAGTTGGGGTCTTTTCCCCAGAGTGCGCGTTTTCCCTGGAAGAGCTCAAAGAACTCATATTCGAAGCGAGAAGGCTCAGCCATGCCGCCATTCTTGTCGTCGCCGAAGTATGGGCTATTGCGTCGGATCCATTGGTTTTGGGCATTCTTGATCATACGATAGGTAGCCATACCATGGAGCTGCTTTGTCATCCAGTCGCCACGTTTGCGGCGAATCATATCGATGTATCTGGCATTGGTCATACCGAGCTCGCAAGCACGCTCGCGGAGGATTTCCTCGATGAGGTTAGCCTTGTTGTTCTTGACATCAAGAGTGGGGTTGCTGGTGGCAAGTCCTTTCATTCCGACGCGTGCACGCACCTTGTCGACCTGCTCAACAGCACCCGGGAGGTCACCGCACTCAGCGAGACACTCAGCATACATAAGAATCATGTCGGGAATGGTCAAAACATTCCAGTGCATGTTGTAGTCGCGCCAGTATTCATCTTGTGAGAATACATATTTATAAGCAGCGAAACCAGTCGGACAGTAGCTTGTCAGGCTTTCTGCCACAGTGCCATCATAAGCCTTTACAGTAGCACCGGCATCCTGACCGCCTACCCAAGTCTCAACGATCTGGCCGGAAGCCTTGCCATCCATCTTGTTGTAGTCAAGAAGTTTCTCAAGACCTGAAACTCGTGCGTTCTCATAAAGGCGAGGGTCGCGTGATTTGGTTTTTTTGAATTGACCACCACGCACTGCCTGATAGGTGAAGAAGAGTTTGTCGTTGGCAGAAGAGGAGGTACCGTCAAGACAGGTGTAGACATCTGTCATAGAGCCATCTTTCTCTACCTCATAGGTGCGGTCGAACTTCATGTCCTTATCATGGTTGAAGGGCTTGCCATCGCTCCAAGGGAACATCTCGATATACTCAACGGAAGGAGAGTGGTTGTTGCGGTTAACGCTCCAAGTGTTCCAGTTGAGCCAAGCGTATGTGCCCTGAGTGCCGTAGTAGTCGCAAGTCTTGGTCCAGTGGATGTTTTCGGGGCTGTCGTCCATGACGTATCCACGGCGGTAAGCCACTCGGTATCCATCAGGGGTCTTGGATGTAGCCTGGAGAAGGTGGTAGTATTCGCCGTTTTTAGTGTTTTCAGCCCAGAAATCGTCGAAAGCCTGCTTTGCACGCTGCCAACGGCCTTGATCATAGTTTCCATACCAAACGAGATTCTGCTGCTCGGCGTCAGACTCTCCGCCGAGGTAGGGCTCGGAAGAATTGTAGAGAGGAGAAGCTGCGAGCCAGAGCACTTGAGCCTTCAGGGCCATAACGCCAGCTTTGGTCCAACGTCCAGTCTGGAGTGAGCTTGACTCAGCGTCGTTTCCATTATAAGCCCAGTAGAGATTGTCTTTGGCTTCGTCGCACCATCTAACGATAGCGTCTACAGTCTCCTCAAAAGTGGCACGTTTACCTAAACCGCCGTCGATATCGCTCTGCGTGATAGTCTTCTCGATGATGGGAAGACCTCCGTAGTGAGGAAGGAGGATAGAGTATGCGAAAGCCTGAAGGGCAGTAGCCTGAGCTACGATATAGTCTTTTTTCTTCTGGTCCATGTTGGGGACGCGGTCAATGTTCTCCTTGATGAGCTGTACCTGGTGGACAGTCTGCCAAACCTGGTCGTTGGAGAAGGAAATCAGTGGGTCGTCCTTAGCAGTTAAGTTGCCTGTATAGTATCCTGACCAGACGCGGCATCCGCCCCAGTGCATCTGGTAGAGGTCGGTCACTGCATCGAGTTTTCCAGTATAGTGGTCGTGGTGGTTGACACCGTCGTGCTTATAAGGGAGACCATAATACTGCATGTTGTAGATATGAGTGAGGAACTGGTTCACATAGTCAGGATTAGCGAAGATACTGTCCATGTTGAGTGAACCGCCCGGAGCCTTGTCAAGAAAAGCGTTGCCGAGCTGCACCTCGTCGGTGCATGCAGTGGCTGCAATGCCTGCCAACGCCAAAGCTAATATGCTGTGAAATGATTTTTTCATATTCTTAAAAAAGTTGTCGGGGTTAAGATTAGAAACCAACAGTCAAGCCGGCTGTGTAGGTACGCGTAAGCGGGTAGCTCGGTGAGCTGCTTGCACGGTTTTCCGGGTCGCCCCACTTGTATTTAGAAATAGTGAAGATATTGTAGCCGCTGAGCGACAGACGAAGCTGAGTAAGGCCGATTTTCTTCATCCAAGGCATATTGAAATCATAGGCCAACTGGAGAGACTTACATCTTACGTAGCTTGCGTCCTTCTCCCAAAGAGTAGAACCAGCGTAGGTGTGGCTTTTATAGGAGATGGTAGGGCGGGGATATGTGGCGTTGCGGTTGTCCTCGCTCCAGCTGTCGTCGAGGTGGGTCTTGAGAAGACCACCGCGGTCATCACCATTTGAGTTCCAGAAAGGAGTCACGAAAGCTCCACTAAGTGTACGGCTTACATCCCAAGCACCAGTGAACTGAGCATTTAAAGAGATGCCTTTCCAAGTGAGGCCGAGGTTAAGACCTGCGATGAAGCGTGGGTCGTCGGTCTTGCCGAAGTCGCGGCTGTAGTCGTTGCCGTCGATCTTTCCGTCGCCGTTGAGGTCAACATAGATTGGGTCTCCGGGGTTAAGGGACTTATTGCTCTTGAGCTGCTCCGGAAGAACGTGGGGAAGATCATATGGATTGCCATTCTCGTCATATGCTATGAATTGCTCCGGATAAGCTGCGGCATACTTCTCTGCACTCTCTGGGCCTTCATAATATCCAAAGAAGAGGAGCTGTGAGCGGGCACCGATGCGGTGGCCTACGGTCTTCTGATAGTCGTAGAGCTGAGGAGCCTGACCATCCTTGACAATCTTATTGTCGTTGTAAGAGAGGTTGAACTTAACAGAATAGCTGAAATCGCGGTTGATAATCTGGCTCCAACCGAGGCTGAATTCCCAACCCCAGCTGTTAACCTCACCGAAGTTGGTGAATGGGATGTCATAACCGAGAAGAACGGAAGAGTTGTAGTTCTGAAGAAGGATGTTCTTACGATTCTCGCGGTAGTAGTCGAAAGAAGCCTTCAGCTGATTGTTGATGAAGTTAGCTTCGATAGCGTAGTTCTGCTTTACTGCAGTTTCCCAAGTTACGTCGGGGTTGTTGGTAGCAGTCTGGGTAGCACCAGGCTGAGCGGCAGCATTATTTGCGATACCAAAGAAATAAGCGTAACCGTCGCGCTGAGCAAGATCGGTGTTGTTGACAACGAATGGGTCAGGGAGATACATGAAACGGTTGCCACCCACCTTGTCGTTACCAACCTTACCAAGAGAAATGCGGAGTTTCAGGAAAGAGAGCCAAGGCTGGAGGCCTTCCATGAATTTTTCGTTGCTGACAACCCAACCGATAGAACCAGCTGGGAAGGCACCGAAACGCTTACCAGGGGCGAAGTTTTCAGAGCCGTTGTAGCCGAAGTTTACCTCAGCGAGATAGCGGTTGTCGTAGTCATAAGTGACACGGCCTACGAAGCCAACGTAACCGCGGGCGATATCGGAATAAGTCTTAGGGTAGTAGTTCTTGCTCTGGTTGTAGAGGGCAAGAGCTGTAAGGTTGTGCTCGCCAAATGAGCGGTTCCAGTCGAAGGCTGCCTCGATATACCAGTTGCGCCACTTGTCAGTCATGTTGCTCTCCTCAGAGTAAGTAGGAGCTTCCTCAAATGAGTTGGTCAGATATTTGAGAGTTCCGTCGGGCTGGAGCACCGGAGTGATAGTAGCGGCAGAAGAAGTAAGGGTTTTCTGCTGGCTGAAACCAGAGTTGTAAGATCCTTTAGCGCGGAAAGAGAGATTCTTTGTGATGACATCAAGTTTCTGCTTGAGGATGATATCGGAGGTGATAGTGTTGGCAGTGTTGTGATATGCACCAGTGTTATAAGTAATATAGGTCATAGGAGCGCTTCCAATGAAAGGAAGAGTCACAACGTGAGGATTGCCTTCCTCGTCATACTCAGTGTTGTAGCTTGGCTCCATAGTAGGCGCGATATAGCGACCTTCTGCGTCAAAGCCTGAAGCAGAGAACGGAGAAGCGCCATAGATAGCCTTCACCATACCTTCAGCACCCTGGCCTGTGCGAGGCTTGGAAGAGTTGTCGATCTTACCTGCGACGTTAACGCTGATAACCGTAGTAGGAGTGACGTCGATGTCAAGGTTTGAACGATAGTTGAAACGGTTGTAGCGATAGTCGAATGCATAGTCGTTGCGGCCATACTGATCGAAGATACCGTCCTGGCCGAAGTAACCTGCGGAGATAAAGTATTTCACTTTCTTATTGCCACCAGAGATATTGACGTTGTGCTGCTGCTGGAAAGTAGTCTTCTTGAAGATCTCGTCGGTCCAACGCATATTCGGGAATCGGATACGGTCGGCGGGATTGTCGGAGGTGAATTTGGCGATGACTTCATCGGAGAACATGGGAGCTGCACCGGGGGAGTCGCTCTGAATCACATAATTGTAGAAGTTGGCGTATTCCACTGAGTTAGCCATCTCGATGAGCTTGGTAGGCTGCTGAGCGGAGAAGTTGAGTGAAACGCTGATCTTAGCCTTACCTTCCTTACCACGCTTGGTAGTCACGAGGATAACGCCGTTAGCACCGCGGACACCGAATACTGCGGTTGCAGATGCGTCCTTAAGTACAGAGATAGATTCGATTTCGTTGGGGTCGATATCCCACATGTCGCGTTCCACACCGTCGACCTGGATAAGGGGCTTGGCATCTACCCAAGTGGCCTTACCACGGACGAAAATCTCAGCTGCGTCAGAACCAGGCTCACCAGAAGTCTGGACTGTAGACACACCTGAAAGCTGGCCTGCGAGGACGTTGTTGACAGAGCTGACCGGGGTGCGGGTAAGGTCTTCATTCTTAATAGAAGAGATTGCACCGGTCTGAGAAACTTTTTTCTGAACGCCGAAGGCCACGACCTCGACAGCGTCGAGCATAGAAGCAGACTCTTTAAGAGTGACCTGCATTCCGTCTTTTGCGGGGGCTTCCTTAGTCTCATAACCTACGTATGAGATGACGAGTTTAGCACCCGGCTTGCACTTGATGGTGAAGTTACCGTCAAGGTCGGTAGAAGTACCGATGGTGGATTTTGCTACCATGACGGTTGCTCCGATAAGGGGCTCGCCTTGGTCGTCGAATACGGTACCATGCACCGCTGTCTCCTGCGCATAGAGCGCCAACGAAGCAAAAAGGCATACGAGGGCCATCAAGAGCCGTCCGCCTCCATGCATTCGCTTCAATACTGACAAAACGCGATTGTTTTCGTATTTCATGATTAGTTAAAAATGTGGTTAGTTATTAATGTTATATGTTTTAATTTTACGTTGTTAGGTGTTTGTTTGACGTTGAGGTAGATATTTAATAGGTTAATATAAACTGACTACGAGTTTTGCCAAAATTGTTAAAATTCGTAAACAGTAAAAGATGTTATAGGTCAATTGTCTGCAAAGATACAAATATTTTTTATAAAAATCTATAATTTTTTGAAAAATTTTCGGATTTAACATAATTTTATGACTTTATGGGCTCACGCTGAGAGCGGTGGGGAGGTGGGAGCGAGGTTTTTAAGGGTCAAGAACCAAGGGTCAGGAACCAAGTGGTGTTGTAGTGACATGAAAAAACGCACGGTGTCAGACCGTGCGTTTTTTGTTTTTTTATTCCCACTCGATTGTGGCTGGGGGTTTGGAGGAGATGTCGTAGACTACGCGGTTGATGCCGCGCACCTTGCAGTCTTATTAGAGAACTTCCCAAAGACCTCCTTTGGGAGGACCCACTCTACGAATCTTACCCGACATTCGTAATTTATTAAGATATATCTGTACTGTAGAAGAAGCCATCCCGGATTTTTTTGCCAAACTATTAATTGATATTCTGGGATTTTCAGAAATATACATTAATAATACTTCGTCTTTTTTACCGATTTTCTCACCGATTGTATTTGCAGGGTCGGTTTCCATACCGAAATCCATACCGATTTTATTGGTTTGGTCAGTTTTCTTACCTGTTTCCATACCGATTTCATTGATTTGGTTGGTTTGCTTACCGATTTTAGTTCCTGAATGGTTAGAGATTTGGGTATTTCTCCATAAGATTACCCTAAATTGATCGCCAGAAATTTCATTGTGAAATTCTATGTTGGGGTCGCATTTAAGGGCTCGAATAATACCAGAACCAATTCCTCTATATTCCATTGTCTTGGAACAAAGAGTCGCCATAAGTTGATTACGTTGAAAAGCATTCCCCATTTTTATATCCTCAACTGTTAATGTCGGATGTAAAGATCCAGGACTAATGATTTCAACTCTATTGTCAAAAATAAGTAACCGGATTGGCGCAGGTTTTAACCATGATCTGTGGACCAAGGCGTTTTGTAATATCTCAGACAAGGCAATTTCAGGAATTTCTAACTTTCCAATTGAGTTGAAGTTTTGGCCATCTTGTCGACGATGCAGACACGACATGATGAAACGTAATCCTTCATCATATAATCGAGGCACCGTTCCTTCTATATCTACACTGCTTCTATACTCTGTGCCTCCTATGCTGTCACCATAAAACCACACAGCCTTAATATTAAAAGCTGGACATTTTTGTTGTGGTCTTTTCCCAAAAAACATTAGTCCTCCAAGAGTGACTTCTTGGTTTTCATCAAGAATGAAAAGATTTTGTAAGGCTCTTTCTAACGGCATGTCAAGTTTTTGGTAATCCACACCTAAAGTCCTTTCAAAGAAATCACTTAGTAAGTAGTGATCAAGGTCTTCAATAGATGTTCCTCGTATTGGTTGACGATCAGGTTGAAAGTTTCCAGACTGGGCGAAGAGTCTAAGCATTTCATTCGCATCTGTTACTCTCCGTTTATCGGGTCCAAATTTTACATACACTTCCCCTCTATTATTTGTATAAGGAGTTGATGCCCCTCGGCTGACAGAAACAATCATTACTGATTTTCCATCTACTAATTCAGTGTCTACTATAGGAAAAACTGAGGGATGAACTCCTACATCAGCTGCACTTGCAACAAGCGAACCAATGTCCTGAAGTTGTTTATAGGAGAGTCCTACAATTTCTCCCGTTTTGTCGTTTACTCCAATGAAGATGCGGCCTCCATTAGAATTAGAAAACGCAATTAGTTCGTTAGCGATATCCTCTGATTTATTAAATAAAAGTTTAAACTGCACAGTAGAAGTCTCTCCACATCGTACAAATTCCTTAATTTCTTCAGCTGTCATAAATCGGGTCAATACTTAATTATCGAGAGTGCAAAGTTAATGAATTATTTCTAAAAATAAAAATCCGCAGATGTGTTAACACATCCGCGGATTTTGTGAATAATCAGTTTTTTATTCCCACTCGATTGTGGCTGGGGGTTTGGAGGAGATGTCGTAGACTAC
>CAZIAX010000010.1:0-25913 GCA_964537745.1 uncultured Sangeribacter sp.
GCCGCAGTCTCCCCTCCTTGGCTATAGCTGGTTAGCAATAAAAAAAGCGCGGGATCCGTACTCGTCGCCGTCCCACTGCTTGAGGCTTCTGGCATTGCCCTGGTCGTAAGGACGGCAACGCAGAAGCCCACGCTCGTATATGTGAACTATGCCTCCGGCTACGACTCCACTCGGAGCCATCTGCCGAAAGCATGATTCTACATCACTGCGGGCATCTACAGCTGCCTTGTCCTTGACGACCACTGAAATCTGCCAGAATTCCAAACAGTCAAGAGACAAGCGCTTCGTAAACGCTTTTATGTATCTCAGAGTCTCCGGAGGAAGCCACGCAAGCTCCCTCCGAAATCCTCTGCCACAAAATTACTAATATTTTTCCGATTCTCCAAATAAATCTTTAGAATCTGCCACCATCTGTGGGGGCATACGGAAAATCATTACATCATAGACTTGGCCATCTTGGCTGCAATCTTGTTGAGGCGTGCTGCCTGGGCTGCAGTCAGTTCGGAGCTGGCATTATCCAACTTCTTCTGCAGAGATTCAGCCGACTCAAGGAGCGACGCATACTCTGTGATGGCACTGACATCGCCAGCCTGTGCCTTCTTGGCAAGAGTGGCAAGTTTATCGCAGTATTTCTCGTATTCATCCAAGATCTTATTCCAATCTTCGCTGCTTGAGGAAGCCGCAGGAGCCTCATCTTTCTTCACCTCTTCTGCAACTGCGTCTTCGGCTACTATCCCGTCGGCAGTATCTACGTTAACAGCCAATTCTTCTTCTACCACCTCCGTCTCTACACCAGAGGTTGCCTCAGAAGACGCACTCTTCTTATCGCCACAAGATACTGCTCCCACCAACATCAGGAGAGCAAGAGCTACTGCAGGCATAAATCCTGCCATTCTTTCTTTTTTCATGATGATACTGTTTTTTGAGTTTATTATTTCGGTTGCAAAGTTAATGACTAATCCTCAACTTTAAAAATTCCATTTTAGTCCATTTTTCAGTCCATAACCAATCCCCTTAAGTCCATTCCAATTATTTTCACTAACTTTGTAATGCATTCATCACCCTTCCCCACCAGACGACCGTGATGGAAACCACAAAACCAATATTATGAAGAAGAGAAGACATATCGATATCGAAAACCTCAAACGCCTGAAGAAGGAAGTCGAAGCCCGCATCAGTTTCCCACTGAATGCGCCTGACGACTATTCCCGCCTTTCCGACCTGCTGAAAGAAAAAAGTTGCGGCACCGTCAGCGCCACAACCCTCAAACGCATATGGGGATAAATATCCGACACCGGTGCCGACTATCGCCCCAATGCCTATACCGTCACCGCACTATGCAACCTTATCGGCTTTAAAAACATTGAGGAATTCTGCGCATCGGAGTCTGCCATTCAGTCGCGCGACTACACAGGGAGCTATGTGGAAAGCCCAAAACTTCCGCTCGGTGCTGAAATCGAACTGCACTGGCTGCCAAACCGCGTCTGCGTGCTACGCCATGAAAACTCCACCCTCTTCAAAGTGGTCAGCGTGGAAAACTCCACAACTCTCCGCGAAGGGGATATAGTGGAATGCGGATGCTTCACCCAGCATGCCCCGGTATACTTCCCACGTGTCTTCCGCGAAGGCACCAACCCCTTCACAGCAATGGCCGGAAGCGCCTCAGGCATCACCTTCAATATCCTCAATTCCTAATTCCATCAATCTTTTCCACGGCCCGATTCGAATTGTCAAACATTAAACTTGTAAAAAAGCTAAGCTCATCATAGGTACACCCAGCTTCAGTAAGCTCATTCACCATCCGGTTCATAATGTCTGGAATTACGCGCGCCCGTACAAGCACAATGGAATCGACATACTCCCCTCTCTGCACATCATATCCTCGTCCTAACCTATTGATTTCCCGATAAACCTCAGCCATATACTTGTCATATATCTTCTCATACGTCGCTTCCTCCCCCTTATTCTCATGATCCAAGACCGGCTCCATAGGCTGCTCCCCCGCAACTGACTCCTTCCTCTTCTCCATTGGCACTTCACGACTGCTTTCTACTTGCTTCTCCTCAATACCAGTCTCCTCAAGCGTTTCGACAGCAGCATCTATATTGTTTTCAAATTCCACAGGTTTCTCATCCGGCATTGGAGTTTCCTTGGCAGAATTCCTCCATCCTATAATCCCGACCGTAACGATGACTGCCATCAAGACGCATCCCACGACAATACTCCAGCCCAGAATACCACCCTTCCGCTCATTGCCGAGCATTTCGGCGGCTTCTTCCATAGAAATTCGCTTATCCGGATTCGCTTGCAGACAACTTGCCCGCAATTTCCTGAATCGCGACTCCGGCAGAAGCAATTCCAGCAATTTCCCAAATGAATACACGTCCGCCCGCGCGTCTCCTACGCAAGGCATCTGCTGCTCGGGAGCCCCGAAACGCTCCGTCCCCATCGATTGCTTGTAGACCACCGAGTCCTCGCTGTCTCCGAGGCCAATATCGATTATCTTTGCCTCATTGCGGCGAGTGACAAGGACATTGTCGGGCTTAAGATCCCGATGAGACAGGCCTAATGAATGAATGTAGGAAAGCGCATCGGCAATCTGGCGAGCAACCGCCCTACGAATTTTAAGAGGCTGCTGTTTCTTAAGAAACTCATCAAGCGTCAGCCCCTCCACATACTCCATAACTATCACGGGCCCTGCCTCAGGATGATTCTCAAATCCATACACTCCTACTACCCCTGGATGATTTATCCTCAGCCCAAGGGAATACTCCTTACGCAGACGCGCTGTCTCCTCCATGTGGCCACGCAAGTCTTCGGGCAGTCCTTTCAGTATAAACCGCCTGCCTTCCCTCACCGTCAGCCACAGCACATTGCGGGTGCCCCGCTTATACAGCTCCAGGCTTCCGTGAGTCATCACGCCCTCCGCAGGGCCAGCAATCGAATTTGGTATCATCTCCAGAATTCTGATAAAGTTTCCGACCACAAAGTTAATACCTTTGCCGCAAAGATGCAAACGTAGTCAGGCTTATAAGAACCAAAGCAAGCATCTTGACGTTTTACTATTAAACTCAAAACTGAATATTATTATGGAAAACGCTAAAGAAATAGCTAAGAAATTTGAAGAGAAGGTAAGGGAAGACATGACGAGCTTCCTGCAGTATAAAGGGGCACTTGACCAGCATGTGCCTGAATGCCCCGACGTTGAAGAGAAATGGGCCATCATTGGGCGTGCATACATGCCTGATGCATCCAAGGAATTCCAGCAGTATCCAGTCGTGTCGCTCGGTTGGATAATGTTTGTCGGTATGGCAATGGCATATTATTGGGACACTGATTGGGTTGCAAACGCCGACCGCACTGATTATTACGAAGCTCTCCGCGAGAAAGATGGATTCGACAACCTTGACGAGACAGTAGTGAAGACAGTTCTCGGATATGAGGGAGAGGCCGCCGACAAAGTGATTGAGCTCGTAGCGGAATGTGCATCACGCGTGCATAGCCTCCTGACCCACGAGCAGGTAGAAAACGGCACAGAAGCCGCCTTTGGTTGCTTCGTAGCCGCACTGCATCAGATGTACCTCGCCGGTATGGAAATGGAGCTCAACGCCCTCGGCTACCACATGACTCCCCTCCAAACAAAATAATCTGAAATAATTATCAATAACCTTTAAAAAGGACATACGCCAAGTGTGTCCTTTTTTCATTTGGTAGACAACCCATTGTCTACATCTAAGTAAACTGAAGCTTGAGAAAATCGCGAAGATGAATATGGATTATGCCCGGATATTCATTGTGTTCTCCCACTACAGGCTCCATCGAGACCAGATATTTAGGATAATTATCCTTAATCATACTGAGATTTCCAAATTCTCTGGCTTCTGTTTCTTCTGAACGCATAATATAAGTGACTTGAACATATATTTTCTGACTTCCCTTCGTAGCCACAAAATCAATCTCCCCCGCACGTAGCTGACCAACTCTCACAACAAAACCATGCGCTACCAAGTGAAGCCAAACCACATTTTCCATTATCTTTTCAATACTACCACGCACATTGAAGTCGCACAGTAGATTTCTCATCCCATGATCTGAGAAATAATATTTGTAGTTCTGTTCCAGAAGCTGCTTTCCATGGATTTCATAACGAAATACGGGATTCAACAACAAGGCTGTCGACAACTGATTAAGATAAGTTGAAGTAGTCACATCAGAGGCGGCATCCTTTCCCTCCTTTGACTTTAAGAAGTTTGCTATATTTTTGACGGATATCACCTTCCCTATATTGTCAGCTATGAATCTACAGAGATTATTCATAAAAGGAATGTTTCTGACCTTATGGCGCTCTATGACATCTTTCATCATAATTGTGTTGAACACCCCAAAAAGATAATCCCTTATGTGGCGGTTGTCATCAATGTCAAAAAGACTCAATCCTGGTAATCCTCCTATCGAAAGATATTTCAACAAACTTACATCGCTATCTTCAAGACGATGAAATTCAAGAAATTCGAGATATGTGAGACTATAGATTGGTATTTCTATATATCTTCCCGATAGCCGTGTGCCAAGTTGAGAAGAAAAAATGTCAGCATTGCTGCCAGTCGCCACAATCTGACATCTCTCTTCTGCATAGAGTCTTCTCAAAGCATTCTCGTATGACGGTATGTCCTGCACTTCATCTATAAGCAGATAATTGTCTTCACCCATAGGAAGTTTTTCGGCCGCCAGATCATACAATTCATCGGGCGTATTAACTCCTGTATTGCCGATTCGTTCCTTGTCAATATAAATTATATTGGCAGAGGGTTTTTCTTTCTCCAGCCATTCTTTAAGAAGCAATAGGAGATAGCTCTTTCCCACCCTTCGTTGACCAACAAGAAATAGCATCATCCCTCGATTAAGAAGAGAGATAATATGATCCAGATAGAGTGGGCGATTAATGAGTTGATTTTTTGCCATAAAAATTAAAGTTTTTTGAAAGTACAAAATTAATAAAATATATTTTGTATTCCAAACTTTTTTTGCGGGAATGCAAAGTATACTTTGCATTCCCGCAAAAATTGCAAATCCGCAAAGTATATTTTGCGCAATCTTTATTCCAGCCGCTTGTCGGTAATCTTAAGACTGAAGACTTAACCCTTCTCCGCCGTTCTTGTGGCGCTCTGAGGGGTGGCCTCAAGGTCGGCAGGCAAGACTCGGGTCATCCTTGTGAAAATGAGGACGATTACTGACAACACCATGATTGTGATGGCAGTGGAGTGCATCGTGTCGCCAAGCCCGACGAGAGGGCTGACAGTTGCGCCAAACACATATCCCATCAAGCCAATCAGTGCCGATGCATCTCCTGCGCAATCCCTTCCTTCATTCATCGCCAAGGTATTACCTACTGTAAATAGCATACCAAGGCAGAAAAGCATCGGGAGGTTCAATGCTTCATATACCCATACATTGTCTACCAGATAGAAGCATGCAAACTGTGCGGCAGCTATCAATACCAATGCGCGGCCACCAAATAATGCGGCTTTTTTTAATGGCTTGAAATGCAATGCGAGGGTTGCGCCACATGCAACAAAGATTGCATTGAAGCCCATGAAAAGGCCGAATTGCAACTGGCTGAATCCATAGTGGTCCTGTATGATGAAGGGAGCAGAGGAAATGTAGGCAAACAACACGCCCAAAGCTGCGCCCTTAAGCATCACATGCACGATGAAATGCTTGTTTTTACTCAACACCACATAATTGTGAAAAGCGGCTCCGAAATGTCCCGTAACCCTGCGGTCTTTAGGCAACGACTCCTTGAAAGCCGGTGTGAGGAGCAACAGCATGGCGCTGAATCCGAAGAGAATCCAGAAGATACCTTGCCAACCTATCGACCTTGCCACCAGACCACCAATCACAGGAGCACTTGCGGGTGCAAAACCATTGATAGCGCCTACAAGAGCCATCACCTTCGCAAGTGCACGACCTTTATAAAGGTCGGCCGGAATGGTACGCGCCAGAAAGTATCCGCCTGAGGCACCTAAACCCTGCACCAATCTCCACCAAAGGAAGACATGAATGGTCTTCGACCAGACACTGCCGAAGGCACCGATACAGAACACTATCAAGGCCCATATCAATATCGGTTTACGTCCGAACCGGTCGCTGAGGGGTCCTAAAATCAACTCACCGACTCCGAGGCCGACCATACCGAAGGTCAGACCTAACTGCACGACTGGACGGGAAGTATGAAACGACCTTACCATCTCCGGGAGGGTAGGAAGATACATATCATTGACAAAGGAGCCGAAAGCACTCAGCAAGACAAGATAGATAATCAAAAACACATAATATCCTCCCGAGGGCCCAGTCTGGGAAGACACCGCTGTAGAAGTTTTCATATTATATAGTAGTTATTTCATAGTATATAGTTATTTCATAATATCCCCCAATGAAAAAACATCTCAATCTTGATTGAGTTCAGTTATAAGTTGTAAGTTATAAGTTGAAGATTTGGCAGTGTGGGAAAGTTTCGGCAATTTAAGGTTTATACGCAATAAAAGCCGGCTACCTTCACAGGCGGCCGGCTTCAGCGCTTTGTAAGTCAATCTTATTTAAAATCACATTTATTTAAAAAATCACAATTGTATTCTTTTGGGGTTTATTCAGCGGATGCTGTCACCTCGCGGAAGTCGGCCACAGTCACGCCGAAGGTGATCGGGGTGGCGTTCCACGCGATGTTGTAGTTATACTGCTGTCCTTCCTTCCAGTCGGCTGCGATGGGGATGATCTCCTCAGATACGTAGCTTGTGTCGGGGAAGTCCTGGAGTGTCATTCTTGTCTTCACCTTGATGTAGGCTCCCTCTCCGGATGCCTGCGGTATGAGATACATCACGTTCTCCTTGTCGCCGCGGGTGGCACCGCCGAGGCTCACCTTCTCGCCGCGGCAGCTGCTGCCGCATGCGCCGAGGTTGACGGAGAGGCCGGAGATGGTGTAGCTGCGGTCAGCCGCGTCCATGTCGACTGTCCACTGTCCGCGGGCGGAAGCGCTGGTGGATGCCTGCGGGAAGGCGTAGGTGCCGGTGCCCTTCACGCCGCCGAGCTCGACGGATAGTATCTCGATGTTCTTGTAGACGGGGCTGTTGTTCTGTGCCGAGAAGCTTATCTGCGCCAGGGCGTGGCGGAACTGCAGGCTCACGCTGCCGTTGGAGGATTCTTTCCTGACGTCCTTTGCCACGGCGTACATGAGGTCGGTCTGCTTGCTGACGTCGGAGGCCACCTCGAAGTCGGTGAAGGAGGCCGCGCCGTCGTTGAGCCGGAAGGAACGGTTGTCGGTGTTCTGGTCCACGAAAGCCACGAATGTGAGCGCGCGGTCTGCGGGCCAGTATGTCTTGCTTGATGATGTCCAGGAGCTGCCGTTGTCGGTGGAGAAGACGCTCATCGGGGTCGAGAAGTATTCGGCTCCGCGGTCGAGGGCCGCGACTTTGAAGTCGGTCACTGTGGCGCTCATCTCGCGGGTCGCCGTGCGTGCGGGGGAGGGGTTCTCGACGCGGAATGTGATTGCGTCGCTGACTGCTGCCGGAGCCTTGGGCTCGTCGAGGTTCTCGTTGGAGGTGCATGCTGTGAAGGCTGCTGAGAGGAGGAGTGAGAGAGCTGCGATGGAGAATGACTTACGGTTCATAGTAGTGAGGTTTTAAATGTGATTTATTAGTTGTGATTTCTCGTTTGCGCTTGCAAATTTATACCTTTTAAACAAAAAATGCAAGCGTTTTCTCACGTGTAACATCACATTTAACTGTTTGTTAATCACTCTGTAACGCCTTGAAATAATTTTGTGTCAGATGCAACTTTCCTGCAACCCCTATGCAAAGCTTATGCATCATCCTTGCAACAATCCGTATATTTTTTGGGGACTGTATAAATTGGGTCTGCAACACTATTTACCCAACATTTTTGAGGATTGACTTAACAAAATCGAATAAGGGCGCGCCTCCAAGTGAGAGGCGCGCCCTTATTCTTATAAAAAAATGGGAGGTGTATTACTTCGTGATCATCAGCTTTTCGATCTTGCGCATTCCTGCTGCATTCTCGCTTACGATGATGTTAAGGCCCAGGCCAGGCTGAGATAGACGGACTCCATTGACATCGTAGATGCCTACAATCTCGAAGTCACCAGCTGCCTCGAGCTCATCAACCGAAACGGGGTCATTGGTGCCAACTGCACTCAGGCCACCGAACTCGTTGACTGCACGGACTGCAAAGTTCTTGGCATCCACATTAGCATTATACTCAGTCTCAGTAGTGAAACCTACCACCTCGTCGCCATTGGTGATGACATAGCAGATAGCGTATGGAACAGCGTTCCAGCTGAGAGTGTTGCCGTCTACGCTTACCATAGGAGCGTCGCAAGCCACAGTCTTGATGGCAGGATGCCAATCGTCGTCGCCGCTCATCACATTGTCGAGAGTGTACTCAGCAGCCTCCTCGTCGGTGAGGAAGTTCTTGGCTTTGCCATATACCTTCTCGCCATCCACTTCGATCCAATAAGTATCGCGGCGCTGGCTGAGGTCGAGCAGGTTGCCCTTTGCGTCGTAAGTGTTCCAGTCAGCCCAGATAACGGGGAGACCACCCATGTGCTCTGCCCAGCCGGCAGCCGGTATAGTCACCTCTGCGCAAGTGTTGAGGAATACAGTCTTCGGATAGTTGTGCCATGGACGGCCAAGCCATACAGAAGTCTTCGATGGGTCGCCAGGAGCAGTAATCTTGCAATCGCGGAATACATAACCCCACTTCACATCCTCAGCATGAGAAGGAGCTACGATGTAGCCGCCAGACTCGCGTGTGATGTAGAGAGTAGTGTTCTCAACATATATGTCGCCGCTGTTGTAGATAAAGTCTACAGCACCCTCGATAAACGAGTTGTTGACGTATACACGGTAAGCAGACTTGCCCGGAGTGATCCAAGTGTCCTGATAAGAGAGCATAGCCACATTGTTGAAGACAGCGCGGTCGCAATCAGTGTTTACAGCAAGAGCCTGCGGGCCGTTCTGCTGCACGTGGCCGTGGGTGTTCTCAAATGTAATGTTCTCGAAGAAGCAGTCAGCAGCATGAACCACCAAGGTAGCGCCTATGCTTACATGCACTGCATTGTCGCCGCCGCTCACGCGGTCGTCGCAGATGACAGTCTTGTCGCGGTCCTGACCGATGATGTGGATATATGGTTTGTTGGCAGGGATATCGATGTGCTCTTTGTAGCGTCCGTTCTCAACAAAGATGAGCCAAGGCGAAACGCGGTTGGCAGGAGCAGCGTCGATAGCTTCCTGAAGCGATACATAGTCGCCGGTGCCGTCGATGTCAACTACTGCGTCGTAAAGACGAGCCTCAGGCACAGTACGTGTCATAGTAGTGAACTTAAGGTCGAGAGCAGCGGCCTTGTTGCCATTGCGGTCTACCACTGCACCTTCCGGCATAGAGAATGTATACTCAGTGTTGTAGTTGAGTCCGCTGTATTTGAACATCACAACCTTACCGGCTACGCTGCCTTCGAGTTCCTTGCCATTAAGTGTCGGCTTGACGTCGCCCACCTTGACTTTCTCATCGAATGTCAGCACTACGGAGCCGCTGATAGAGGCATTGTTGCTGCCCTCTGCAGGAATTGAAGTCAGGAGCACAGGAGCTGTAGTGTCGTCGGCAGCATCTGGAGAAGCGAGGACATACACGTCGGTGATTGCAAGGCCGTCATAGTCGGTCTCGTTGCCATGGAGAGGAGCATCGAAATCAGGATACCATCTGATGTAGACGCGGCTTGCGCCGTCGGCATCCTTCGGGAGGTCAAACTCTGCGTCGGTCCATGAGCGGTTGCCAGGCATCATCTCGCCGATAGTCTCATAGTTCTTGCCGTCAAGGCTATACTGAACGAAGAAGCGTGTGTAGGTATTGTAAGTACAGCTGAGTGCCGAAGCCACACGGAGGTTGCTGTAGCCTGCTGCGCTGAAAGAAGCCTCGAAGAAGTTCTTGTCGCTGCGGAGCTTCCAGATGCGACCTGCATATCGGCCGTTCTCATCGCCACGGCTTATGCCACGGCTGAGCCAGCTTGTCACTGAGCCTTCCTCATTGTGAAGTCTCATCATGCCTGAGTTGTCGCTTTCCACGCAGAAATCAGCCGGGCGGTCGCTCGCGGGCTCATCGAAATGGAAATCCCAACCTACGATATAGTCTTCACAAGCATAGTTGGCAGCCACTTTCTTTGCGCCGTCCATCACGATGTTGCGACTCAGGGCAGTAGTGTTGTCATCCCAGTTGGTGAAAGAGAGAATACGGTTGTTGGAAGCAGTGAGCTTTACTTCAGTGCCGGCCTCATAGTAGTGTATGCCGTCGATAATCTCACCTTCAGGCTCTACGGCCACCATGTAGTCGTTGGCGCCACCTTCCACTGCAACTTCGAGAGGATAAGTGGTCAGCACCTCATAGTCAGCTACGATGTTGAGGTCTTCAGAAGCGATGAATGAATAAGGATTCTCAGTGGAGATAACGTTGCCGTTGACGCTCCAGTCTTTAAATCTGTAGCCAAAGTTCTCAGTAGCGGAAAGAGTCACTTTCTGACCCTCGTCTACCTTTGAGGTGTTGGGGGTGCGGGTCACGGTGCCTGCTTCCGGAATGGAAGGAACGGCTGTGATAGTATAGGAAGGAACAGCGATTTCCTCGCCTGAAACCTCGCCATCGATCTTCACACTGTGGATAGTCACAGTCTTGTTGTCGGCAAGCGACTTGATGGCGATGCGGAAAGTCATGGTGTTGTTGTAGACCACCACGCCTTCAAGGTCCTTCTCCCAGAGGAGCTGTTTAGGCTCCACGTTGTTTCTGACAGGCTGGATATTATCGTCGAGAACGTCGACATTGTCGCCTACCTCTACAGTAGCCTTAAGCACACCGCCGCCAGTACCGTTACGAGTTGCGTAGAAGCTGATATGCTTGGGCTGGAAAGTGATGCCTGCCTTCGGGCGGAGGGAGAACTCTATGGAGCCGTCGTTGGTATATTCGCTCTGGTTGCTGATAAGGGGCTGATACATTGTGCCTGTGACGTCGACGGGCTTTCCGGTGCCGGCCACCTTAAGGTCTTTTCCTACAGCATGCGATGTGAATGAGAAAGCTGCGCTTGAAGTCTCGGCAGTGAGAGGATTATCCACGCCCTTGTCGAGAGGCCAAGCCAAAGAGACCTCTGTTGCGTTGTTGGCTACATAGCCTTCGATTGCGACGTTGGAAAGGCATATGGTGCCGTTCTGCTGAGCATCGGTAGTCCAGGGATAGACACGCAGACGCAGTGTCTTGCCTTCCGTGAGGTTAATCATCGTATTGGTGGAAACGCTGTTCATCTCGCCTGCCTTCATCTCAAGCGGAGAATAGAAAGTAGTGGGATTGCCGAAGCCGTCGTCGACCGACCAGCTTACGTGGCACTGCATGGCGTCCGTATCCATACCGCCTACCAGCATTGCAAGCTTGTTGACAGTGAGCTTCTTTCCTTCGGGCACCTTGATGCCGAACTCTGCATAGCGAGTAGGCGACTCATCGATGTCGCCTGCAGGCCATCCTGAAGCAGGAGCAAGGCGCATGCCATTGTCGTAGCCCTTCACTTCAAGACCCTCGAGCTTGACATCTACAGGGATTACCTCGCCGCTTACGTCATAGTCATCATCCACCTTGAGAGGCCATGCAAGTGAGAACTGGCCTGTGCCGGGGATGGGCTCGCCGAGAGCCACGAGGTCGAGTGTAGTTGCGGAGCCATTGGCATCCACTGTCAGTGTGCCGGTTGCCTCGCCAGCCTGGTCGAGAGTGGTGCGGGCATAGAATGAGTTGATGAGTGTGCCTCCTTCGTAAGGAATGTTGATAGAGGTAGCCCATACCGATTTGTCGAGGGATACTTCAAATCCGTCAGTCACACTGACAGCTACATTGCCCTTTTCCGGAGTCAGGCCGAAACCTGTCACGGTAAATTCCTTTGTCAGGATATTGCCTACATATGCAGTTCCGAAGTCACCGTCGGTAGTGAAATTGATGGCGGCGTCGCCAAGCTGGATATATTCAGCAAGGATATTCTTATCTTCCATGAGTCCGGCTGCGCGGCGAGCGATAAGCGCTGCGCCGGCCACGCTGAGGTGGGTAGATCCTGCGCCGTCAGAAAGGATGCTGTGGGTGCGTGCATCGCCATACATGCAGAAAAGTTCTCTTGTATCCTGTGTCATGTCGATGTATTCCACACCCTTTTCCCCAGCGAGCTTTATCATCTGGTAGGGATAGTCCATGGTGTGGTCGTCAGCCGGAATCTTGTTGCCAGTTGTCGGGCCGTTTTCGGTCAGCAAGCTGAAGCTGTCGCCAAGGTCGTGGCGTCCTGCGCGGCGGATATCACCATTGGTAAAGTTCATGCGGCAGATCGGAGTAGCCAGGATAGGAATTGCTCCGGTGGCGCGCACCTCATCGACGAGTTTTGCAAATGTCTCGACATAGGTACCGCTCGGCTCAGTGCCACGGGTGTCTACTGCAGCCGCAGCCTCCTTGTCGCCGATCGACTCATAGTAGGCTTTGAGTTTGCGGCCGTCCATACCGCCGTTCTTCTCATCATTGTGGCCAAACTGCATCAGGACGTAATCGCCCGGTTGCAACTTTGCCTTGATTGCAGGCCAATAGCTCGCACTGGTGTAGAAATTCTGCACATCCATGCCTCCCTTGCCGTAGTTGATGACGTCAATGTCGGAGGTGAAGAATGTACCGAAATACTGTCCCCAGCCTCTGGTAGGGGTCGAACCGTCAGTGGCATAGTTGGCCATGGTGCTGTCGCCGCATATGTAAAGCGTTGTCTTGGCGTCCATGCCAACCAACGGATACGCAGCCAAAGCGGCAGCCATAAGCATCTTGCTCAGCTTTTTCATAATTCGGTTAGTATTTATGGTTAATTTTGTAAAAGTTTTCCACAAAATTAATTATACCGCACCGTCTTATATCATAAAAAATTATCGTTAGTTATATTCAGTGTCAGATATCCTCCCTTTTTTCGTCGAATTATTATCCGTTTTCCTCTGCATCACGCTTCTGTTTGCGATATTCCGAGGGAGTCATACCAGTCTCTTTCTTAAAGCACTTGGTGAAATATTTCGGGTCGGAGAAGCCTATGCTGAATGCCACTTGCGAGAAAGTGAGGTTGCTGCGCACTATCAGCTCCTCCGCCCTCTGCATACGCAGTGTGCGCAGGAAGTCGCTCGGCGCCATGCCGGTGATGGCCTTGATCTTTCCGTAGAAGACCGTACGCCCCATCCCGACAGCATCGGCCATATCATCGATCTTCAGATTCTCATCGCCGATTTTCTCTTCGATGAATTTCATAAGTTTCTCCATCATCAGATGGTCTTCCTCAATGATCTGGGGTGCACTCAGGCGATATTCCTGACGCTCGGCCGCAGCGGCCGCAGCGGCAGGCTCCTGAGCACCTTCTGCCGGAGCTGCCGCAGGAGTTTCCTGCTCAGCTATCTCTTTCTCCACAGCCTGGTTCATCCGATTGCCCAATGTCTCCATAAAGTTGCGCTGAAGCATCGCGCGCTGGGCTATGATGTTGGCGATGCGCTGGCGAAGATAAGTTGCGCTGAATGGTTTCGAGATGTAGTCGTCGATTCCGGCGCGGAGGCCCTCCATCTTGTCATCCATCGATGTCTTGGCCGAAAGCACTATGATTGGGATATGGCTCAGCTCCTTATGGCTCTTTATCTTCTTCACCATTGTCAGTCCATCCATCTCCGGCATCGTGACATCGGTCAGGATGAAGTCAGGCTGACCAGACTCGGCAATCGCAAGACCCTCCTTGCCGTTGGCTGCCGTCAGGATATTGTATCGGCTCTGGAGTATATCGCAGAGGAATCCTCTGAGGTCGTCATTGTCTTCCACTATAAGTATGGTGATGTCTTGCTTCTCATTGTCGGCATCACTGTCTTTTGCCTCAAGCCAATTTTCCGAGGTCATATATGTCGGATGGTCCTTCAGATCCACCTGCACAGTATTGGCACCGGCAGCATCCGGCTCATAAAGTCCCGACGATTTGAATTCCTTCTCAAGCATAGAGTTGAGCACATTGAGCATATTCTTGGAGCTACGGCGCACCCGCTCCAGATGCTCCCTCCCCACTTCCGAAAGCGTCTCTGTCTTCAGCACCTCATAGACCGGCGACCCGATAAGCGAGAGTGGCGTGCGCAGCTTATGGCTGGCATTGACATAGAAGTCATGCTCGCGCTGGCGCATCATGCTCATAAGGCGGTTGCGGCGTTGCGAAGTATATATCCACACTGCCGCGCCTATCATTATCAGTATAAGCAACAGCCAGAGAAGCTTTGCCCAGATGCTTTCGCTGAAGCGAGGTTTCACCTCTATGTCGATATACTCCTCATTGTCACACCATGTGCCGTCGGCATCCGTGCTCTTTATGTAGAGGCGGTGTGTTCCTGGCGATAGTCCTGAGATGCGGAGTGTATTGTCGGTGCCTATGTAGTTCCAGTGGCCATCCTCCCCGAATCTATAGGCATATTCCGTATGTCCTACTCCCATATAGTCTACAGAAGTAAACGAAAGGGAGAAATTCCGGTTGTCCGGCTCGATGACAATTTTCTCCGATGGAATGAGAATCCTTTCCTGTCCTTTTTCCGGAGTCTGCATGCTTGTGAAGATGATTGAGGGAGTGGGATGCGCCTTGGCCAGGTTGCGGGGATCGAGCTTCACCACTGTTCCCAATGCACAGAAATATAGATTGCCATCCTTATCTATTGCAGGCAAACCTTCCGAAAACTCATAGTCTTCTCCCAAGACCCCACTGCCAAGAATATTGATGGTGCTGTCGGAAGGCGAATACCTTACTATATCGGTGTCTCTTACAAAATATAGGTTTCCGTCAAGGTCTTCTGTCATCGACTGTACATTACCTCTCGACAAGACCCTCGACAATTCCTCAGAGGCTGGCTTATGGAATTTCATCGTCCCCTCCGAGAGAGCCGCATCGTCGATACGCTGCACCTCGCCACCCATCGGAGACACCAACGCGTAGCCATTCTTTGAGAAGAGCGTCTGCATCACATTGGCCGTACTCAGACTTTCCTTATTTGAGAAGTCGGGACTCATCGTCATGAATTTTATCTCTGAAGGAGACTTGAATCCATCCTTCACCATGAGCAGGCCGGCATTGGTCGACATCACTATCAGGCCATCGGCATTGTGCGTGATGCGACGCACCTGCTTGAACCCTTCTTCTTTAGGAAATCCCGGCAAGTCCGACAGCGCCGTGAAGGAGGCAGTGCCGTCGGCATTCATTGAGGCTATATAGGGGCCTTTGTCGTAACTTCCAATCCATAGTCTCCCCTTTGTGTCAGTGTCAAAATCATAGAATACGTTGCTGTCTATATGTCTTCCTCCGGTATACTCAGGACTGAAATGCGACACCTTCCCATCGGGAGAGATGGCATACAGTCCCGAATTTTTAGTGCCTACCCAGATATTGCCTTTCGGATCCTCATACAGTGCATAGATTCTATCTGCAAATCTCTTATAGTCGGGACTGACCACCAGTCTCCCACCCCCATCTCCGATTGGAGTGTGCGAGAGGTAGCCTATCAATTTGCCATCCTGACCATACTTCGCAAGCACTCCGTTGACTGAGCCGGCGAGCAGCGACCCATCACGCGCGGCAAGCACCGAGCGCGTCTCATTGTTAGCCTCCACCGGGAGATTCTTGAAGTTATGGTAAGTGAAGTTGACAAACGACAAACCACTTGTCGATATGAGCCACAAATCACCGTTATGGTCTGCAAAGTACTTCTCCACCATCGGCAATGCCTCATATTTCAGCTTTGGGACAATGACCGGACTCGGCACTATCTTTCCTTTTGCCTCATCATAATATCCCAATTGTCGGTTTTCCTGGGCAAGCCATACGGTGCCGTAGCGGTCTTCAAATATCATGGGGGTCAAGAAGGCGGTGCCTTGCGTCAGGCTTGGCTCAGACTGCACTGCCACTGGGGCTGCAACTCCCGAACTCATCCATATATCGCCATTGCGGCCAAACATCCAGGTATGGTTGTTGCTGTCGCCGAAAATTTTGGTGACCCCGCCTTCTATACTATATTTCTGCCATTTTCGGGTCTTCAGATTATAGACTGCATACCCCTCTGTGGTTGATACCCCGACATTGGCATCGTTGATTTTGACTACCCCCGTGATTTTGCCGAAATCCTTCAAAGGGGTCTCTTTCTTAAGCTGGCTTCCCTGCAGCGATGTCATGTCGCCACCTTCAGTCACAAGATAACTTTTCGCTTCAGCCTCAGCAATCCCTATCACGTCTCCATCTACGGCAATGTTTGTGCCCTCAAGAAATGTCTTTTTGTCAGTCACTATCCAGCTTTCGCCATTGCGGCCACCCAACACCTCCTTGAATTTAGTCGCCCCAGGCATAAGGGCAGATGCTGAGAGAAGTTCTACGGCATACTCCTTTGGAGAGTCGAGGTCATACGTGATTTTGACTACACTCTTACGGTCGGAAGAAGCTACCCAGATTCCATTTTTAGTGCGATACAGATCTTGCAGGGGAGGTAGCACGGTCCCTTCCGGAAGAAATTCCGAAATCGATATCAGGCGACCCTTGTCTTTGTCGAGCATGTTGAGCTTTCGGTCGTAGGTCAGAAACCACACGTTCTCAATGCTGTCGGGCATCAGTGAATGAATGCGGTTGGTCGATAGGCGACCTTTTATGTCGTCGCTGCGGAAAGTATAGAAATGCTCTCCGTTGAAAAATGACAAACCATTCCAAGTGCCTATCCATATAAGCCCATTGTCGTCTTGACGCACCTGCGAGATATTGATGGATGGGAGTCCATCTTTGATGTCGAAGGTACGCGCCTTGTTGCCTGGACTGGCATAGCCCACTGTCATTCCTAAAATGTATATAAGTATGCAAATCGATGTCCGATTCATGATATGCCTCATAATGTGGTTTATAAATCAAAAATCTCATCCTCTGCCCATAGCGGCCTATTCATGAGATTTAAAGTTTGACTTGTTCTTAAATCTCAAAATCAATACTTTTATTCTTTACTACCAAATTTTATACCTAAAATGTCAAAAAATACTCTACAGAAATTCCAACTAACGATAATTTTTCAAACCCCGATATTCCGGCGATTATCTAACTTTGCAACATGAAAAACACTTTGAAACTAACATACCATTGAAAAGCACCTTGCATCGCATAAGACTACTGAAAAGCACAATGTAATATAGGTTAATATAATTTAAGGCTATCTACCATGAAAAATGCAAATCATCTCAAGAGAAGGTCCTAATCTCTTGAGATGTTTTTTATATCCTTCCTTTCGCCCCAAACCGAAAGTTGATTTACCCATTACGCCTTTTACGATAATTTTTCTGCCTTATTTATACCGCTATTTAATAATTTTGCAGAGTATTTTAATTATTAACTTTCAACTATCATGAAAAAACTAAACAAAGTAGTGATGGGCCTCTCAGCTTTCGCGCTCGCCATTGGCGGCGCTTATGCTGCTTCCGGGCTCAGCTCCATGATGAAGGCGGCCGAAGGGGATTCCGACACCGTCTCCGCTACATGGCACCTCGGAGAGAAAGTTTTCAGTGATGTGGCTGCCGATGTCAGCAATCCTGAAGTCATCTCTTCGTCTAATCTTTCTTTCGAAGGAAAAATCGAATCCAACAGAGTGCGCACCGCAAAACCTGCTTCCGGTGAAATCAAACTCACCACTTGGAATGCCTCCGTGTCTGCCACTCCCGTTGAGTCGGATTTCATCAAGTTCTCTATCACGACCAATGCTCCCTTCACTCCGACATCCCTCACGCTCAACGCTGCCGCTATCAAGACCGGCAACGCACGTATGGACATCGTAGCCCAGGTGGGCGATGAGGTCTACACAATCGCTGAAAAAGCCATCCCGGCACGCACCAACGAGAGCGATGCCGACGACGCTGATATCGACTACACTCTTTCCTACGACATTACCAATATTCCCGCTGTAAAGGGTGAGCTCGCTCTGAAATTCTATCTCTACGGCGATGCCAACAAGACTCGCGAGGTGGGTCTGAGCGAGGTATGCCTCACTGGCACCTACACTGCCGACCCCAGCGAGATCGACCCGGATGACACTTATTATTTCCATATCCCTGGCACACTTGGATCAGTACCCGACACCCAGGATGAGGAAAACTATATCTGGGAAGGCAACATGGGCGTGGAAGGCAACGATGGCGACAAAAACTTCTGCAACGCATTTGAAGGTTCTGCCCTTACTTTCAAGAATGTACATGTGCATCAGGCTGGCGCCTACAAGGCTATCGTGCCTCTCGATTGGGCTACAGGCAACGGCGCAATGCTCAAGATTGAGGTGATGGATGCAGAGACCGGTGCTCTCGAGGCTTCCTGCAACACAGTCGCTCCTACCAACGGCTACAAGTGGGAACCATTTGACTTCCCTCTCGAAGGCGTCATCAAGGAAGGCGTGAAGAACATCCGCTTCTCTTTCACTCCCGGTGAAGGACGCGCTTGGGCTTTCAACTTCAAAGCTCCTGAATTCGTCCGCACTGGAGAAGGCTCTGAAATCGATCCAGGCACAGACCCAGACCCCGAAGACCCAACCGAAGTTCCCGAAGGTTGGATGACAATTCCTGGTCTCATCGACATCGACCATCCCTGCTGGAAATATGACGGCCTCCGCATCGAGGGCAACGGCGCCAACATCGGCTATGCCAAGAATGGTTGCAGCGCTACCGGTGAGGTTTACGTTCTTGAGGCTGGCGTCTACAGCATGAACATCAACTTCAACTGGTTCCAGAATGCAGGCGACTTCCAGATTGAAATCATCGACCAGGCTTCCAAAAAGAAGGAAGTTGACACCTACTATCACATTCCGGGCATACACGTAGCCGACATTCTCCTGGAAGGTCTGCTCACACCCGGCAAGAAGACCATCAAGTATACATTCCACAGCGAGGCTGGCGGCTTCATCGCCAACTACATCGACCATACAGTGACTAAGGTGGGCGACACTTTCGCATGCCTCAGAGATGTATCTATCGAAGGCATCGAGCCAATCGAATACGAAGGCTACGACTACACCTTTAATATTCCTATGGAGTACAGCGAGCCTACCCTCAAAGTAAAGGCTGAATTCTTAGGAGCCACTCTAAAAGCTGCAGTAGGCGACCAGGAGCTTCCCGTATCTGAAGATGGCATCATCGAGGTCCCGACTCCTGCCGTAGGCGAGTCTTCTGAGCTCTTCCTCAATCTTATCGCAGATGAAGGCACCGCTTCAGCAAAGACTGAATTTAAAGTACGCCTCTATCATATTGGCGGCATCGTGCTCTCAGGCCTGACATTCGACGGCCTGGCAGCCGAAGAGGACTGTATCGCAGCATTCAACGCTGAAAAGAATAATGTAGCAGTAGAGGGATATGTATTCACTTCTCTTCCTGAAGTAATCGCTACCTTTGTAGACGGAAGCTCCGTGAAGGCCACCGGCGCAATGACTGCCGACCACACTGCCACTTACTCATTTGTAGGCAAGTCCGGCTCACTCGAGCAGGAATTCAGTTTCAATCTCTCAGACATCTATCTCTATGAGCCTTCTGAGAAAGATGAGAAATACACCCTCAAGTATGACAGCGGCTACAACGGCGCTGACGGCATCTGGAACAACGGTCTCTATTCAATCAACGCCAACGACGGCTGGACAGGAACCCAGTTCAAGATGAAGAATAATGTGCCTATCGTAGTGACTCCCCCATCTGATATCAAGGTGAAGCAGTTTGTCATGGCTGCTCTCTACGACAACTACACTCCCGGCCGCGTGGCTTCCATCACAAGCGAGGGCGCTACTCTGCGTGTGCCTTCTGCACGCGACTTCCAGACTGGCGTCGACAACGACCACGCTCTCTATCTCGTGGTGAATGTAGAGAATCACGTGCCCGGCACTCCGTTTGTGATTACATTCGAAGGCGGCGGCCAGCCTGTAGCTTGGTTTGAGTTCGTCTATGAGATTGTGGTGCCCACCACAGCTCCCGAGCTCGTCAAGACTTCCGCTACTACCGTTGAAGACCGCAACCACGCAGTCGTGACATTCCAGTTCAACCGCGCTATGAAGGAGACCTCAATCACAGTCAACGGCACTGAAGTCAAGGCTGAGGGTGGCAGCACATCGCTCAACTTCCCGCTTTGGGATCTTCCTTACAATACCGACGTTGAGGTGACTATCCCCGCTGGAGCAGCCTCCGACACTTATGGAAATGCTACTGATAAGGACATCACTCATGTTCTCAAAGTCGGCTCACCCGCTGTTGCCGCTCCTATCGCAGCTGAAAGATTCACAGTTGTCTCCAACGTCAATGAGCTCCGCGACGCTGTGGCAGCAGTGAAGACCACCAACAGCAAGCGCGACGACCTCCAGAGCATCATCTTCCTCAAGGATGGCGACTATGACCTGGCAGGCACTGCATTGGAAATCACTAAGGTCTACAACGTATCACTTATCGGCGAAAGCCAGGCTGGCGTCCTCATCCACGGAGTGCAGACCGGCATCTCCTATCCTGTGGTATCTACCCGCAACTCAGCCAACATCTATATGGAAAACCTCACCATCCGCAACGACCTTGACTTTGGCAAGGCAGAGCGCGTGGGCGTAGGCGTGGCTCACTACGGTGGCGAACTCGACATCTTCAAGAATGTCACTCTCCAGTCTATCCAAGATACAGAGGTAAGCGGCGAACGCGGCTACTGGTACAATGTGACCATCCACGGCAACGTAGACTACATCTGCGGCGGTGGCGACCACTTCTTCGACCACTGTACTCTCCAGCATGAGATCGGCGGCGGATACATCGTGGCTCCGGCCACTTCAACCGCCAACAAGTATGGCTACGTATTCCAACACTGCACTATCGACGGCCTCGGCAATTACAACCTCGGTCGTCCTTGGCAGAACGAGCCCCGCGCTTTCTTCCTCAACACCACTATGAAGGCTCTCCCGAGCGATGGAGGTTGGGGAAGCATGAGCAACCTCGTCACTTACTTCTACGAGTACAACTCTATGGATGCCGCAGGCAATGCCCTCGACCTCAGCAAGCGTAAGAACTCACCCTCAAGCCTCAACTCTTACTCCCCGATTCTTCCCGAGCAGTATGCCGACCACTTCACAGTGCGCAACGTGCTTGGAGGTCTCAACTCCTGGGATGCAGCTGCTCTCGTAGCTGAGTGCGAGGCTCCGGCAGCCAATGTGGCTGAGGATGGTTCTATCGTTTGGAACACTCTCGATGGCGCTGCCGGCTACATCGTATTCTACGACGGCAAGTTTGCTGGCTACACTGCCGAGCCTACCTTCACTCCCGAGGCTTCCAACGACTGGAAACTCTACACTGTGGCTGCCATCAACCCGAATGGTTGCCGTGGCAAGATCGGCAAGCTGGAGACTACCGGAGTCAGCAGCCTCAACAGCGCCGCTCAGGCTGAATACTACAACCTCCAGGGCGTACGTGTAGGCAGCGATGCAAAGGGCGTAGTGATTAAAGTCACCCGTAATGCCGACGGCACTGCAAAGCGTGAAAAGCTCGTCATCAAATAACCCTACCTATAAATCAATCCAAATGCTCCGGAGCCCAAAGCCCCGGAGCATTTCTTTTCCCTTGCCCCTTAACCCTTAATTTAGGGTATATTTCTATCATCCGAACAATTTTATCCCCTCCCAACGTACTTTTCCGATAATTTTTTTACCATCAAAGATACGCGAAAGATATAATTTTGCATCAGAAAAAAATCACGAAGACATCATGAAATCAAATCTACATCGCACATTTGCAATTCTCTCTTTGGGAGCATCCTTATTAGGGGCTGCCAATATGATGGCTGAAGAGAAAGTCCTGGCATTTCCCGGAGCCGAAGGTTTTGGCCGATACACTACCGGCGGACGTGGCGGCAACGTCTACCACGTCACAAACCTGAAAGACGGCAACTCCAAGGGCACTCTCCGCTGGGCACTCTCCCAGCCCGGACCCCGCACCATCGTTTTCGATGTCTCCGGCACTATTCATCTCACCAGCGCCATCACCATCACCGACAATACCACACTGGCAGGCCAGACTGCTCCCGGCGACGGTATCTGCCTCGCAGACTATCCTGTATATGTCGGATCAAACACTATTATAAGATATACGAGATTCCGCCTCGGCAATAAGAATGTCACAGTCAACGGCGCCGACGGTTGGGACGGACTCGGCGGCAACGACGGCCACGACATAATCATCGACCACTGCTCCGTAAGCTGGAGCATCGACGAGGCTTGCTCCATATATGGCAATGTCAATTCCACTGTGCAGTGGACCATAATCAGCCAGAGCCTTGTGAATGCAGGCCACTCCAAAGGCAACCATGGCTATGGAGGCATCGTAGGCGGCTCAGGCGCCTCTTTCCACCACAACCTCCTCGTCCACCACAGCAGCCGCACTCCGCGCCTCGGTGGTCGACCCACTACCCAGACAGATGAGAGAGTCGACATGCGCAACAACGTCATGTATAACTGGGGTGGCAACGGTTGCTATGGCGGCGAAGGAATGAACGTCAACATCGTCAACAACTATTATAAGCCCGGACCCGCAACTCCTACAGGCGACAAGGGTCGACGCATCGCCGGCGTAGGCATTCGCACAAAGTCTTATTGCACCACCTACCCTGCATATAGCCCGATGCTCGACGTCTGGGGAACTTACTTTGTAGAAGGCAACGTCAACACCAAATATGCGGATGTGACAAAAGACAACTGGAACTATGGAATGTACAACCAGATCGACAAGTCTGCATCTGCTACCGACGGCACTTGGAACGACCAGGTGAAGAAAGACATCCGTCTTGCAGAACCTATAGATTTCATCTACACTACCACCCACACGGCAGAAGAAGCTTATGAGAAAGTGCTCGACTACGCTGGCGCTTCACTCAGCCGCGACAGCCACGACGAGCTCATGGTGAGCGACGTGCGCAATGGGGTGGCAACATACACTGGCAAAGGCAACAGCAAAGGTTTCATCAACTCCCAAGACGACAACAAGCCTGCTGATGCTCCCACCAACTGGAACGCCTGGCCTACTCTCAACAGCACGGATGCTCCCCTCGACACTGACGGTGACGGAATGCCCGATGAGTGGGAGGTAGCCAACGGCCTCAATCCGAATGATGCCTCCGACCGCAATATCCTCACCGAAGAGGGCTTCACAATGCTTGAGGTCTATATGGCAAGCCTCGTGGAAGACATCACTGCCGCGCAGAATGAGGGTGGAGTTGTCATGGGCGGTATATATGAGTATGACCCCGTACAGGAATTCTACGAGATAAGCAAGCTGACGCGCGATGGCAACACTTGGTCGTTTGGCAACGGAGTTTCCATTTCCAACAGTGTCGGCGGCGGATACACTACGAGTGGTGAATACATCGGCATGGGCCGCGACCAGCAGCATCTTATCTCCCTCCCGGCAGGAGCCACAATCAAATGGCTGAGAATCCAAGGCCGTGCACGCTACGATATGGACAACTACAATCATGCAAGTCTCATCGAGCTCAACGGAAAGACTTTCGAGGAAGGCAAGTATGTGCTGCCAAAGGGAACTGAAGAGGTCACCATCGATGTCCCCATCGAAAATGGAGCCAAAAACAATCTCACTATGACCTGGACCGGCAACAATCCTTATTGCAAGATATTCCTTTACACCACCGACAACGGTCTCGATGCAGTGGAGGAAATAAACGTCGGCCCGACGAATTCTGAAGATGATGCTTGGTACAACATGCAGGGCATACGCGTCAGCGGCCAAAAGCTCCCGGGCATCTACATCCACAATGGCAAAAAGATAATAATCAAATAATTTACTAATTTCTTAAAACCTTTATTACATGAGATCAACTTTTCTCTTAGGTGTTGCAGCTGTTGCTTTCGCAGCAAGCGCACAGACAGTACAGGACATCCCTAACACGGAACCTCTGAAACTTGAAGGCGAATACTCCGTGATTGAAGTCGCCACACTCCCCGATGATGGTTCTGAGCCCAAAGCCCGCACCAAAGAAGACAACGGGATTGTACAGTTCGACAACATGTGCAACGACGACTATGCTCAGCTGAAGCTCAACAACACTATAACTTCTCCCTACATCCTCAGCTTTGAGGCTGGATGTAAGATCGATGGAACTTCTGTTGAGTTCACACTCACCAACGAAGAGGGTGATATCGCTTGGAGCAATACTTTCTATCCCGCCAACAACAATAAAGGATGGCAGAACTTCGTTCCGGTTTCCCTTTTCATTGAAGACCCACTCGAGGCCGGTGTTTATACTTTTGGAATCAAGTTCCTCAATGAAGCAGGTGGCACCAAGAGCACTGTAAACCTCCGCGAATTCGTATTCGAAGCACGCGAAAGCATCGTGACTTACTCTCTCTACACTACTGTAGATCCCGGCGACGAAGCAGGCAGCATCGTTTGCAGCCCAAATCAGGACACTTATCTCGAAGGCTCTGAAGTAACTCTTACCGCCACTGCAAACTCAGGCTATAAGTTTGCAAAGTGGGAAATCAACGGTGACTTCTATGAAGAAAACCCCTACACTCTTATCATCACTGAATCTACCGACGTATTCGCTTATTTCGATGAGCTGAAGATGGACAATGACGTTCCAGGTTGGATCGACCTCTACACCCGCGCTGGAAACGCAGGCAAGCTTGAGACAAAAACCAAATGCAATGTCGATGGCGAAGTAATCAACGACGGTGCTGAGTGCCCATTGCTCGGCGACTATCGCAATGGTCAGTTTGAGACATTCGACCTCAACGTGCTTCAGAACGGCAACTATCAGCTCCACGTGCAGCTTGGTGGTAAGGCAGGCGAAGCCGACCAGCCTAAGCTCATCTTCGATATCTACGACAAGGATGCTTATGAGACTGACTCTTCTACTGCAGAACCTGAGTGGAGTGCAACTCTTGACTGCACCGACAAGATGACCGGCCAGTGGAATGTATTCAACACCCAGGTACTTGATAATGTCAACCTTACTGAAGGCAAGAAGATCTTTAAGATCACTTTCATCGAGGAGACCAGCAACAAGTATACTGTCAACATCATCGGTATCGGCTTCAGCCTCGACGGCAGCTTCGGTGCAGGCGTTGAGAATGTAATGACCCAGGACGCTCCTGCCAAGGCTTACAACGTTCTCGGCGTAGAGGTTGACTCCAACTACAAGGGTCTCATCATCCTCAGCAACGGCCAGAAGATGATCCAGAAGTAATTCCAGACACATATATTCAGTATTTTTCTTGTAGGTTAACAAGTTAAGCATTTGAAAAGTAGCATGGTCATTCATTAAGAATCGCTACTTTAGTTTTAGGTTAAATTGGTGAGGGCCGTATTTGATAGATAAATACGGCCCTTTTTTAAAAAATCCTTTCCCCCTAATAATATCATGAACATAAAGCACCTTGCACTTTGCATGACTATCCTCTCATCCTTTTCACTCTATTCTCAGACTCCTGCCTACAAAGACGTATCCCTCAGTCCTGAACAGCGCGCCGCGGATCTGTGTGCACGTCTGACTTTAGAGGAGAAAACTAAACTTATGATGAATTCCTCACCCGCCATCCCTCGCCTTGATATCCCGGCTTTTGAATGGTGGAGCGAGGGCCTCCACGGTGTGGCCCGCAACGGCATCAGCACCGTCTTTCCAAGCTGTATCGGAATGGCTGCATCTTTTGACGATGACCTCATCGGAAATGTATTCACAGCTGTCAGCGACGAAATGAGGGCAAAGAACAATCTTGCCCGAGCAGAAGGCAAAACTGGAAAATACAAGGGTGTCAGCG
>CAZIAX010000011.1:0-24716 GCA_964537745.1 uncultured Sangeribacter sp.
CTCCGTGAGGAAACCGTCAGGCAATGATAAATTATAAATGATGAATGATGAATTACCAAGCACCACGAATAATTTGATGGTAAATGGAGGTCACTCTTGACTCACCACTGGTCTGGGGGAAGTCGGCTGGGAATTAGCTACGCTCAAGCTAAAGCAAGTCGGGGTTCCATACCAAGCGCCGCCCTCTGGCCGTCGCGCCGAACCGGATCATTGGATCTTGTTTCCGAGTGCAAAGTTAATATATTATTTTAGAAAAGTCAATAGTAATATAGTTAAGAAGAGTTAAAACAATAGAAAAGCTGGGATTAAGGGGAATTTTTTTGGAAATTGGAGGATATAGGTGACGATGGGGCTCGAAAATCGCGAAAATCTCGAAAAACGCGAGAAACTCGAAAAAGTAAGGGACTGGACGCGCGAGGATTATATATTAATTATAAAAAATGAGTGGAATTATTTGATGGGACAGGATTTTTTTGTAATTTTGCAGATGGACTTCCACGCTGGGGAATGGAGACTCAAGTCTACTATGCGGAAAGCGGGAAATCTAAGACATATTCAGAAAAGCGTGTATTGACGCTTTGTCTCTGGCTGTTTCAGAACTTCGAACACTCTAAAACATATCATGCCTCAGGACAATGCTGCAATAGACGCCACGGGTATGTATATACCTATCCGGGCTCATTTCAAGCTTCTGCTTGAGATGGGTTTGGGGTATCTGCATATACAGCGTGGAGTCTGTTGCTCGTCCTTGGCATGAGTGGCAGTTCGAAGGCCTTGAAACAGCGGGACGAGTAACAATAAGGCTCCCCGCTTTTCTTATACCCAAATGAAAGAATGCCATAAGGAGTCAATGGCTTCGACAGCTGATGGCTCAGATATACGACAACATAGACTTGAAATTTACCGAGGGTTTGCAGGGGATGATATCCGCAGCTCTCGTAAAGCGTGTTGATTTTTGCGTAGGTTATTTCAATTTGCGTGGTTGGGATTTGATAGTGGATCAAATCGACCAATTGCCGGGAGATTACGTAGAAGAAGAATCTATGCGTGAGCCACAACTTCGCTTTTGTCGGCTTCTTGTAGGGATGCACCAACCTCCCGAAGATCTCACACGATGGTTATACTCAAAAGATAAAGATCATCTTGATGGAGAATTTGTTCGCAGCCAGAAGGTGAAGATAGCACGCGAGTTTCGCAAGCAACTTCAGCTCGGTTTACCCACAAAAAAAGATGAATTCACACTCCGCAGGCTCTCGCAACAATTGAAAGACGGAAAGGTAACTGTGAAATTATATTTGCGCCATCCGCTCCATGCCAAACTCTATCTCGCCTATCGCCCAGAAGACAACTTCAATAAGATAATGGCCCTTATGGGCAGCAGCAACTTGACATTCTCCGGACTTCGAAGAAATGGAGAGTTGAATGCCGAATTTGCCGATAGTGACCAGTCGAAGAAATTGGCAAACTGGTTTGATGAGCGCTGGGATGATAAATTCTGCATCGACATCACAAAAGAGCTCATCGAAGCCATCGACAATTCTTGGGCCGGACTTGAGACAATACCTCCTTATTATATATATCTAAAGACAGCTTATCATCTAAGTCAAGAAGCACGTGATGGAGTAAAGGAATTTGAACTGACTCCTGAATTCAGACGCGAGTTGTTTGATTTCCAACAGACGGCAGTGAAGATTGCCGCGCGACACCTGCGCAACGACAAACGAGGAGGAGCCATGATTGGCGATGTAGTCGGATTAGGAAAGACAATAACGGCCTGCGCAATCGCCAAAATCTATGAAACCACATATGCGAGCAGCACGCTAATCATCTGCCCGGCAAACTTGCAGGAGATGTGGAAAAAGTATGCCCGCAAATATGATTTGAAAGTTGACATCATGTCAATGGCTAAGCCCATCGACATTGACAATGCAAGATATTATCGACTGATAATCATAGATGAGAGTCATAATCTCCGCAATGGCGCTAAAGGAAGCCGGTATAGAAACATCAAAGCCCTGATAGACCGTCAGGATAGCAATGTCTTGCTTTTAACCGCCACGCCATACAACAAGGACTTCTCAGACTTGGCCAACCAGTTGCGACTCTTCATCAGCGATGGCCAGGACCTTGGAATGCGCCCTGAAGCCTATATTCGGAAGTTGGGAGGGGAACGCCAGTTCATGCAGACACACAACGAAACATTCATCCGCTCTATATCAGCGTTCGATAAAAGCGACTGCGTAGAGGATTGGAACGAATTGATGAAACTGTTTCTTGTGCGTCGCACCCGAACTTTCATCAAAGAGAATTATGCAAAAACAGACCCATCAAACAATCGCCGCTATCTTGAATTTCCTAACGGAGACCGATCATATTTTCCGGACCGAATACCAAAGGCAATGAAATTTGAGACTATACCCGGCGACCAATATTCACGTCTGTATTCTGAAGAGATGATAGATATGATGGAATCACTCAAGCTCCCCCGTTATGGCCTGACAGCATTTATCAACGAGGAAAAAGCTAAAGATGCATCCACTCTTGAGAAGCAGATAATGGACAATCTTTCAAGAGCAGGCACCCAACAGATGGGCTTCTGCAAGTCAACATTCTTCAAGCGAATAGATAGTTGCGGTTTTTCCTTCTTGCTCACATTATCCCGCCATATATTACGAAATATGGTATTCATCTACGCACTTGACAATAAACTACGTCTGCCAATCGGGGATGAAAACCAATTGCCAGATGATTTCCTTGACGATGATGATATCAACAGCAATATCCTTGGGACTGAGTTTTCCAATAGCAGTGCCTTGAAAGAAGGTGAACTTCCTAAAATCTCGACCGATCTCGACGAATACCTGCGTCGGGCCGCTGACTATTATAATTTCATCGCCACAAAGAATAATGTATCCTTCATTGATTCAAAATACTTCAAGCGTACACTAAAGCAACAACTCAAAAAAGACTGCGAGACACTTATTGAGATGATCAAGCTTTGTGGTGAGTGGCGACCAGATACAGACCAAAAGCTGAACATGCTTTATGAAATGCTCACGACTCTTCATAAGTATGAAAAAGTTGTGGTCTTCACTCAATATTCGGACACGGCAAACTACATAGGTCGGCAGCTGCGGAAACGCGGATTGAAACAGGTATCCATAGTCACAGGAAATACAGACAATCCAACTGCAGAAGTAGAGAGATTCTCACCAATCAGTAATGAGCGGACCGATATATCCTCAGATGACCAATACAGGGTGATGATAGCAACTGACGTGCTTTCCGAAGGCCAGAACCTTCAGGACAGCCACATTATTGTCAACTTTGACCTTCCATGGGCAATCATCCGCTTGATTCAGCGGGCAGGGCGTGTAGACCGTATCGGGCAGAAAGAGGATCGGATTTTTTGTTATTCATTCTTCCCTGCTGATGGAGTTGAGAAAATAATATCCCTACGGAAACGCCTTAATAACCGAATTAACGAGAATGCCCATATCATAGGTTCTGATGAAGTTTTCTTTGAAGGAAACGAACAGAATCTACGTGACATGTTTAACGAAAAAGCCGGCACCCTCGATGATGAAGAAGATGGAGATGTAGACTTGTCATCCCAGGCATTCCAAATATGGAAGAACGCAACCGATGCCAATCCAAAGCTCGCTGAAATTATCCCTCAACTTCAAAACATGGTGTATTCCACCAAGCAGGTATCAAATATCAGCGAGGCCGGTGTTATATCTTACACCCGCACTTACAATGACTTCGATGTGCTTACGTGGCTTGCACCAGACGGAACCGTAATGACTCATTCTCAAAAGCGTATCCTTCAGGCAATGTCATGCTCCATTGATACACCCGCAGTTAAACCATTAGCAAACCACCACGAACTCGTTTGCCAAGCAGTAGAGCAAGTAGAGAAAGACACAGCCGACCCTTCGACGGCAGGAATTCTTGGTAATAGGTTTTCCACACGTTATCAACTTGTCGAGTTACTGGACCACTATTATAACCAAGGCACCACCCTATTCTTCACAGAAGAAGATAAGGATGATCTCAAACATGCAATCAATGACATCTACAATTATTCATTGCTTGACACTGCAAGACAGACTATAGGCCATATGCTTCGACGCAATCATAACAATGATGAGATAGTGCAATACGTCATTGAGTTGCGTAAGAACAATGCCTTATGTCGGCTCCCCGCTGAAGAGAATCCTCACCGCGAACCTCAAATCGTATGCTCACTCGGCATGAGATATAATAAATAATACGTCTTTGCCATGATCAAGAAATCACAATTCATATCTCTTATACGCCAAGGCGATTTCAAGGAGTTGTTTATCAGTGAACTCGGATGGGATCGTTTTCATGGCCAGTCACAGCTGCCTACCATCACAATTTATGACAGGGAGTATAACATCTTCACTATAGCAGAGCGGAGCGGTTTTCAAGTACTGTACTGCGAAGTAGATGATATTCCGACGCAAAGCGTAGCAAAAAAGATTGATACAAAGCTTCGCCGTCAGGCGCATGACTATATATGTATCTACCGTCTGCGAGGAACTTCTCACGACTTATGGGTAGTGCCAGTAAAGACCAATGAAAAGCGCGACCTTGTGCTGGTGGATTATGAAGATGCATCAAAATCAGAATTCCTTTACTCAAAGATTGAAGGTTTTTCATTTGAATTTGATGAAGAAACCAATATCGTAGACTTGCGCACAAAAGTGCAAGGAGCTTTTGCGGTCAACTCAGAAAGGATCACAAAGGATTTCTACGCGGGGTTCAAGAAAGAGCATAAAGCGTTTGCCGAGTTCATCACTGGTATTGACGACCATGTGGCAACAAAAGACAACCGCAACAAACAATGGTACACCTCGGTGATGCTCAACCGCCTCATGTTTTGCTACTTCATACAGAAGAAAGGATTTCTTGACGCAGACCACAGTTATCTGAGAAATAAGTTGAACTGGGTAAGACAGGAGCAGGGGGAGAATCGTTTTTTCAAGTCATTCTATCGGGGTTTTCTTACAAATCTATTCCACGATGGATTGAACTCCCCTATCCATGACAGAGAATTTACGATAGTTTACGGTAAGATTCCCTATCTGAATGGTGGCATGTTTGATGAGCACCAACTCGAGCGCGACTATGCCGATATCGACATAGCCGATGAAGCATTCATCCGTTTGTTTGATTTCTTTGATACATGGCGCTGGCATCTTGACACACGGCTCACAGCCTCAGGCAGAGACATAAATCCCGATGTACTTGGTTACATCTTTGAGCAATACATCAACGACCGCGCCCAGATGGGTGCTTACTATACTAAGGAGGACATCACCGAATATATAGGGCGCAACTCTATTTTGCCATTTCTCTTTGATGAGACTAAACGCACGGCCAATGATGAAGGAGGATACTTTGCGCCTGATGGATATGTTTGGCAGACCTTGCGCAAGAGTGGAGATCGCTATATCTTTGATGCCGTAAAGAAAGGATATGTAGAATTTGACAAGATTCCAGAAAACATCCGACGAGGCATTATCACTGAAGAGATGCGTCATGAATACGCAGAGTTGCCAATCAACAAACTTCCGGAAGAGCATGTGCCTTTGTCAGAACTTCGTTCAGACTGGAACACCCGTACTCCCGAGCCGTGGGGAGTGCCTGCAGAGATATGGCGCGAAACAATCGAGCGTCTGCAACGATGCCGTGACATACTTCATAAAATTGAAAATGGAGAAATCACATCAATCAATGATTTCATTACCTATAATCTTGATATACGTAGTTTTGCACAAGACCTGCTTTCCACTGCAGACAGTCGGTTTGTCGGAAGGTTTTACCATGCGCTACAGAAAGTGACTATACTTGACCCGACTTGTGGTTCGGGAGCTTTCCTCTTTGCAACTATGAATATTCTTGAGCCGCTTTATGAGATTTGCATTGAGCGCATGCAGGAATTTCATGCAGAAAACCCCAAATATTTCAAGAAAGAATTGGATGAGATCAATAATCGATATCGTTCAAACATCCAATACTTCATCTTCAAATCCATCATTCTTCGCAATCTTTATGGCGTGGATATAATGGTTGAGGCGACTGAGATTGCCAAACTGCGTCTGTTTCTGAAGATGGTAGCGGTGGTAGATGTGGACCGACGTGCCGACAACCTTGGTCTTGACCCACTTCCGGATATTGATTTTAATATCCGATGTGGTAATACACTTGTAGGCTACGCCAATAAAGAAGAATTGGACCGTGACCTTTCCTCAGCGAGCGATATCTTACAGGAGATAGCCAATCAGGAATTTAAGGAAAAGATTGAAGAGGAGATGCGTAAGGTTGCAGGAGCATATAAATTATTTGTATATCAACAATTACGCCAAGATGATGATATATTGGCTTTCAAACAAGCCAAACATGACCTTCATAAATTGCTTAAGTCACTCAATAAAAAACTAAATCATCGACTGTACTCCGCGTGCTCACCAAATTTGATTTATGATGAGTGGTACAAATCTCATCAACCTTTTAATTGGCTTGCAGAGTTCTACCAAATTATTGTGGAAAACGGAGGCTTCGATGTTATAATTGGGAATCCGCCTTATGTTGAGTATAATAAAAAAGACTCTAAAACAAAAAAGGCGATTTCTGATATTTATAGTATTACCAATTTAAAAACTCTAAGTTGTGGCAATTTATATGCTTATGTAATTGAAAGGAGTTTGGAAATTTGTAAAAAAACATCTAAAATTGGCGTCATCATACCTTCATCGAGTGTATGCACTCCAAGAATGTCTTCTCTTTATGATATCCTTAAATTAAATGGAACTCTTTGGTCATCTTTATGGGATGAAAGACCTGCAACTCTTTTTGATGGAGTGTGCCTTCAGCTGAGTATCCAGATTCTTTCACATGAAGATAATACAAAAACATTCACTACTTCTATGTATCATTGGACCAGCGAAACAAGGCGGCAAATATTTAAAGATTTGACTTATACTGCATATGACAATGAAAATATCGTTGCTACTGTAGCTCCAAAAATTAATTCAGAGAAGGAGCGCTATCTTTTAGAAAAGATATTTAAAAACTCTCAATCGTTCGGTAGAGTAAAAATTGGTAAAGAAAATCAAAAGAAAATCTATTACAGGAATGCTGGAGGTAGATATTGGAGACTAGTCAAAAGTTTTCCTACTTTTTATAGATCGGAAAGAGGTTCGATAACATCAACAGAGAAAACTATAGAAGTTCCAGTAGAAAGAGTTCCAATGATAGTCTCGTTGCTGTCTTCATCTTTGTTCTATTGGTATTGGAGAGTTTCTTCAAATTGTCGTCACCTGACAAATAGAGAATTAGATGAATTTCCTATATCAAACTTCCTCATAATGCATTGTAGCGATATCAATGATTATCATGCGCGTTTTGAAAAAAGTCTTATCCTTAATAGTGAGCGGACAACAACACATAGTGCATCTAAAGGAGAGATCACACAAGATTTCTATTATGTGAGATATTCAAAATCAATCATTGATGAGATTGATGCTGTCTTTTCTCGATACTATGGTCTCACAGATGAAGAACTTGACTTTATCATTAACTACGATATAAAGTATCGACTGGGAGATGAATTAAATAATTCTGAAGAATAGATGGAATCCATTGGGAACATTGCTCTACTTGACAAGCATCTAATAAGCTTTCTTGCTGGAAGTAAGATCGCTTCACTTTCTATTATTCCTACTCTTGATTGGGCTACCGAGGTTGCGAAACGCGAAGATATTGCTGTTGTTAGTGGGTTTCATTCTAAGATGGAGAGGGAAGTTTTGGAATTCCTGTTGCGGGGCAAGTGCGGGATAATTTGTGTGCTTGCTCGTTCGATATACAAGACGGTGCCTCCGAAATTCCTAAAGGCTTTTAGGGAGAATCGGGTTCTGTTTGTATCTCCGTTTGAGTCAGCGGGGGTTCGGGCATCACGTGATCTTTGTCAGAAAAGGAATGAATATGTGGCGTCGATCTCAGATGAGCTTATATTCTCTTCGGTGTCGGAGGAGAGTTCGCTTTATCCTTTGACTCAGTCGGTAAAGAAAATTTTACTCCTATAAGGCTTCTGTCCCTCTCATGCTTAGAGCGGAAAGATTAAGAGTCAAGAACCAAGGTTCAAGGACCAAGTGCCTTTAGCAAAGGTTCAAGGACCAAGAGTCAAGAACCAAGTGGCTATGGCAAAGGGCGCAGTAAGGGATGTGCTGGAGTTGGGGCAAATTCTTTTGAGGAAGTTACCTTATGTCGTCACGGCGGAGGCGAGACGCCTCCATTCCACGGCTACGCAGTAAGGGATTGGGCTTCTACTCGATAGGAGGAGTAGAAGCCCATGTATGAAATACGGAAGTACAATTATGATTTTTAGTTTTCGTAGACTTTTAGGATTTCGGCGTAGTAGCGGGTGTGGATGCCGCCAGGAATATTGGGATTTGAGTAGCATTTATCAAATATATCTGAATTGAGGAAATGATGCTCATCGAGAATGTCGGAGTAGACTATGCGACATTCGATGATAAGTTTAGCTTCCGCAAAGGCTATCTCACCGGATTCGAGTTCTATAGGGGTAAGGCCAGAGTCGTGAATCTTATCCATATCTCTGCCACTCTTAGTGCCAAGCACTGAGAGAGTTTTCTTGTATTCGTCTGGGAAGAAACAAAGAGTAAAGCTTCCAGCACGGTCTACGAATTCTTTGGTGTATCGTTGTTGACGGATGAACACTTCTACCATGTCCATAAACCATAGTTCACCGATGAATCCCCAATTGGCGGTCATGGTATTGAAGTTGTCTTTGGAGCCAGCTGTAATGAGCATCCAGTCTTTGGAGATCAGTTTTACAAGATTCTCCTTGATCTCAGAAGGTTTTATTTCTTTCATAGGTTGTGGGGGTTAAGATTTATATATCTACAACACAAAAGCAGTTAAAAAATATTACTTCTATAAGGCTGAGAGGAGGAAAGAAAATGATGAGGTATGATGAGTCATTTTAATGTTTTGTGCTAAAATGACTATGTATGATATGTCATTTTTACGAGATTTGCAAAAATGATATAGTATGGTAGGGCATTTTTACAAATCGCCTCTCAGAGGTTACCGACTTTTATCGCACCAAAATCTGGGACTTTTGCCGTTGGCTTAGGTATTTAAAAGAGTCTTCGGGCGCTCCTTGTTGGGGCGCCCGAAGTTGGGTTTCAGTTGAAGAGGTCGAGGATGCTAAATCATTTTATATTTGGGAACTTATTAAACATTTTGGCTATTATTCCGTCTACTTCATCTCGTCTGGACGTTGGATAGAGTAGTACTGCTGTGTACAACACAGAGGGTGAGGTAGAGTTATCCATGAAAGCCTTGCAATAGTATATCTCATCATTATCAGTAAAACCAGACTGAACATAACTATTCGACTTAGAGAGCAGTGTGGTGCCTGAGCCTAATTCACTATCCATCCAGTTTCTAAACTCTTGGATAGTTTGATGAGGGCCGTAATCTAAATAGAGCCGTATTTGATGAGAGGAATCAGAGAACATGGAACCGTCCTGATCGCCTCTATAAGACAGTAATGACGGGATAGACATGGAGCCGTCACCAAGCTTGAAGGATGTAAAGGTTGGATTGGAGGTGAAGGTATTCTCTTGAATTTCTTCTGTCGCCATTGCCTCATGATGCATTGCTATCTCGTTGGAGTAGTCGACTGCGGAGTCAGTTACTACTGTATTTTCAACATTCTCTGTAGTAACGGCGTGGCCCTTATTTTTCTTATTAAGGAAATGGTAACCAACAGTATAGATACACCCAGCAATCAGGAGATACATCAAGATGCGTAAAGTCCAAGAGGGACCCACTTTGATATGGGAATAAGAATAGTCACTATTTTCTTGATCTTTATCACCTCCAAAAATCAGTACAAGAATTAATCCTACGACACCCCACGCTAAGGTACCAAATATAAAATATGGTGGAAGAAAGAATCCAAGAATACCTCCAATTATAGCCCCTTTCCAAGGTCGAGTAGTTGTTTTATCCATAGATGCGAGATCTATCATTTTTACTTCTCCACCTTGACTTCTGGATCCGTCTTGTACTGATTTCACTATTCTGTTGAGTTTGTCATCCCTATCTTCAAAGACTTTTGAAAGTGGCATCATCATAAAAGTTACGCCACCAGCTACGAGCCCTAATAATAGTCCCCAATACCATTTCCAATCTTGAATAAGCCATATGCTTAGGAAACCAAGTAAAGTTACCAAGATAATGACAAATATTTGTGTACCTAAACGGGATTGGCTATCTGCAATTGCTTTGTCTATTTCCAGATAATGATTTACAGTTTCAGCGAGAGTTTCATTGCCCAAAATAGCTTTCGCCTCTGCATTGCCTTGATTAGACATGGCATCCATGTATAATTGGGTGAATTTCTCGTAATATTCTTGAGATTTCAATCTTTGCTGATTGTCGTCTGTGAATTCCACCTCATCATTATCCGTCATGGGGTTAATGTCATGAATAGCGATAGCCATCACTTGAGGGTCAGAGGCAAAAATGAAAGTCTCCTTACTTGGTGCCCCATTCAACTTTATTTGATTATCAGTCTGAATAATCAACGAATAGATGCACTCACGGCGTCCCTCTAAGTATTCATTTTGTGCAAGTTCTGGTTTGCCGCACAATAATCCGTAGAGGATGTGTCGGTTGATAGGTGCAAAAGAAGGATAGGCGTAATAATCCTGGAATTGACCTTTCTGGGCTGCTTCATATGTGGCTTCGAGAAACAATGAAACAGAATTCATATACTCGGATTCACGGAGATTAGACAAGCAAACCAAGGATTGATTCAAATCAGTTTCAGAAGAATATCTGTCAAATGAAGCATCAAGGATGGCAGGCATCAACTTCCTGAGGTTCTTTATTGTGTCAAGTCTGCCGTCAGCTTCTTGACGAAGGATTCTTTTTACTTCACCAAGTTGCTGACTCGTTTTCAGATTTGCGTATAATTTTCCAACTATTTTGACGGCAGCCCATGCTGCTAAGTTGACAGCGAGTTCTACATTCTCAGAATCATTGAGTTTTTCTTTTGAAGCGAGTTCATCAGCAGCTTTGAAGAAGACCTGAGCTTGCTGATCGAACTTCGCATCAACTACTTTCAGGGCTTGACAAAACTTACCCATCTGAATATTGATTTCCTCGAAAACCTGCAATTGTTTTTGTACTGAGATTTGTTGAGGGGTTGGTTCTTGACTCATTTCTAAATCAACAGTAGTGGATGTTTCCATGTCTGGAGAAGCAGAAGAAGGATTAGTCATCTCATCTTCTTTCATTGTACCCAGAGCATCCAGTACGTCTTTATTCTCTTCGGCCATACTCTATGAATTTAATATATGAAAAGCAAGATTATTAAACATTGCAATGCTTTGGTCTATCTGACGATTAGTATAGTCTATGACAGTTTTTGCATTCGGGTCTGTATTCGCGAAATATGCGTTCTGCCTGACAGTTGCTTGCAAAGAATGAATCTGATTTAAGATAGATTCGAGATTTCTCATCATACCGGAAGAAATTTCCTTGAAACGATCAAGGTCATATTTACGATTGATGGCAAGCGCTTTTAGTTCGTTTTCCTGTTGCAAAGCCAATGCCCTCATACTATTGAAGCTTTGTAAAATAGCCGGAGCATTACTAACCAGCATTTGGGCTGTAGGCGACTGAGCGTAAATAGAATCTACCTGACGGATACATTGCAGGACTTTGGAAAGATTTCCTGAACCATTCATTTGATTATTCATATTGTTTTTTATTACAAGGTTATGAGTTGTATTTTGGATAATGACGCTATCACGAATTGCCTCTACGAGGTGCTGGTCCTGAGCTGAGGCTCCAGGTCCGTTCAATCGTGCTGCCCCTCTGGGGCAGATGGGGTGGATGGGGATTGTTTCCCCCGGTTTCACCGAGGGTTAATCGTAGTTTTAGCCCTCCGGGCTATCATGGTTGCGCTTAAGTTCCGACACGGTACTCCCAAAATAGAACTTCTGTTGAAGTGACTTCTTTATTGTGGTAATCTTCGAAAAAGTTAGGGTGAGTCGGCTCGGGGAGGTTGCAATTGGCTACGCCCAAGCTGAAGCAAGTCTCCCTCCCATTTACTATGCAATTTGTAATCGGGGTTGTGCCGCTCGCGGACGCACGAACCGTGCGTCCCTACCTTTCGGGTAATGGTCGGGCCATAGTTACCATTGGTCGGCTCGGCGGAGGCGAGGGCGGCTCCATACCATGGTTACGCAGTATTGGAGGGGTTGGCGAGGGCGGTGATGAGTGTTAGGATCGATTTTTTCATTTGAAAAAATTTTTGGTTGTGAATAAAAAATGCGTAAGGCGGAGCTGTCTTACAACTGTGGCATCGCCAAACGCCTTGAAGAAAAACAGTCTACCTCACGCATGCCTATGCATTAGTAGCGCCCTTTCAGACGCTACTTTACTGAGCAAGCATGAAGCGCTCTTAGACTGCTTTACGTCTTCTGGAAGATTTGGCGATTTTCAGTTGTCGCAGAAGCATCGAACGCATCGAATATTTCTGTCAGAATGGTTCTGACAATGCAAATTTACTGAAATATTTTGGCTATACCAAATATTTCAGTAAAATCTTTTCGAGGTAGACTGTCAACTTTTGTAAGTTTAGCGGTTCATTAGGATGATGTAGCGCTGCATTATTTCTCTGTAACGTTCTCCGTTTTTTATATTTGCCGGGGCATATACAACTTTATCGGCAAATTTCAGAAAGTACGGGTACTCACGGGCTACTGCCTGTCCGGATTCGTAATCGTTAGGGCTGTCCTCCCCTACTTCAACGAATTCTTCGAGATAGTCGAGCATAGTTTCATAGTCTGCCTCTTCAAGTTTTTCTCCAGTCTCGATCTTCTCTGCCACATCCTGTGGTGATGGTTGTCCGACGCCTGAGCATGCCACCATCGCGCCGATGAATAGGGATGCGGCTACTGCCATGATTGATTTTACTGTTTTTCTCATTGGTGTTTTTTATTTGCAAAATTAGTGATGTGAGGTGGAGTTGGAAATATACGTATAGTAAAAAATGTCAGTTGAGGAGGCGGGAGGTGAGGGAGTGGAGGGTGGTGAGGGTGTCGTGTTGGGGGCGGAGGGTCTTGATTTGCTCTTTGAAAGGGGATTCGTCGTGGCGGAGGAAGAGGCGGATTATGTGGCGCCAGGGGATTTTGATGGGTCTGTTGGTGCTCAACCTCTCTCCTATCATCTTGAATACGGTCTTGACCATACCCGTAAACTCTATGTCGGAGATGCTCTCTTTCAGGCACCAGGCATATTCATAGGCATTCGAGCGGACTATGAGTCCTTCTTTCTCGGCTGCTTGAATGAGACTTTCAAACATCTCGATTGCTTGACGTGTGCGTGAGTCTTTATGCTCAAGGTCGGAGACTATGGCGATATTTGCGGAGAGTCGTTCTATAAATGAGTCGTAGGCCTCTTTGGAGAATGCCGTGAGTACGGAAGGATAAGTTATAGCGTTATTTTCTGGGATTGCGCTTGGGATTGATTTACCATTTGCATAGTCATGATAGGCTGCAGCTAATATTCGAAGGGCTGTGCAGGCTACGTCTTGTGGCGACTCGTCTTCATGGAGGGAGATCCAGAATGGCCAGAATGTGCGGTCGTTGTCATTGTCTGTGTCACGGAGACGGCAGGAGAAGTCTTTTTCAGGGAATACATTGTTTAGCCTGCGCAAAGCCAAAGGGAGAACGGCATTCCATTCTTGCAGAGCTTTATCTGTCTCTTCTTGATGGTCGAAATTGGGGAGCGTGGTAGATCGACATCCGAAGTAGACACCATGAGAGGGATGATAGATATCGTATTCTATCAGGAGGTCGTATCTGCGGTGCCCATCAGTGCTTAAGATTTGCCGCTCGATATGCTCGATATAACGAGGATTGCCTGAATGAAGGATCTTTTCGGGATCACTTCCTTCAGGCAGAAAGTCGAGGAGCTTCTGGATGTGGTGGATTGAGGCTCTGTTTGTCCAATAGTATTTGTCAGGGTTTATCATGACATGCGATCGCGGTAGTCGGCGTAGGTGAATTCGCGGAGGAGAATGGGGTCGCCTTCTTTGGGTTGGAGCCAGATGGATGGGTGCTGGATGCCATTAAACATGTTGGTTTTCACCGTGGTGTAATGGTTCATGTCGCAAAGAGTCAGGTTGTCGCCAGCTTTGAGGGGTTTTGCAAAGTCCCAGTCTCCGACAAAGTCTCCACTAAGGCAAGAGTTTCCTCCGAGACGGTAAGTGTGGCGCTCTGAGTCTCCGAAATGATGATCGCCAGTGCGGAGATCCGTGTTCTCTTCTTCAGGAAGAGCCTCTGCAATCACAGGTTTGTAGGGCATCTCCAGACAGTCTGGCATATGGCAGGCGAAAGACGCGTCGATGATAGCGGTCTTGATTCCTGCATCTTCCACCACGTCGAGAACTTGAGTGATCAAATCACCGGTCTGCCACATAAAGGCACTTCCAGGCTCCATGATAATCTTCATGTTGGGATACTCCTTATGAAGATCTTTCATGAGTGCGATGAGGAAGTCGATATCATATCCCTTGCGGGTCATGAGGTGACCACCACCCATATTGAGCCACTTCACTTTCGGCAAAAGATGACCATATTGCTCCTTCAGTGCATCAAGCACTTTAGCCAGGTCATGGCTATCCGATTCGCAAAGGGCATGAAAGTGCAGACCCTCTATTCCTTCCGGAAGGCCATCGGCGAGAGCCGAGGCTGATTCGCCAAACCTTGAGCCAGGGACACAGGGATTGTAGATGTCGGTCTCTATGACACTGCAATGGGGATTCACGCGGAGTCCTGCACTCACTTGCTTTTCCGGATACTCTGCATTCCAAGCATCAATATGGGGCTTGAAGCGATTGAATTGGGCGAGGGAGTTGAAGGTGATGTGAGAGCAGCCGGCAAGAAACTTTGGGAAAGTCTCGTCGGTATAAACCGGGCAATAGGCGTGAACGTCATTGCCAAGATAGTCGAGAGAAAGCTGCATCTCGTTGAGTGAACTGGCGGTGCTTGCGGTGAAGTATCTTTTGACTATGGGGAAGGTTTTCCATAGTGCATTGGCCTTGAAGGCCATGATGATCTTCACGTCGGCTTCCAGCTCCACTCGGCGGAGGAGCTGGAGGTTGCGTTCTATTTTGTCTTCATAGACGATATAATAAGGGGTGTGCATTTTTTCGAATTGAGAATTGAGAATTGAGAATGGGCTACGCGGTACTGGGACGGCACGGCGGAGGCGAGGGCGCCTCCATTCCATGGCTACGCAGTATGCTAAGGGTCAAGGACCAAGAGTCAAGAACCAAGGGGCTACGCAGTGATGGGACGGCACGGCGGAGGCGAGGACGCCTCCATTCCACGGCTACGCAGTAAAACAGCTTTTTAGAAGTCGATTTTGCCTTTTTTTGCTTCTTCGAGCATTTTGGCTCCGGGCATCAGGTAGACTTCGAGACGGCGGTTGGCTGCGCGATTCTCGTAAGAGGTGTTGGGGACAAGGGGCATCTCATCACCGAATGCGTAGGAGAAAGTGTATGAGGTGTCGGCTCCTTCATCCTCAAACCAAGTAGTGATGGCATCCACACGGTCGGCCGTGATGTTGTCTCGATATTCTGGAGAGCCAGTGTTATCGGTATGCATCACGAGAAGCACCCTGAACATGTCTGGATCTTTCATGTATCTCTTGATAGGAGTGAGATACTTAGAGGCTCCGTCAGAGAGTTCCGAAGAATTTGGACCGAAGAGATTGGAGGCTGGTATGGTGATTAGGGTCACCTCCTTATTGCGAAACGCCTCGATATTGCAATTTCCTTGCTTTGGGGAGAGAGGGCCATTCATCAGACGTTTGCGAGCCTCCACATCCTGAAACTTACGGATAAGGTCGGCTGCCTTCTGCTCCTTGGAGAGATCAACAGACTTGAGCATCTGCGCGAAAGTCAAGTCTTCAAGTTCGGTGTCTTGGGCTGAAATGCTGAAGACGCCCAAGAGCAGGATAAGTGATAGTAGTGTGCTCTTAAACATAATAAAAAATTTAGTTGAGGTCGAGGAGGCCTTCGGGGAGATTCATTAAAATGGTTTTTGTCTCCTCGTTCATTTTTTCGATGAAGTCTTCAGTCAACGGGATATAGACCGTCTTCCCATCTGGAGTCTCCACGATAAAGAGTTCATTTTCAGTATTAGTGTCGATTTCCACAACTTTTCCTATCACTCCGGAATCTTTGTCTTCTACTGTCCAACCGATTAAGTCATCGTAGAGAGCATATTCCTCGTCATAGTTGTCAAGCATGTACTCCTTTAGTCGATCACGAAGCGCAAAGACTGTCTTATTGACGAGTTTCTTGGCCTCTATCTCACTGTCAATACCCTCAAACTTGACCAAATAGGAAAAACTCCCTTTCGTGCGGATGTTATCGGCATAGAATGGCACATATATGCCATCGATGTCGAGCACTGCTGGATTCCCCTCTTCAAGGTAGCCTGGGTCAATATCGAGCACCATATTCATTTCCCCTTTCAGGGCATGCGTCTTCAGAAGTTTACCAACTGAAGTGATTTCATCATCCGTTATCATTAATTTCTAAATATCTTTGCCCCAAGAGAATTGAGGCGTTCGTCAATGTTTTCGTATCCTCTGTCGATCTGGTCGATGTTTTCAATTCGACTTGTACCCTTAGCCGACATTGCCGCCATAAGGAGAGCGATACCGGCGCGAATATCAGGGCTCACCATCCTCGCTGCCTTCAGGGAATTGAACTTGCCACTTCCGATGACTGCCGCACGGTGAGGATCACACAATATAATACGCGCACCCATATCAATAAGTTTATCGACAAAGAAAAGACGGCTCTCAAACATTTTCTGATGTATCAACACGCTTCCCTTGGCTTGGGTGGCAGCCACAAGGAAAATACTTAGAAGGTCGGGAGAAAGACCGGGCCACGTAGCATCGGCAATGGTCATGATAGAGCCATCTATGAAAGTTTCGATTTCATATATCTCCTTTTGATTAATAATAATATCGTCGCCTTTCACCTTCAGGTTGATACCAAGGCGTGAGAAGGCATCCGGAATGATACCAAGGTCACGGATTCCGACATTTTTCAAGGTAATGTTGCTTGCCGTCATCGCCGCGATTCCTATAAAGCTTCCTACTTCAATCATATCAGGAAGCAGACGATGGTTGGCACCCCAAAGGGAATCGACGCCTACGATGTTCAGAAGGTTGCTCCCTATACCCTCTATCTTGGCGCCCATACGCACGAGCATACGGCAAAGCTGTTGGATATAGGGTTCGCAAGCGGCATTATAAATTGTAGTCTTACCCTTTGCGAGAACGGCAGCCATAATGAGATTTGCAGTGCCGGTCACAGATGCCTCATCGAGAAGCATGTAGACACCGTTGAGCCCCGTTGGCGCAGTTATATTGTAGACTCTTTTTGATGAATCATAGTCAAACTTGGCTCCGAGTTTCTCCAGACCGATGAGGTGCGTGTCGAGTCGGCGACGACCTATTTTGTCGCCACCCGGTTTCGGGAGCACAGCCTCTCCAAATCTTGCGACTAACGGACCGATTATCATAACAGAACCACGCAAAGACTGAGCTTTCTTCAGAAACTCCTCCGTATGGAGATATCCAAGGTTGACATTGTCAGCCTGAAATTCACAAGTATGGCGATCAAGATAGGAAGTCTTCACGCCAAGATGAGTAAGGAGGTCGACGAGATTATTTACATCGGCGATATCAGGCAGATTGGAAATGGTCACCTTCTCAGACGTAAGAAGCGTAGCACAGATCACTTGCAGAGCCTCGTTTTTGGCACCTTGAGGCTCGATGGAACCTTGAAGACGGCAACCGCCTTCTACAATGAACTCACTCATCTCCTCAATAATTTTGTTTGTTTTTCTTCTTATTGTTCTGCTTCTGCCTTGTAGGTTGCTGCACCTCCTGGAAATCATAAAGGTAGATATCTCCAGGCATAAGGTCAATTTTCCCTTCACTGATAAAGCGGAGGTCGTTGAAGACCTTCATATCGCTGACCGCCTCCTTATTATGAGCGAGCATCAGTTTCTTCATATGGTTGGCTATGACACCAATCAGATTGAACTTCTCTTCAGACTCCTCCATATCAGCCACCGTGCGAACCATCTCCTGGATATGCTTTCCATAATAGCGGAATATAATCTCGCGAGAGTTGCTGTATGGAATCGGGTCGGGGGTAGGATTAGCCTCCTCAGCCTGAAGGACGGGGACTGGGAAATCGATGTCGAGTTCGAAGCGGGACATGATATTTATATGGTCCCAAATTTTCTTGCGGTCGTTGGGGTCTTTCTTCAGAGCGGGGAAAAGTATGGTCATAATTTCAGCAATCGCGTAGGCACAACGAGTGCGCTCCTCGCGGTCAGGAATGCTGACGCAGAAGTCAACAAGGTTCTGTATATTGCGCCCATATTCGGCGAGAAGCAGCGGCTCCATGCCGGTGTTGTAGGGAATCATGTGGAGGAGTTCGGGAGCTACGTTGGTTGCTCCTATTTCTTGGGTATTTATATTGTAGTTTTTTTCTTCCATAACTTTATAATTTTGATAAATAAACTCAAATACTCTTGGGCGGAGGCACGAACCGTGCAATGCGGTTCAGATAAACCAATCCATGGCCATAGTTAGGGGGAGTCGGCTCGGTGGAGGCGAGGACGCCTCCATTCCACGGCTACGCAGTATTGGTCTTTTGAACCGCAATGCACGAACCGCGTGTCCCTACCTAAGGATGGGAAGCCGCCACTCCATAATTACAGGCCTTTGACGGCGGATTTTTTTGCCTCGTATTCTTTAAGGTATTCCGGGACGCTGTAAGCAACGTCAAGGAAATCGCCTTCGCGGAAGGCTTTCTCAGCAAGTGCTGTCATGTCTGAAGCCTTGGGATTCACTCCATCGAGCCAATGGAAGCCATCCCCTTTCAACACTTCCTTCGACTTAGCTGCTCCATCGCCCATAAAATAAACGGAGCGACCTTCTGGAAGTTCTGAATAGCTTTCCTCTACGAGAATGAGAGGTTGGGGCTCTATTATGGCATCCAAGCGGAAATCGTAGGCTGCTGTATAAACCTCCATCCTACGGGCATCAATCATCGGGACAAGAATCTCATCTCCCTTCCAATCGATATTTCGGAACATCGCCTTGACAGCGATGAGTTTCAATGTAGATATTCCTATCAGTGGAACATTCAGAGAGAAGCATAGCCCCTTAGCCATGGAAAGGCCGATGCGAAGACCGGTATAGCTACCGGGCCCCATACTCACGGCTACTGCATCAATTTTCCATTCGCGACGACGAGCCTCCTTAACACATTCATCTACGAAGGGACCGATGGCGCGTGCATGGTTCATCTCCACTTCATCCTCACGGCTGAACTCAGCCAATCCTTCATGAATTAGGGCTACACTGCAGTATTTTCCAGATGTCTCTATTGCGAGTATTGTGCTCATTATTTTTAAGAGTTAAGAGTTAGGGTTGAGGGAAAGGTGGATGCTTTGGGCGCAGCGCATTCCGTCGATGGCGGCAGAAACTATGCCTCCTGCGTAGCCTGCTCCTTCACCAGCCGGATAGAGTCCTTCAACTTCGATGTGGCAGAGAGTTTCCTTGTCGCGAGGAATGCGGACAGGACTTGAAGTCCGTGACTCAAGTCCGATAAGGATGGCTTCATTGGTCAGAAAACCTTTGGCTTTTCGGCCGAAATCTTGAAAACCTTTCTGCAGCCGAGTTGCAATGAAAGGAGGGAGCATCTGATCCATGCGCGCCTCATAAAGACCCGGCAGATAGCTGGAGGGTGGAAGGTTTTTCGATTTTTTTCCTTCGACGAAATCTTTCATCCTTTGGGCAGGAGCAACAATGCTCTCATTTGAGTCCTTGTAGAATTTCTTTTCGATATCTTCCACCAAATCGAGCATCTCAAACTCTCCTCTTCCGGCATATTCCGGGAAATCACCAGGACGGAGCTCTACGACCATTCCGGAATTGGACCATATGCTGCTACGAGCAGAAGCCGACATACCGTTGACCACGAGTTCTTCAGGTGCACTGCCAGCCGGCACTACAACCCCTCCCGGGCACATACAGAAACTATAGACTCCGCGGCCGTCAACCTGAGTCACGAAATTATATTCTGCAGCCGGGAGCCAACGTCCTCGGCCTGCAGTGTTATGATATTGTATCTGGTCTATCAGGCGCTGGGGGTGCTCAAGACGGACACCGACTGCGAGTCCTTTTGCCTCCATCTTCACTCCATCGCGTGCCAGACTGCGATAGACGTCGCGGGCCGAGTGACCGGTAGCAAGAATCACTGCATCGCCCTGTATCTTCTCACCATCGGATGTCTCCACACCGACCACCTTGCCGTCTTCTATCAGCAAGCTGTCAACCCTTGTCTGGAAACGAACCTCTCCCCCACAGTCAATAATAGTATGACGAATACTTTTCATAATACCAGGGAGACGGTCGCTGCCAATATGGGGATGGGAATCAATGAGAATGATTTCGTCAGCTCCATGCTGTACGAGCAATGAAAGCACTTCCGCGGGATTGCCGCGCTTTTTACTACGTGTATAAAGTTTACCGTCGGAAAAAGTGCCAGCACCACCCTCACCGAAACAATAGTTTGACTCTGGGTCAATCTTCTTCTCGCGGTTAAGAGTTGCAATATCGAGGCGACGGGCATCCACGTCTTTGCCTCGCTCGAGCACTATCGGACGCATACCAAGACGGATGCACTCAAGAGCTCCGAAGAGCCCTGCAGGCCCAGCTCCTACAATGATAACTGTTTGCTTAGAGTCTGCGACATCAGGAAAGACAACAGGAGAATATCCGGAAGAAACCTTTTGGTCTTCTCCGGAGGCAATCCTGACAGTGAGGTTGATAATTATGTCACGTTTACGCGCATCGACCGAACGCTTGACGATTTTCCAATCGTTTACCTTGCAGCCGGCTGCTCCAAACACCTTAGGCGCGAGCTTTTCAGGAGAAGCGGCAATCTCGGGCGAAACACGAAGAGATATATCTTTAATCATATCCGCATCTATAATCAAAAGCAGAAACAAAAACGGCTTCTGAATGTTTACACTACAAAGTTAATAAATATTTTTGGCACTTCATAAAATTTAAGTAATTTTGTAAGTGTTGTCTTCAAAATGCAACCACAATTCGTCTCTCTGAGGCTACTGAGGGATGTTTTTATAACCCCAGGCTGAAGCCGTGGGGTTTCGACACAATCACCAGGTCTCCGACCTGGTAGGTGTAAGAACCTTTTTTAGAATTATAAAAAGAAAGAATATGGAAAAGAGGAAAGATATAGGATGCTTGTTTGACCTGGATGGTGTATTGGTCGACAGCGAAAGAATATACACTAAAATATGGGAGGCAATCGAACGCCAATGGCCTACCGGAATAGAGGATTTCCCTTATAAGATAAAAGGAACTACTCTTGAAGACATATTGGAGCGCCACTTCCCAGAGGAGGCAAGAGAAGACGTAAAGAAGGAGTTGATACGCCTTGAGGGGATGGTGATCTACGAACCTATGCCTGGAGCAATAGAGTTTCTCGACAGCCTTAAGAGCAAGGGAATACCAATAGCATTGGTGACGAGCAGCAATGATTTGAAAATGGAACATCTTTGGATGGATATACCAGGATTAAAAGAAAAGTTTGATGTCATCATTACTGGAGATGAGGTGAAAAACTCCAAACCAAATCCAGAAGGATATCTCGCTGCTGCGGCTGCTTTAGGTGTGAAGCCTGAGAGATGTGCCGTGTTTGAAGACTCTTTGCAAGGGGTTAAAGCAGGGAAGGCCGCGGGAGCGTTTGTTATAGGGATTGCAGGTACGCTTAAAGCTTCAGATATTCAGCCATACAGTGAAATCGTTGTGAACAAAGTGGCTGACATTAATGTCGATAAGCTTGAGGAAGTGCTCAGTGAAAGAGTTTAAAATTTAGGGAAATGCATAACTTTGAACCATTGGCTGAGCGACTGAGGCCAAGTTCTCTTGATGATTATATAGGGCAAAAGCACCTTGTCGGAGAAGGAGGTATCATTCGCAATATGATTGAGTCGGGGAAAATAAACTCCTTTATACTCTGGGGACCACCTGGGGTAGGAAAAACTACGCTCGCCCGTATAATAGCCAATACGATCGACGCCCCTTTCTACACACTCAGCGCGGTGACCTCTGGCGTAAAAGATGTCAGAGACGTGATTGAGAAATGCACCCGAGAGGCCTCGAGCATGTTTGCCAAAGCCCGTCCAATTCTCTTCATAGATGAAATCCATCGCTTCAACAAGGCCCAGCAAGACTCTCTGTTAGGAGCTGTGGAAAAGGGTGTTGTCACTCTTATTGGAGCTACTACTGAGAATCCATCGTTTGAAGTGATACGTCCACTACTTAGCCGTGCACAAGTGTATACTCTTAAATCACTTGAGGAGGAAGACCTTCAGACACTTCTCGACCGAGCTCTGAAAAATGACAGATTTCTTTCTAAAAGGAATGTGGAGGTAAAATCCACCAAGGCTCTTTTCAGGTTTGCCGGAGGAGATGCAAGAAAACTCCTCAATATACTTGACCTATTGGAGCAGAGTGTGCCGGAAGGCGCACCGGTAGTCATAGATGATGAATTTGTCACCAACTGTCTGCAGGTGAATCCAGCTGCATATGACCGTAACGGTGAGATGCATTACGATATCATCTCCGCCTTCATCAAGTCGGTGCGGGGTAGTGACCCCGATGCAGCCATCTATTGGCTTGCACGAATGGTGGCAGGGGGTGAAGACCCCAAGTTTATTGCCCGCAGACTCGTGATACTTGCAGCGGAGGATATCGGGCTTGCCAATCCGAATGCCCTTCTGCTTGCCAATGCCACTTTTGATGCACTGGCCAAAATCGGATGGCCCGAAGGGCGGATAATTTTGGCTGAATGCACCATCTATCTTGCCACCTCTCCTAAGAGCAACTCCGCATATCTATCGATAGACAATGCACTTGAAATGGTAAGGAAAACCGGCGACCTACCAGTACCCTTGCATCTGCGCAATGCTCCGACATCACTCATGAAGGAAATGGGATATGGTCATGACTATATGTATGCCCATGATTACAAAAATCATTATGCTGCACAGCAATATCTTCCAGATGGATTAGTGGGAGCCAGATTCTGGACACCACAACAGAATCCAGCAGAGGCGAAACTTGATGCCTATATGCGCTCACTTCGCGCTGGTGCTAATGAAAAATAAAAAAACAAGCAGGGCTAAAGGCCGTGCTTGTTTTTTATTATTTCAGTTCGTCGCGGAGGAAACGGGAGGTCGGGGTGTCGAGGAGCGACATCTCTTCCGGGGTTCCCGCGGCCACTAACTGGCCACCCTCCTTACCACCTTCCGGACCCATCTCAATCAACCAGTCGGCAGATTTTATTACGTCGAGGTTATGCTCAATGACCACCATCGTGTTGCCCTTGTCGACAAGCTTGTTGATTACTCCGAGCAGAACCTTTATATCCTGGAAGTGCAGACCAGTAGTAGGTTCATCAAGAATAAAGAGAGTACGTCCAGTATCCTTCTTTGCCAATTCAGTGGCAAGTTTTACACGCTGGTTTTCGCCTCCGCTGAGTGTGCTAGATGGCTGACCAAGCTTGATATATCCAAGGCCAATTTCCTGAAGCACCTTAATCTTCTTCAAGATTGAAGGGACATTCTCGAAAAATTCCACGGCTTGATTGACCGTCATCTCCAAAACATCGGCAATTGACTTACCTTTGTAGCGCACCTCAAGGGTCTCACGATTGTAGCGCTTACCATGACACTCCTCACAAGGAACGAGAACATCGGGAAGGAAGTTCATCTCAATAGTACGATAACCGTTGCCCTTACATGCCTCGCATCTGCCGCCGCTCACATTGAATGAGAAACGACCAGGTTTGTATCCACGTATCTTGGATTCCGGAAGCTCCATGAAAAGTTTACGGATGTCAGTAAAGACGCCGGTATATGTGGCGGGATTCGAACGAGGTGACCTACCAAGAGGAGATTGGTCAACCGTCACAACCTTATCCACATTCTCAATGCCCTCAATCTCCTTATAAGGAAGAGGCTGCGTGTTGGAACGATAGAATTTTTGGCTCAGTATTGGCTGGAGAGTTCCATTGACAAGACTTGACTTTCCAGATCCAGACACTCCAGTGATGCATATGAACTTGCCAAGCGGAAACTCCACATCTACATCCTTGAGGTTGTGGCCAGTGGCTCCCTTGATCTTAAGAAACTTACCGTTTCCTTGACGTCTTTCCTTAGGAATCTCAATAGAGTTTTCGCCATTAAGATAGGTAGCAGTAAGAGTATGAGTCTGCTTCATCTCTGAGGGAGTACCCTGGAACACTACATTACCTCCTTTACGGCCCGCACCGGGACCAATATCGACTATATAGTCTGCCTCATTCATGATATCCTTATCGTGCTCAACGACAATGATGGAATTGCCATTGTCTCGAAGTTGCTTAAGGCTGTTGATAAGACGCTCATTGTCGCGCTGATGAAGACCAATTGAGGGTTCATCGAGGATATAGAGCACAT
>CAZIAX010000012.1:0-9986 GCA_964537745.1 uncultured Sangeribacter sp.
GAATCCTGAACTGTCCGTCGGGGAGGAGCCAGTAGATTACGGCGAATACCGGCACTAAAGCTATGTAGGAACCGATCCAGATGATCGGGCGCACGTTGGAGATGACGTGAAATAGATGGCGAATACGATCTGTGGTTTTCATAATTATAGTAGATAAAGGTCAAACATTTGCCATTATAACAATTAAATCTCCAAAAAGTCACATTACTTCCCGTCTGAATTTGCCTATCTTCCCAAAATTCATTAATTTTGCACTCTCAATTGGTATTGTTGACTCACAAATGGTGTGTCAAAGAGATGGAGAATGAATCAATTCTCTATTCTCAATTCTAAATTCTCAATTCAAGAAATATGGCAAAGATTGGTAGTGTGATGACTCCGAAGGGGCGCAAGGCAATGCTCCTCGGCAGCGGTGAACTTGGTAAGGAAGTGGCTCTCGAGCTGCAGCGTCTTGGTGTGGAGGTCGTGGCCTGCGACAAATATGCGGGGGCTCCCGCCATGCAGGTGGCCCACCGTTGCTACGTGTTTAATATGCTTGATGGCGAAGAACTCCGTCGCATTGTAGAGCTTGAAAAGCCTGACCATATCATCCCTGAGATTGAGGCTATCGCTACTTCTACACTCGTTGAGCTTGAGAAGGAGGGCTATAATGTGACTCCGACAGCTCGCGCTGCATGGCTTACTATGAACCGCGAAGGTATTCGCCGCCTTGCTCATGAGGAGCTCGGCATCAAGACTTCTCCCTATCGCTTTGCCTCAACCCGCGAGGAATTCGATGAGGCAGTAAAGGAGATTGGCATTCCATGTGTCGTAAAGCCCATCATGAGCTCATCAGGTCATGGCCAGAGCGTCATAAAGAACCCCGACCAGATTGACTATGCTTGGAAAGAGGCGCAGGAAGGTGGCCGCGCAGGGGCGGGACGTGTCATTGTGGAAGGTTTTGTAGATTTCGACTATGAGATAACCCTGCTTACGGTGCGCAACGTGGCTGGCACGGCATTCTGTGAGCCCGTCGGCCACATACAGATAGATGGCGACTACCGTTATTCTTGGCAGCCACAGCCGATGTCGGAAAAGGCTATTGAGTCAGCACGCGAGATAGCCAAAAAAGTGACCGACGCTCTCGGGGGCTACGGCATATTTGGAGTAGAGCTATTCATCAAAGGCGACGAGGTCATCTTCAGCGAGGTTTCTCCCCGTCCGCACGACACCGGCATGGTGACTATGATATCTCAGGATATGTCGGAGTTCGCGCTCCACGTCCGCGCTCTTCTTGGTCTTCCCGTTCCCGCCATTGACTTCTACGGACCCTCCGCATCGCGCGCCATCGTGCTTGAGGGAAACGCCGACTGCGTGGAATTTGACAATCTCGAGCAGGTACTTTCAGAGGCCGGCACACAGATGCGTATTTTTGGCAAACCGGAGGTTCACGGCCATCGCCGCATGGGAGTCATCCTGGCGAGAGGCAAATCAGTGGAGGAAGCCCGAGAGAAAGCCGCCCTCGCATACGATGCCCTCCAAGTCTACGGAGCCACCAAAGACATGAAATAATAAGATTTTTTCGACATGTCTTTTGTAGGGACACACGGCCCGTGCTTCAGTGTGCCGTCTTAAACAATCTAAATACCGAATAATCTCTCAAGATTACTCGGTATTTTTTATGTTTTAGAGCATAAATCCCCATAATAGAGAAGAAAACTGGCACTCTATTTTTGCATATGTCGCGACAGTTTGCTATCTTTGCGAATAAATTTAAATATTTTTAACGCGTTTGATTATGGTCGGATTTGTCAGCAAGGCAAAAAAAGTGGTGGATTTCTATGTCGATGGTTTTAAAAGCATGACCGTCGGCAAGAAGTTGTGGGCGATAATATTCATTAAGGTTATCATCCTCTTTTTCGTCTTTAAACTCTTTTTCTTTCCCGACATCCTAAAAGAAAACTACGACAATGACAACGACCGTGCCCGAGCAGTAGCCGAGCAACTAACCACGCGCTAAAAAATGCAACTCATATAACTTAAAATTAAAAACTAAAAACTCTCAACATACCCATGGAAGATTTGATTCAAGTAGTCGACTGGTCGCGACTTCAGTTCGCTTTGACCGCTATAGTCCACTGGCTCTTTGTTCCGCTGACCATCGGAATCAGCCTTGTTGTCGCCGTCATGGAGACAATCTATTACCGTACAAAATCTGAGAAATGGCTTAAGACAACGAAGTTTTGGATGACGCTCTTCGCCATCAACTTCGCCATCGGAGTCGCCACAGGCATCATCCTCGAATTTGAGTTCGGCACGAACTGGTCGAACTACAGCTGGTTTGTAGGTGATATCTTTGGAGCTCCACTCGCCATTGAGGGTCTGCTCGCCTTCTTCATGGAGGCTACTTTCTTCGCAGTCATGTTCTTTGGTTGGAAGAAGGTTTCGGCTGGATTCCATCTTGCCTCCACTTGGCTGGTTGCTCTTGGCGTATCGCTTTCCGCTCTTTGGATTCTCATCGCGAATGCCTGGATGCAGTATCCTGTTGGGATGGAGTTTGACCCCGACCAGATGCGCAACGTGATGTCTGACTTCATCGCAGTCGCCACTTCCCCTGTGGCAATCAACAAATTCTTCCATGCCGTGACGAGCGGTTGGGTGCTTGCTTCAGTCTTTGTGATCGGCGTCAGCTGCATCATCGCTGCCAAAGGCAAAAACCTTCAGATGGCAAAAGACTCTGTCAAGGTGTCAGGCTGGATTGGGCTTATCGGTATGATTTTTACTATGTGGACCGGTGATGGTTCTGCAGTACAAGTTGCCCGGGTTCAGCCTATGAAACTCGCTGCCATGGAGGGTCTCTATCGCGGAGAGGTAGGACAGGAACTGATTGGCTTTGGCATTGTAGATGAGAAAGAAAGAGACGTGAAGTATAAAATCGCCATCCCCAAAGGGCTTTCTATTCTCGCCAACCATGATGCCAACAGCTTCGTGCAGGGTATCGACGACCTTATCGAAGGCATCGCCGTCACTCCGCAGGGCGACACTATCAACACTGTAAGCTATGCAAAGCGTATTGAGATAGGCAAGGCTGCCCAGCAGGCTCTCCGCGACTATGAGGCAGCCCGCAAGGCTGGCGATGAGGCTGCAGTTGCTAATGCGCTCGAGAGAATCAAAGCCAATTATGCCTTCTTTGGATACGGATATTTCAACTCTCCTGAAGATGCTGTTCCTCCAGTGTCTCTTACTTTCTATTCATTCCATATCATGGTGATTGCGGGTGGCTATCTACTTCTTTTCCTCATTGTGGCCCTCTTCATTGTCTATAAGAAGCCAACTTGGTTTGAAACGCGACTTGCACGTTGGGTCGGGGTGCTAAGCATTCCTGTTGTGTGGATTTGCAGTGAGGCAGGTTGGATTGTGGCTGAGGTTGGCCGTCAACCTTGGACTATCCAGGACATCCTCCCTGTTCAGGCAGCCGTCTCTGCTGTTTCAGCTCAGTCTGTGCAGCTCACATTCTGGCTCTTTGCCATAGTCTTTGCCGCACTCATAGCAGCCGAGATTTCGATCATGGTCAACGAAGTCAAGAAAGGCTCCAACAGAGAGATTACAGAATAAAATGGTTTAAATGGTTTAAGTAGTTTAAATGGTTTAAGTACATATTAAACCTCCTAAACCCCCTAAACAAATAAAAAGATGGAAACATTACAAATATATTGGTGGCTTCTTATCGCCGTTCTCGGCGGAGCCCTCGTATTCATGCTTTTCGTCCAGGGTGGTCAGAGCCTCTTGCTAGAGACCCGCGGTTCGATGGCTAAAAACCTTATTGTGAATTCTCTCGGACGGAAGTGGGAACTGACTTTTACCACGCTCGTGGTGTTTGGCGGTGCTTTCTTCGCTTCCTTCCCTCTTTTTTATTCTACCTCTTTCGGCGGTGCCTACTGGCTATGGATGGCTATCCTCTTCAGCTTCGTGCTGCAGGCTGTAAGCTATGAGTTCCGCAGAAAGTCGGGCAATCTTTATGGTACCCGCACCTACGATGCTTTCCTGCTTATCAATGGCGTCGTAGGCTGTGTGCTGATAGGTGTAGCGGTTGGTATCCTCTTCTTTGGGGGAGAGTTTACTGTGACCCGCGGGAATATTCTCGATGGAAATGCGCCCGTGATTTCAGTATGGGCTCCCACCCACGGCATTGAGGCTATTCTGAGCTGGAAAAACCTCCTTGTTGGCTTTACTCTCTTCTTCCTTGCCCGAATGAACGCTGCACTCTATCTCATGAATTCTATCGATGATGGGCCTAAGTTCTTTAGTGCCGTAAGGATTAAGGCCATACTCAATGGATTGATTTTTGTGGTGCTTTTTCTTGCTCTCGTGGCTGTTATCCTGACCTCAGATGGTTATGCAGTCTCTGAAGATGGGACAGTGGTTGCAGTGACTTACAAATATGCCATCAATTTGATTGAGATGTGGTGGATTCTTGCTGCTCTTTTGATTGGAGTGGTACTCGTGCTTGTAGGATTTGCACTGACAGCCTTCAAGAAGGAGTATCGTGGTGGTATATGGTGGACGGGTGTCGGCACTATCGTGACCATCGTCAGTCTTCTCTGCGACCTCGCTTACAACGACACTTGCTATATGCCGTCGCTGACCGACCCGCAGTCGTCGCTCAATATCGCCAACAGCAGCAGCACTGAGTTCACGCTGACAGTGATGTCTTGGGTTTCGCTCCTTGTGCCGGTCGTAATCCTCTACATCTGGTATGTATGGAGCAAGATGAATGCTAAGCCTATGACTCCGCAGGAGGTGGAGGAAGATTCCCATTCCTACTGATAATCTAAAGACATGATAAATAAGCGTGTCGCCCCTTCGGTGGCACGCTTATCTACGTTTATGGGCTTTGGATGAAATTCTTTTGTTAAAATTTGCATATGCCATTCAAAATTATTAATTTTGCACGTCTTTCAGATAGCATTTAAGGCTAATTCTCCCGTTGCCTTCCGTGTTGCTATGAATTATGGAACTGAATTCTTTATACTACTTTAAATATTTGATATGGCTATGAAACAAGGCAGATGTACCAATAAAGGTGGTTGCTCTAAGGCAGACAGAGATGAAATTATCGAGGTTGACGAATTTGATGATTTTGTATGCCCCGAGTGCGGTCATGAACTGGATGCACTTCTGCAGGCGCCTAAGACTGTAAAAAAGAAAAGCGTAAGCAAAGGCAACAACAAGATGCTGTTCATAATCGGAGGTTCAGTCGTGGCCTTGGCTATTATCGCTGCAATTATATTTGCTTTGATTGGCAGCAAGGAAGCTGAGAAGATTGAGCCGTATGGTGCAGAAAAAGTAGCAGACAATCCCATCGATGAAGATGAAGACAACAGCACCGAAGATCCCTTCTTGGCTGCCGACGAGCCAGAGGCAGAGGAAGTGACCGCGGTTGAGGAAATCGAGGAAGTGGCGCCTCCTGCTGAAGTAGTAGAGTCTCCGGCCGTAAAACCCGCCAACCCCAAACCTGCCGACCCCAAAGCTGGTACCCCTCAGTCGTCGACACATCAACTCTCTTATGGCACATGGACCGGTGGTATGAAAAATGGCAAACCTCATGGCACAGGCACTCTAACTTACTCCACATCACGCACCATCGATGACCGCGACTCGAAAGGACGCATTGCGCAGCCAGGTGAATACGTGGTAGGGGAGTGGGACAATGGACATCTTGTCCAGGGTCGTTGGTTTAAGAGCGATGGCTCAAAAGAGGCCATCATAATTGGTAAGGCCGGATAAAAGTATGGCGTCTCGCACGAAAAAAATATTCTTGATTTTAATAATCATGATAGCTGTCTTCTCCATATATCCAATATGGGGAAGACAGTCGATTGTTCCTGAAGGGCTGAAAGAAGACCAAGAGTATGCTTTCGCTTCCCGCTTTCTCGAGCACTATATCGCCTTGTTGCTTTCAGGAGATGAGATGGCTCCCGACACTATTCGTATGGCCAAGGAGCAAGGCTTCCGCTATCTCAAGGGTACGGATGCTGCTCTCAAGTCGCTCACTGGGGATGAGGAATTCCATATATCATTGGAAGATGGAGTCTATAGCACTGAGTGGAAGCGTGATGGACGCACGGTGGTCGCTTGCACTTTCCCTTCCAGAGTGGATTTGCTCACTTTCTCCAATAAGATTCAACTTGAAGACCGAATGATGAGCCTGCTTGCTGATAAGCCTACAGGGAACAGAAACTCAAAGCTTCCTGTTGTTGCTACCTCCCGTCTGAGGAAAGTGGAGTACTCTCCCTTCTATGTGCGCGATCTTGGCTACTACATCACTCCACGCTTAGGCCATCAGGTGCTCTATCAGCCAGTGGACGATTCTAAGGATAAATGTGAGTTGGTAGTCAACCATTCAGCCTATCCTCTTGAGTGCCTTTCCAACTACATGCTTACCGGATATTCTCCTGAGCCTATAAATCTTACTATGGATGTGAGCCAATATGGCTACAAGAAGACTCCGGTTTCTATCACTCTGGAGGATCTTCACAATAAGCTTTCCTCAGAGGGAAGTATCCCGTATTGGGGAGTGGATGAATATGATGGCAAGGTCATCAAAGGCCTGTATGTGTGGCTCAACAAGCCGGGAGGATTCGCTCACGTGCTGACAGTCGACATCCCAGTTGCCGGACAGTCGTCATCCTCTGAAGCGAAGGCTAAGATGAACTGCTACGTAAGACTTGACAATCTCAAACACCTTTTTGAAGAATTCAAATGAAAATAAGAATTTTACTTCTGATATGTCTCTTGATGGGTATGGTGTCGGCTACATATGCTGATATCAATACGGAGCGTGCTATGAGTAAGATTGGTAGGGATACAAAGACTTATATTTCCGCCGACTGCCGTGCAGCTACCGAACAGGAGGCCTACGACAAAGCACTCGAGGACCTGACCCGACAGATTTCCTCTTATATCACAGAGACCCAGAAAGATGCTCCTGATGCCGTCTATCTCCGGGAAGTGGCAAGCATCTATCAGAGACTTGATTCCAGGATTTCCGACAATCGCTATCGTGTGATGCTTTACGTGAAGAAATCTGATTTGAAACCGCTTGGTAATGCTTCCAACTCGATGGTACTCACCAAGACAGATGATGAGACGTATGAGGTAGTAGATATCCCTAAGCAGGAGACTCCGGCAGTGGTGCGCGACACTATCTCTCATGTAGATGCAGTGGAGATTCAGATGAATCCCGTCATAGCATCGCTTGCGATAGTTGGCGACCGTGACAACTTATTGGCCACTTTGACTGATTTGCGTAAGGAAGGAAAAATCTCGGCAGCTGCCGCATTCCCTATATCAAGCATTGACGACTTTTATGTGGCTATTCTTATAAACGACAAACTTGTAGCCATAGTAAACGTCCGCAGTGGAAAGTGGATAAATGCCATCACTAAGCGGGAAGTGGATCCTCACGACTATTCAAATGGCTCCGCTTTCTGGTTTACTATTAATAATTAGTATGTTAATAAACTCAATCTCATGAACTTACGATTTAAAGCATTTCTTTCTTTTCTGATAACATGTGTGCTATCGGTCAGCGCACAGGTTGAGGTGGAGGTCATCGATGGCCTTGACGACAACCCTCAGCTTAAGGCCACGATAGAAAACAATGCCTCGAGATTTCTTTCAGAGGTTAGCGATGCATACTCTCAAGACCGCGCCCTTAACCTTGTGGGCCTTGTTGCCGACGACGGACAGATGTCGGTCGAGATGCTGTGGGAGAATGTACATTTTCGCCCTGAAGACCAATATATCGGTGAGGTGATACTGAATTCTGCCTCCGGCTATCAGATGCGCAATATTCCTCTTCAGGTGCTTCCGCAGGATGATGGATGTGCTCCCGACTATAAGGAAGCAGTGATCAACTTTAATCGGGCCGGAAAGATAGAGTCGGTCTACTTCTCTATCGAAAACAATACATGGCGGCAGATTATGGAGAAAGGTGTCCAGCTCAAGGATATGGAGCGTCGCTTGCAGATTCTCGACTATGTGGAGAGGTTCCGCACCTCCTACAATCAGCGCGACCTCAAATTCCTCAATCAAGTTTTCTCCGACGATGCCCTTATCATCACGGGTAGTATCGTGAAACCTAAAAAGATGACTGACGGCTTGTCGTTATCTTTGCCTCATGTGAAATACACAAAGCAGAATAAGCAGGAATATCTTGCAAAGCTGAAGCGAACTTTCAATACGGTAAGATATATCAATGTGGAGTTTGACGATGTCCAGATCAAGCGTCATGGCGCCAACCCCGACATCTATGGAGTCCGTGTGGTTCAGAACTGGAATACATCTACCTACAGCGACGAGGGTTACGTGTTTATGGTTTGGGATTTCACTGACCCAGACCAGCCTCAGATTCATGTGCGTACATGGCAGCCGATGTATCTTGACAATGGCAAGACCCAGCCTCTCCCTGAAGACGAGATTTTTGACTTGAATTCTATTGAAGGTATTTGATATGAGAAAATTGGTTTTGTTTCTTATGGTCTGCCTGATGTCGCTCGGTGGCTTGGCGCAGACTCTGTGTATAGAAAAGAGTGTGGAGATATTGCCCACCAGCATCTATGCCTCCCGCAACCAAAGGAAGGATGCCAAGGGATTGCCATGTGGAGTGGTCATTTTTCACTCTACTATAGATGGTTTGAAATTCAAAGGAGATGTGGTTGGCGAAGTTCAATATGAGGCAGGTGTCTATTATGTATATCTTCCGGCGACTACAAAGAAGATAGAGGCTGTGGCTCCTTCTGGCTCCACTCTGAAGATCGACCTCCCGAAGATTGAGGCTAAGACCACATATGAGGCTACTCTCTATTACGTATTCCCAAAAGGATCGCTTGCTTGCGCGAGCGATCCGTCAGGGGCTACTGTCACCTTGATTTCAGGAGGGGAACGTACAAACGTCGGGCGAACTCCTTTGAAGGGAAACAATGAGGTACTCGTAGGCATTTACGATGTTGAATTCTCAAAGCAGGGATATAAATCTGTAGTGAAGCGCAATGTTAAGGTCAATGCTCAAAAGACTACAAAATTAGGAACGATAAAACTTACTAAATAAAAATTATGCGATCATTATTCCTTTCATTGATGGCGCTTATGGCCTTCGCGGTTTGTCAGGCGCAGCAGGCAGCCTATTCTGTTCTGGAGTGTCAGCTTGTATCAGATGACCCGGAAGACCTGCCTGAACATTTGGCTCGTCTTGACCATAATGGAGATGCAATTGCATGTGTCATGATTTGGTCGCCTCTCAATGACTTGAAGTTCTCCAACAATGTTTTCGAGGAAGTGCAAAAGTCTGGCAACGATGCTGGTTATGTGTATTTGGTAAATCTTATTAATGGCACCAAAAGTCTTACTATTAGAAGTGATAGATTTCACGAGGTAGAATTGAAATTCCCTCATCCGGTAAAAAGTGGTGAATTATGGAAAGCGGAGGTCGGTGGCAAAGAGGCTCCGAAAGAAAATATTGTTGAAAATGTAAATGAAGACAATACATATAGAGTGCATATCCAGGCGGAACCTTTTGTAAATCTTTATGTCGACGAAAATTTGGTCTCTCCTTATGGGAAAGCTGACACTTATAGTTATCCCTATGTCTATACGCTTGATCTTGAAGAAGGAAAACATTACATTGCTTCAAAGTATAATGATGAGGAATACCCTGTGAAGCTCAATGTGAAAAAAGATGGGCAGACTGTCGATGCTATGATGGGTGGTACGGTCATTGCAAAGAATGCAAAAGATGTGAGAATTACCGCTATTAACGGACCGGAGGCACATTATAAACCGGGTGGAGGAAGCAGTACTTATATGTATGATGGTATGCTGGGTACTTATTATTTGGAAGGTCGGCCGAGTGCTATAAGCATATCAAGGGTCAAAAAGAGATTTACTGTTGGGCAGAGATCGAAGACTGTCTTCCGTCTGGATGAGATGGTAAGCTACATGTTCCT
>CAZIAX010000012.1:10086-24657 GCA_964537745.1 uncultured Sangeribacter sp.
TCCGCTTTTCTGCAAAGTGGATGTGCTGTCAAAGTTGACCTTGCAGGCTCCAGCACAGGTTTTAAATATTACTTCTCTAATTCCTCATTATCGGAAAATGTGGTCAGAGATATGATGCAGTCTCAAAAATACGTGGAAGGAGGAGAGTTCAATTTCGCTTTGGAAAGTTATTACGTTTCCATGGGCACCCAAAAGACACTTCACCTCTATGTAGTGGGATACGACGAAAATAGAAACTATGGCCCGATTCAGCACGCTGAATACTCATTCACGTCTGAGTGGTATGGCTCCAGTGCTTATGTGGCTATTGATAATATCAAGAAGTCGGGGTATGAACTCAGTTGGAATTTCAAGGCTGGGTATTTCAGCCATGCGATGGATATCAACTTCTATGTCCTCGAAGATGAAGAAGCCGACTATGCCTCCACTCTGTCTGATGCTGAGTTGGCAGTATATATAAAGTTCTTCCATGAGTATAGCGCGACTGTGGGATACACTTTGAATACCCCCTATACCTTTCAATTGGACTCCGATCCAAAAAGCGTAATGGTCATCTCGAAAGTACCTTCCCCTCTAAACATCAGAAAACTTTACAAAAGTTTCTAACTGCTTCTGAAAATTTCTTGCCTAACATGATCTACATATTTAAAATATTGATATGAAAATAAAATCTTTGTTGGTTTTAGCTGCATTGTTTGGTTGCTTTTTCTTTGCAGCAGGTAATGAAAAAACAACACCGGATATAATCACGTTTGATGACCTTAAGGGCAACATCCAGATGCTGGCTACAAGTGAGGATTCTTACTCAGACAGTATTTATGTAGATTATGATATACTATGGCCAGTGAACGGAAACCCGAAATTGGTGGCCGAAGTGCAGAAATGGATTGTCGATAAGATAGCAGATATAAATTATTCTTGGAATGGCAAGACGGATGTTGTGCACATTGTAGACTCATTAGCAGTGGATATGGCAACCACGGGCTCCGCCTGGATTCGGAATATAAATATGACTGTGGAAGAAAATGTCCCAGTCGATTCGTTTTTGACGCTTACTCTGCACCACGAATATTCTTGGCCGGGTGGATATTATATCCTTTACGATACTTCACTCACCATCAGATTGGAAGACGGAGCCATATTAGAAGCTGACAAGATTATTGCTGATAAAGATAAGTTTGGCCTAATTATAGGAAGTCATCTTGAGAGGAAAATGAAGAGTGAGGACCCCAATTGGAAACCTTTGGATGCACAGGATCCCGACGGCCCGATTGATCTTCCTATGAGGGATGAAGTGGCTCGCCTGACTAAAGATGGAATATGGGTCGGTTTTGGAACCAGAGATGCCACTGCATACGTTTTCGGAGGATACATTGACATTATCCCGTATTCCGAGATAGTCCAAATTATATCAGAAGAGGCTAAGGCGTTTTTTGCAAACTCCTTGGATGAATTGATTCCCAATTGAATTGAGACGGGTTTATAATCACGATTTGCTGATTATTTATATCTGGAAATTTGCATATTCCGATAATATGTAGTAATTTTGTACGCTTTCCGTGGAGGGCAACTCCTCCTTGGAAAGCGTTATATATTAGGTATTGAATTAATTATTTGAGGTATTGATAAATAAGATTGTTCCACCACGGTGGCCTTCTACATAATGTCAGGTAAAAATCCGATATGAAATCCAATTACTTTAGTCTGTGGCTTCTCTTGGCATTGGGGCTCATCATCATTGTCGGCATCTCATTCGTTCCTCACGAAGTGAGCGTCGGAACATATGCGCTCAAAAAGGCTCCCATAAGGTCCACTTTGACCCAGAAGTCGATTGAGGAAGACTCAGTGCCTGTCCTTGCTGAGATGGACACCTCAGTCGCGACTACGCCCAAGACAGTGGAGACGGATAGCCTTCCAAAATCGCTCTTTATATTCGGAGACTCGATGAGCTACAACTTAGCTCTTCGTCTGGCCGCATATGCAGCTCAGAACGGCCATACCATACACTCCATCAACTGGGATTCCAGCACCACCAAGAAGTGGGCCGATTCCGATACTCTTGATTATTTCTTTAAGAAATATAACGTTGATTTCGTATTCATCGCTCTCGGCAGCAATGAGATGTATACTAAAAATGCCGACCCGATGAAAGGTAATGTCAAGAGATTGCTCGCTACTATCGGCGACCGCCCATATATATGGATTGGCCCTCCCGATTTGAAAGGCAACACTGGTAAATTTGAGGAAATGCTGGCTGCCACTTGTCGTCCTGGCTCTTTCTTCAAGAGCTCAGGTCTGACTATGGATCGCCGTAGCGACCATATCCACCCTACAAAGGAAGCTTCCGCATATTGGATGGATACAATTGCCCGCTGGATGCCTAAATCAAGCCATCCGATTTTGATGAATACTCCTTCTGATTCAATCAAGAAGGTTAATGCTAACATGATAGCCTGGAGTGCTAAAAAGAAATGAATGCTATGATGGATTGGGTCCACGAAGATTTTGAGACCATTTGCTCCAATCTCGGCGCCATGTTCGCCTACGATCCGCAAGCCCCGATGATCTTCTCATCCGGGCTCTTCTGGGTCATATTTATTCTCTTTCTCCCCATCTACGCTTTCCTGAAAGGTTCGAAGTGGAAGATGGTTCCATTTGTGGTTTGTTTCTCCCTCTATTTTTACTATAAGTCGAGTGGAATATTCTTCCTGATGCTGATAGGGACTTCTCTTATCGACTGGTTGCTCTCGCATTGGATTTATAAGACGGAGTCCAAGAAGAAACGTCTCTGCCTCATGTGGCTATCGATTGTCGTCTCCCTCTCGATATTGGGCTACTTTAAGTATGCCAATTTTTTCCTTTTCAACTGGAATATGATGGTGAAAGGCAATTTTCAGCCGCTCGATATCATACTCCCTGTTGGCATCTCTTTCTATACGTTCCAGTCTATCAGTTATGTGGTCGACGTGTATAAGAAGAGGATAAACCCTACGGAAAGTTGGCTTGACTATCTCTTTTTCCTGTCATATTTCCCGGCACTTGTTGCTGGCCCAATCGTGAGAGCCGACTATTTCTTGCCTCAGATAAAGGAAAACCGTATGCCTTCGAAGGAAGACATCTGGGGAGGCATGTGGCTTGTCATCATAGGCATTGTGAAGAAAGCCATCATCGCAGACTATATTGCGCAATACAATGATCTCATCTTCAACACCCCCGACCTCTACACGGGTGTGCAGACTTTGATGGGTGTCCTTGGCTATACGATGCAGATCTACTGCGACTTCTCGGGTTATTCTGATATGGCCATAGGCATCTCATTGCTTATGGGATTCAAGCTTGGTATCAATTTTGACTCCCCATATCAGAGTGTTAACCTCACGGAATTTTGGCGTCGTTGGCACATCTCGCTTTCATCGTGGCTTCGCGACTACGTCTACATACCCCTTGGCGGCAACCGCCATGGCACTTTCCGCACCTATCTCAACAACTTCCTCACGATGCTTATCGGTGGTCTCTGGCATGGGGCGGCGTGGAAATTCGTATTTTGGGGAGCGATGCATGGGGTAGGACTTGCTGTCCACAAGGCCTGCCGACCGATATTGAACCGTATACCAAATAACTTCTACACAAATTTCTTCTTTTGGCTTTTGACCTTCATCTACGTCTCACTGCTTTGGGTATTCTTCCGGGCAGCAGACTTTGAGTCATCTGTGCTCATCATAAAGAACATCTTTGTCGACTTCCAAGTGAAGCAGATACCACAGTTCATCGAGGCGAGGCCGGTATGGTGCGCCATGATGTTTGCCATCATAGTCTTCCACTTTGTTCCCCAGCGATGGGCCGACAAAGTCTTGGTAGCCTACATTAAGGCCAACTGGATACTAAAGCTCATCATCTTCCTGATAGTAGTCCAGCTCGTAATAGAGTTCATGACCGAAGAAGTAGCCCCCTTCATCTACTTCCAATTCTAACCCACCCGGTAAGTAGGCACGGTTCGTGCGTACGCGAGATGGCATAATATCAAAAGTTTTTTTACAAGAATATCCGAAGAAATTATTATCTTTGCAAAATAATAGATTGAAACGCCAATCCTTAAGATATGGACAACAAAACATCTTTTTTCAACAAACTTTTGAAGTTTTTTTAATCTCCGGTCGTGTTTCGGCCAGTGGTTGCCTCCATCATAGCAGTCGGACTGATGCATTTCTTCGCGACAGATGTCAACTCCGACCTGCTGATGGGCACTCTTTGTGGCTCATCAGATATTGAAGTAAGCGACTTCTATAATCGAGTCCGGGCGGGCGGGAGCCAGAAAGCCCTTGACGATGACATTGTGATTGTCAATATCGATTCTGTCTTTGGCCGCGACGAACTCGCAATGCTGCTCTCTCAAGTTTCTGACGCCAACCCCAAGGCCATATGCCTTGATGTGTTGTTTGAAACTGAAAAAGAACCGGAATCAGATATTCTTTTGGCTGAAGCCATGAGCACCACTCCAAATCTCGTAGTCTCTCAACGCTATTCCGACGCTGATATCGCCCCCGTTTCAGATTTCACTCAAGAATTTTCGCCCGAGGCTGCCCGGGGTATGGCTAATCTCACCTCTGCAAAAGCCCACGGACTCGTACGTGAGATCACACCTTTCTTCGGCGAACAGAAACAATATCCTTGCCTCGCGGCTGCCATGCTGCAGAAAGTTGACCCCAAAGGCTACGATTATCTGAAATCATGTGGTGGAGAAGACGAGATGATTCGCTTCCGTCCGGAAGAGTTTTATGTGGCCGAACCGGCTGAGGTATGGGACGACCCCTCTATGCTTAATGACAAAATCGTATTCTTGGGAACGATAAATGAAGAAGGCGACCTGCATCCCACGCCATTGTCTGACGATTACCCGGGCGTGATAATCCAGGCAAACGCATTGTCGATGATGATGAAACGCGACTACGTCAACGGCAGCAGTGAGGCCTACAACACACTTCTCCTTCTCATATCCTGCCTTCTTATGACAGTGCTTTATGTCTACCTTGATGCTGCGCAAAATTTTGTCATGCGCATACTGCCTATCATATGGATGGGGGTGGTACTCTTCCTTGGGTGCTGGGCATTCAACAATTTCGGTATCTACCTCAATGCACCGCGCACCATGCTTATGTCGGCGCTCGCGCTCTTTGTGCTCGACATTTGGTATGCATTTGAAGGACCCGTCGGACGGTTATGGCAAAAGATCAGGCCCAAGAAGACCTCTCTTAAGCCGGAGTTGGCTGCTCCCGACAACAATCAATAACCAGACTTAACTATAATCATAATGAAAAAGATTCTGATGCTTTCCGCCGCTGTGGCTTTATGCTTGGGCGCATCGGCTAAGACACTCAAAGTATATTCAGTGACTGGAAACGTGACAAAGAAAGATGGTGCCAACTGGACCAAACTTGCAAAACCAGGCACGCTTTCCGACACAGAGACAATAAAAATCAACCCCGCAAGTTCACTGCGTGTATTGGACACGGATACACGTCAGGTGTATACCTTCTCCACGGAGGGCACTGATGCCGTAGCAGCGTTGCTGAAGCAGGCGGCTCAAGACAATAGCTCCTTGGGCGGGAAAATTGCTGCCGAGTCGCGCCGTCAGAGCGCTGCCGCATCAAGCAAGGCTCATCAAGATGTGGGTGCAGCCAAACGCGCTACTCTTGATGAAGAGCAGCAAGAGGCCCTTTACACAGCCCTCGTCAACGGTTTCAAGGCCGGTGCTGATCAGGGCGACCTTATTCTCTCGAAGCAGAACGTAGAGGATGGCCTCGTCTATCTCTCAATCAAGAATGCCGGTGAGAACCCGATATATGCCAATGTCTTCACCATGGGCGAAGATGGCCATTGGGTCGCAGTCTACGAATTTGACAATGAGAATCCTGCGCTCCTCATTGCTCCCGGAAGCACAGTGCTTATGGACAATCTTCTTCTCGCCGATGAAGGGGAGGCTCCATTCGTGGCTGTCGGTTTCTCTGAGGCATTCGATGGCGCAGAACTCACCGATATGTTCTCTGAAGAATTCGAGCCCGGAGAGTCATCGGCTGAGGGCGTAAGTCTTTATTTTGCTAAATGATAGTGATGAAAAAAGTTCTCAGACCGATTGTCATGTTGACATTGGCTGGAGCCGCATTCCCCGGTGTGGTATCAGCCGACCTTCCGGGGCCATCGGCATTGACGCGTGAGGCTCTGGCAGGTGCACGCTATGAGCGTGCGGCCCAGACTGCCGGCGACTTCCTGATGGAAAACATCAATACTCCTACCTGCACTTCTGATGCGTTGGTGTTCTACCTCAACGCACTCCGTCAGGCCTACGATCGTCAGGGCAAGAGCGGCGACTATGAGCAGTTCTGTAAGGACTTGTTCTCAAAGATTGATCCCTCCAAAAGCGGGACACTCACACGCGCTTTCTTTCTAATGGCGTTGGACTGCAAGGGCGACTACCGCCAGCAACGCAAGGACTGGCATACCTTCAATCTTCAAGGAGATAACTCTGCAGGCATACTCTTCTACGATGCCAATATCGGAGCTTTACCCACTGACCTTCTAAACAGCAAGCCGTTGCTCAGCGCATGGACACATGTCATAAAGGCAGACCTGCTGGCTTATGGAGGCATGTTTGAGGAAGCGGAGGCAGAGGCAGATGAGGCAGGCAAGATACTGAAGGCAAACTTCAGTGTCGGCTCTCCAGAACTGCTCATAGAAGGTTTGATTCGCGAAGTGATTGCCGCAGAGCAGAAGGATTGGAAAAAGGCTGCCGCTCTCGGCGAGGAGAACCGGGCAGCTATAGCCGCTGTCAATGCCGACTGCAAGGAACTTGTGGCCTGCGATGCCCGTCTGCAGCAATACTATTACAATTTAGGCGATTACGCGAAAAGCACCGGCTACGGCCAGGCAGCTGCCATTCGTCCGGCGCTTTTCGATGCCAAACCTCTGTTGATAAACTACCGGTCAGTACAAGGCCCAGATTTGTCAAACAGTCCATCTTCCTGGTTTGCCGACAGAGACTACAACACCATCAATCTCACACTCGCCCGTGCTTTGTTTGCACAAGGCCAGCAGTCTGAGGGAGCAAAGAGTGCCGACCGAGTGCTGTATGGTCTGCAGAAGGATATTGCCTCCAACTATTCCGACTTCGCTTTCAATAGAGCAGACGATGAACTCAAGGGGAAAGTAGACATGCTCGTGCTCACTGCTCCAGAATTGTCGGTGAAGGCACCACAAGACAGCCTGCTGCAGTCTTTGGCATATGATGCCGCCCTCATATATAAGCAACTCTCGCTAAGCGCGGGCACTCTTTATCGCGATGCCGTGGCTCGAATGGGCAATCCGACCATTTCTGGGCGTTACAGGGAGCTCGAACAGTGCCGCAAGGCCCTTGACTTGGCCGACGAAAGCAAGGTAGACTCATTGGTCAATCGTATAGCCGTGCTTGAGGCCAATATCCAGAAGAATGTCGACAATCGATTCAAGACTGCCCCGGGTATGCTTACGCGTTGGAGCGATGTTCGTGCTGCCCTCAAGCCTGATGAGGTGGCCGTGGAGTTCAGTATTGCAAACACTGATTCCGGTAATAGATATATAGCCTCTGTACTGACAGCTGATTCTAAATTCCCCGCAGTATTTGACCTATGCGCAGTGTCAGATATTGACGATATGAAGGATCACTGCGCAAGCACCCAGGCTTACTCGCTGCTGTGGAAACCGCTTGAGGCGAGTCTTAAGGACATTAAGACAGTCTACTTCGCCCCCGCTGGCAATCTCAACCTGCTTCCGATTGAGTATCTTCCCATCACTGCTGATGAGAGTTTCAACGACCGGTATGATGTATTCCGTCTATCCTCAACGAGCTGGCTTGCCCAGAGAGATGAGACTTCCACCCCAAATGCAGTCACACTCTACGGAGGAGTGAAGTATGACCTCAGCGAATCTGAACAGAGTGCCAATGAGCAGGCAGCCGACAGGGCATCTGAACGCTATTTTGCCGATGCATTCGAGGTGGGAGAGGCAGAGACCAAGGGGCTTCGTGCCGGTATCGCATACCTGCCGGCTACTGTAGATGAGATCAATGACATTGCCTCCATATTTGCTGCCTCTCAAAAGAAATCCGAGCGCACTGAGGGAGCGGATGCCACAGAGACAAGCATCAAGGAACTTTCCGGGAAAGAGATACCTGTGCTTCATATCGCCACACATGGTTTCACAGTGCCTCGCAAATCACGTTCACGCCTGGGTCGTGTGTTGGCCCGCAACGATGACCGCTCCACCTTCGAGGAGCAGTCTTTGGGACGCTCAGGCCTTATGATGGCCGGCGCAGCCAACACAGTAGACAGCAAGGATAAGAATGCCGCTATGAAGTTTGACGATGGTATCCTCACAGGCCGTGAGATCTCGCGTCTTGACCTCTCAAACGTCAACACTGTTGTGCTCTCAGCGTGTGAGTCAGGTCTGGGAGAAGTGGGAAGTGAAGGAGTGTCGGGTCTTCAGAGGGGTCTCAAGAAGGCCGGTGTCCGCACTTTGGTGATGAGTCTTTGGAAAGTGTCAGATGAGGGTACTGCCATTCTGATGAAAGATTTCTACACCAACCTGCTCAATGGCCAGAATGCTGCGCAGGCCATGCGCAATGCACAGAAACATCTCAGAACCATGGATGACGGTAAATATACCGACCCCACTTTCTGGGCTCCATTCATAATCCTCGATGCTATTTAGCATAAATCACCAAAAACAACTATATGAAAAGTAAAATCATTTTAGCAGCCGCAACGCTGCTGATTGCCGCAAACAGTTTTGCGCAATCCACTTTTGAGGAGGGGGGCCTCATGTATATGGAAGACCTCTCCGATCCTTCTAAGATGGCAGTCATTGTCATGCCGAAACAAAATCCCGCAACCGGCTGGGGAATGTATTCGGGTGATGTGACCGTTCCAGCAACAATAGAGCATGACCTCGATACATATGAAGTGGTTGGGCTTTCGTCCGGCTGCTTTATGTGTCCAAATCTTACTGGCTTAGACATCAAAGCTTCTCTTAAGACAGTTGCAAACGCTTCTATTATGGGAGATAATATAAAATCTCTAAAGTTACCCGACTCAATTGAGGACTTACCTATTTCTTCTGTAAATGTGCCGAATGTGGAAGAATTATTTTTAGGAAAGAGCCTGAAAACGGTTTCTTTGTCATTCTCCCAACTCAATAAGCTGAACTCCTTAAATATACCTTCTTCGATTGAAAGTATAGAGACTTCGTTTTATACTTGCGATAAATTGCAGTCGCTTGAAGTCAAAGGGGATAATCTTTCGTTGATACGAGGATCTTTCTTTGGGATGCCTGAGTTGGAATCTCTCGTGATAGGAGGTAACAATCTATCCATAGAGGGTGCATTTATAAATATTGAAAATCTTAAGCAACTCGATCTTTCTGGCGTAAATAAGATTATTGGTTCATTTGGTAAAATCAATGTTGATAAATTGACCATACCTGAGGGAGTTGAGGAAATCAACGCTTCATTTCTTGAATTTAATGGAACTGAACTGACATTGCCAAATAGCCTAACTAAACTGGAGGGTTATAGTTTTTGGAGTTGCAAAAATCTAAAAACAGTTCGGTTAGGCAAAGGGGTATGTTCTATAGGCAATTTTACTGATACAAAAGATGTTGAAATATACTGCCCATGGGATGAAGTGCCTGAAGTACCAGACTTCCATAGTAATTCGAAGGTTACATTTGTAGTGCCAGTCGGCATGGAAGCGAAATACCGCGAAGCTTGGGGCAACAAGCTCGAGCATACAAACGCCCAAATATCTTTCAAGGAGCAAAATTTCTAAGTACTCATTCTAATCTCTGAAAAAACGATGCCGCTCAAAAACTTACCTGAGCGGCATCGTTTTTCACAAAATTCACAAGAAAAAACTTGCGAATATCCTCGGTAAGTATTAACTTTGCGAATCTTCCGAGCTGAATTCTCCCGCAAAGAAGACTGACATATGAATAAGAAAGCGCAATTTGCTTACACTATCGCGATGAATCCTGGAAAAATTCACCATATACGACAGTGACAGCAGACTCTCGGTCTGCATGGTATTCAATCGCGAGTCAGCAGCAAACTGAGGCTCGCGCTCTTCTTTTCCTATGCCTTACCTGACCACCCTAACCCCGCCGCAGAGCCTCCGGTAAATTGAAAATCAATACTCCCAGTGGAAGTCATATGAAGAAGCTAAACTTACTCTTTATTCTTATGGTAGCCGTTTTGTTTGGCTCCTGCAAGGCAAACGGCTCGGCAGGCTCAATTGAATTTGAGACCTTGCAAGGCGTGATTAGCAAACATGTCACAAATCTTGATGTGACCTATGATTCTATAAAGATAGAATACGATTTGGTCTGGCCCGTCGGAGGAGATGAGAAGGTAGTCTCGTATGTAAAGGGGTGGATTGTCGAACAGATTACCGGTGAGCGCTATGCCAATACTAATAATCTCGAAATAAAGGAAATCCTCAATTCGATGGCTGATAAAATGGCGTCAGACGCTTCTTCTTGGACTAAAAATATACAGATTAGCGCAAATGAGAATACTCCGTTTGAGTCTTATCTAACTTTGGCCTTCTTTGAAGAGGGAGAAGAGTATATGGCCAATCACACGGATTATAGGGATGCTTCTTTATCAATACGTCTATCAGATGGAAAGGTATTCGATGCACAAAATGCAATGTCTATTACACCAATTTCCGGGGAGCTAATTGAAAGATATATTCATAGTGAATACATAAAAGAAAATTCTGAGAAAGAGTGGCAAGAAAATATCAAGTCTTATTTACCCGATGTTTTACCAATGCCCCTCACTCCTTTACGATTGACAAAAGAAGGTATTGCAATTAGCTATATGCCAGGTGAGCTCGTTCCCTCTGTCTATAGTGGACTATCATGTGTTTTGCCATACGATAAAGCGAAGGATATTCTTTCAGCTGAAGCTAAAGAGTTCCTCTTCGGCAATGAGGAGACTGGCGGAAAAGAGGAAGTGCCTGAAGTGTCCGCACCAGTAGAGCCTAAGCGCACACCCTTCTCTATGACCCTTACTGGCAAGGTTGGGGGTAAGTACCCGATACAGATGCATCTTGAAGGTTATAAGACGAATGAAGGTATCTATCCCGAAAGTGGAAAGTATTGCTATACAAAATACATGGGTGCCTGGATAAACTTAAAATTTGAAATAAACAAGCCCAGCGATTTTATTATGTATGCCTACACAGATGGAAAACTTACTGGAACGTGGGACGTCTATTTCGACGAAAATAAGCATATGTTGATTGGTTATCTGACCAATTATAAAGACGAAACTTTCCCAGTAGAGTTGAAAGCAGAATATAACTAATCAATAAAAGAGTAATGATATGAAACTAAAACAATTATTCCCAATCGTGAGCCTTGCGCTCCTGTTTACGGTAGCCATTGTAGGATGCGGACCGTCAAAAGCAGAACGCGAAGAGGCTGCACGTCAGGACTCCATCCGAATCGCTGACTCAATAGCACAAGCTGAGGAAGAAGCGAGGCTGGCCGCTATAGAAGCAGCCCGTCAAGACTCCCTCTCCAAAATCGAAAAGTTCAAAGAAAGCATCCCACCGTTTAGGGAGATTTATTTGCATTTTGCGATGTACGATAATAAATATCGAAAAATGCTGAATCTCGAAGAACTAGGTTTCACTAAGAAAACAAAGCGAGATAAAATGCTTTGGGATGGTGTCGTAGAAATAGAAACAGAGGATGATACCTATCGTCTGGCGCTTGATTCAGACCATTATTGTGAGATTATTGAGAAAGGGGGATACGAATGTACTAATTATATATTTAAGATAGTAGGTTTTCCAGATCTCATGGAGCAATATAAAGAGGAAGCTAAAGCACTTAAGCGAAGCTCAGATTTTACAAAATACAGTGAAGGTCCTTCTCTTGAGATAAGGAAAAATGAGATTCAATGGGTTGATGGTTTTTAATCCCCATCAGTGCGGATAGCAATATTTTTCATAAGGCTTTCCAACAACAAAGCGCCATTCCAGCAGCTGGAATGGCGCTTTGTTGTGAATGTATTATACCTCAAGTGCTTGGCCATAGTTAGGGGGAGGCGGCTCGGCGGAGGCGAGGACGCCTCCATTCCATGGCTACGCAGTATTGGGACTGTATTGGGACGCGCGAGGACGCACGAAACGTGCGTCCCTACCAAACTTATGCCTCGAGGGTCTTGAGGGCGGCGGTGACGTTGTGGTCGATGCGGTCGGAGAGGTTGTCGCAGGGCTGCTTGTCAAACTTCAGGCCAGTGATGTGCTCGTACAGCTCGATGTAGCGGTCGCTAACTTCCTTGCAGTACTCATCTGTCATCTCAGGCACCTGCTGACCTTCCTTGCCCATAAAACCATTGGCAATGAGCCACTGGCGTACAAACTCCTTGCTGAGCTGCTTCTGCGGAAGTCCCTTTTCGAAGAGTTCCTCATAAGTGTCGGCATAGAAGTAGCGGCTTGAGTCGGGTGTGTGAATCTCATCGATGAGAATCACCTTGCCGTCAAGAAGACCGAACTCATACTTAGTGTCTACAAGGATAAGGCCACGTTCTGCAGCCATCTGGGTGCCACGCTCGAAAATAGCCAATGCATACTTCTCTACCTGTTCCAGCACTTCTGCGCTCACAAGACCCTGGGCGATAATCTCATCATGTGAGATGTTAAGGTCATGACCCTCATCAGCCTTGGTGGTCGGAGTAAGGATAGGGTGGGGGAGCTTCTGGTTTTCCTTAAGTCCTTCAGGAAGCTTTACGCCACAAATCTCGCGTGCACCAGCTGCATAGTCGCGCCATGCGCTGCCTGCCAGATAACCGCGCACGATCATCTCGATCTTCAGTGGCTGGCACTTCAGGCCGATAGTCACCATCGGGTCTGGCACTGTCACAAGCCAGTTGGGCACGATGTCCTCAGTGGCCTTGAGGAAGTGGGCCGCAATCTGGTTGAGCACCTGGCCTTTGAAGGGGATACCCTTCGGGAGGATGACGTCGAATGCCGAGATACGGTCTGTAGCCACCATCACGAGATATTTGTCGTTGATGTCATATACGTCACGGACTTTGCCGTGATAGACGGATTGCTGTCCTTCGAAGTTGAAATTCGTGTTTGTCAGTGTTTGCATCATATATAGATTTTAAAAATTCTCAATTCTCAATTCGTATGGAGAATTCACATCCGCAGTAAGTCTGGTTGTAGAAGTTCATTTCCTTGATGATGGCTACCCGACGCTCCGAGAGACCTCCCTTTCGCCAATTCTGCGTCCAGTAGGTCACTTCTGGTATATCGGCGCAAGCATCCAGCCCGGCTGACTCAATCTGCTCGAGACTTTTCCATCGGCTTGAGGCGAGGGTAGTGGTGATGACTTTGAAGCCATGATCGCGTGCATACTCGGCTGCCTTGCGCAGACGCATGCGGAAACATTTCAAGCATCGTCCTCCACGTTCTGGCTCCGATTCCAATCCCTTGACGCATCCAAGCCATTCCTCATGGTCGTAGTCAGCATCCACTATCTCCAGTCCCAGACTTTCAGCATAGCGGGTGCATTCATTCTTGCGCTTCAGATACTCCTCCAGCGGATAGATATTCGGGTTGCAATAATAGATGGTAGGTCGTATGCCATGCTGAAGCAGGCACTCCACAATGGCCGACGAGCAAGGGGCACAACAAGTGTGGAGAAGCACTTTCTCTTCTCCTCCCGGCACTTCCACCTTATACTTCTGCTTACCCATACTCTTCTTTAAACTAATAAACCTCAACTTTTGCCCCTAAAGGCGAAAGTTGAATCTTACATCGCGAACGCATTGAAACCGCCGTCGACAACTGCAACTGTGCCAGTCACGAAGGTAGAGGCGTCAGAGATGAGATACTGTATTGTACCGCAAAGTTCCTCAGGCTTGCCGAAACGTTTGAACGGTGTTTGGCGTATTACGTCGGCTCCACGTTCGGTCAGCGAACCATCAGGATTGGTCAGCAACGCACGGTTCTGGTTTGTCAGGAAGAACCCCGGGGCTATTGCATTGACGCGGATAGAAGGTGTGAACTTTGTGGCCACCTCGTTAGCGAGGAAAGCTGTGAAGTTGCTGATGCCGGCCTTGGCAGCGGCATATCCGCAAACTCTTGTCATCGGACGGAAAGCCGCCATCGATGAGAAATTGACGATAGTGCCTTTGCCTGCCTCAACCATTGGCTTGAGGAATACCTGTGTCGGAATTACTGTTCCTGTAAGGTTAAGGCCAAGCACACGCTCGAATTCCTGCACCTTGAGGTCGAAGAAATTGCCCGTAGGAGCAATCGTTGCGCCGGGCATATTGCCCCCGGCAGCATTCAGCAATGCGTCGACCTTGCCATATTTTGCAAGAATCTCTGCGCAGTTCTCCTCCATCTTTTCGGTATTCATCACGTCGGTAGTCAGGAAGATGGCTTCTCCTCCTTTGGCTCGGATTTCATCTACAATCTTATCGCCTTCTTCTTGGCGGCGCCCCATGAGCACAACCTTGGC
>CAZIAX010000013.1:0-24516 GCA_964537745.1 uncultured Sangeribacter sp.
GATGAAGCATATCGAAACCATCGAGCATAAAGGTCCACATCTTGGCTTTCGGCGGAGTCCATGTCACGCGTGTGTTCCAGATGGCATCGGAAGTATCAAGTTCCTTCACTCCATAGCCACGGCGAGTATAGACGTTGAAGTCTGTGTTGATGCCGATGTTGCAGGGCAACTTGAAGTTGGCTACAATGCCATAGCTGATGTGGTTGGCATTGATAGTCTGGAAGTCATGTCGTGAGGAGGTGCTGTGTCGGTTGATAAACTCTCCGTTTAAGCTAAGTGACTGTTTTCCAATCTGCCATCCTAACGTCAAACGCTCCGAAATGGTATTGTTGTTAACTTTTGTAAGTTCTGGCTCCACTGTGTTGGTGCCGATCATGTCGGTATATCTCCCAATATTTAAGGTGGTTGCGGAAGATGCCGTAAACTGGTTTTTAGATCCAAACTGTATGTTGAAGCCGTTGGATGCCAAAAAATAGCGGTTGCCATCTACATTATACATCTTGCTGGTGCGTATACCGGTCGAAGTGTCGTAGGTGTATCCACGCGTCAGGGCATTCTTGGTGACGGATATCTCTATGTAGGTGTTATTGTTCAAGGGATGCCGTTTTGGCCCATTGAATGAATATGTTAGGCGAGGACGGAAATTATACTCCACCTTAAGGTCGGGATTGCCAACATAAATATTCAATGGATTAGAATCATCGACGATTTCAACCATATCAAACAGACTTGGTGCTTTGGGCTTGATATTCAGTTCTAAGGAGACCGAATGCTTATTCTCTATCATATGATTCTCATCTACTTTCGCATCTAAAAACAACCAGATACTCGACTTCCATCCTCCCATTGAGGCGAGGAAGAAGTCTTTCTTTATGGGATAGAAATGATTATTTCGGGTGTAGTCAAGATGAACATGCCTGAATGAAAATTCAGGGGAAATATTCATGTTGAAATAATATTTCTTTCCTTCGCTGAGACCGCTGTAATAGCCCAAAGATGGAGAGATGCTGTGGGTATTGGAAAGAGTACGCGATGTGTATGAATTCATAGGGTCGAGTGTGCTTGCCCATCCTGCTGGGAGAACACCGAATATTTCTTCATCCTCCAATCGGTCGAGTGCATACTGATAGGAATCCTTGACCTCTCTTGCGAAAAAGTACTCATAATTGAAGCTAAAGTGGAATTTCTTTATATTGAGTGCATAGGTGATATTGTTCTGAATGCCAAGATACGTATGCGGAGTATTATCGATATACTGGCGGCGTACGTCGGCTGGCACGGGATTGTTGCCGTAGTTGATGGTGTAGTCTTTCCAGATGTCTTCCTTAGTGGAGCGATAGCGTATTCCAAATTCATCGCTTATGTGGTCGTTAGTCTTTGGAATGAAGTAATAGACACCCGGGAAAAATTGAATTTCCCCACTTCGGGTTTTGCCGTCAGACCGTGTAGAGGCTCGGTTGAGAATCTCTTTAAGTGTGGCTTCACTACCATCGGAATAAATGGCTTTCAGGGCCTCCATAGTCATATCCTGTTGCTCTTGCGAGAAGGTGCCTGACAGTGATTCCGCTTCATTATCCTTATCTTGATAGATACCTTTCACCACGTAGGTCGGCATCCAGCGTTCGGTTCTGTAAGTTCCGTAATGATATGAGCTCAGTCGGATGTTGCTGTTGTAGGCCTTGCTGAAAGAGTTGTCGTAGGTGTTGCCATCGGTCAGGAAGTTGGTGGTGGCGGTGGTGGTGCGGTTGTCGGTGAACGTGCGGGTGAATGTAATGTCACCGTTAAAACGCTTTGTCTCCTCGGGATCCTGATAATTATAGTCTACCGCTGCCAACTGGTATTTGCGGGTGCCGGAGGGCATCATCTCTGGGCGCCAAGTGTCTTTTTGGCCAGGTTTGCGGGTGTCATTGAGGTTGTTGAAGTTGGCGAGAGCCGTCAGGCGAGTGGAGTTGTTAAACCACAAGCCGAATAGACGGGCCATATAGCGGTCGGAAGTACCGTAACCGAGTTGGGCATTGGCGGTCAATCCTGTGTTGTACTCACGCTTGAGTTTCACATCCATTGTGAGGTGCTTCTCGCCGTAGGTTTCTTTCTTCCATTTCTCATCGGTGGTGTATCCCTTGTATACTTCCACATTCTTGACGGTGTAGGCGCTGATGTTTTCGAGCATCAGCTCATTGTTGTTGTCAAAAAACTCCCTGCCGTTAAGAAGAAGCGACTCCACCTGCTCGCCGTTGACCATAATCTGCCCACCTTCTTTCAGCTCCACGCCCGGGAGCTGGGCAATAAGTGCGTCAAGCATCGACCCTTCGGCAAGTTCAAAAGCATCGGCATTGTAGACAATGGTGTCTCCTCGATTATAAAACTTGATTTTAGTGGCTGTCACAGTAAGTTCACCAAGTTCTCTTGGTGCTCGCTCCAGATACACAGTAGGTATTGTCCTGTAGGTTTCCCTGCTTCCAATGTCCTTGACTTCGAAGCTTATAGTCTTAGGTGTGTATTTGTGGCAACTCAGCTCAATGTGGTAGATGGAATCGGTCTTGGGTACACGGAAGCCGAAATAGGATTGCGTGTAAACTTCTCCATTACTGTAGAATCCTCCTTGATTAGTCTTCACTGAGTCTTTCGGATTTCCTTCGGAGTCAAGCATGACTGCCCAACCATCGGTCAGGTCGGTTTTGCCCAAAGCTTCTTTCAGGCGCCCACTGATGTAGATAGAGTCGTTGTGCGAGGCAGCGAATGTCCCGCCGCAGGATATGGCAATAAGAAGGATAGCCAATATCCAGCGGATATTAGTAACTTGGTGTTTCATGTTATGTAAAAAATGGTTATTAAATTATTAGGTGAAGAGTTCCCAGCTATCTATCCACTGCGTTAGCCAAAGTAGTTAGCGACCTCCAGGCGCGTCCTGAGTCGTCCAGCCACTAACTTTTTCGAGTTCTCTTCCAAAAGCAGAAAGAAAGTGTACCAAAGAGGTCACTCGTTCAGGTGTCTCTCGATCTCTTTCTCCGCAGTCGAATAGTCAATGAAGAAATGAGTCTTGATGAGACTTCCATCTTTCCCGATAAGCAATCCGAATGGAATATAATTGATATTGAAATATTCGAATAGTCTGTTCCAGTTTTCTGAGCTGATGTAGATATGCTCTCCTGGAATTTTCTTTTTTTCAAGCCACTGGTTTGAGCCGGCTATGTTGATGTCGTCTGACACATAAAGCACCTTAAACGGCTGCCCGGCAAAATGCTCAATGATCTTTTTCTGGTCGATCATGCTTTGTCTGCATGGTGCGCACCATAGGCCCCAGAAATCAATGTAAATGAGATTGCCGAGATATGGCTTGATCAACTCCTCGAGGATGTCGGCATCTTTATCAATGTCAAGTCGGGTAAATACAGTTCCCTTTTTAAGACCTTGTTCTTCCAATGCCACGTCTTCTTCCAATTCAGTATAAGCACTGAGAAGGGCTTGATTCAAAGCAGGATAAGTGATTTGAGCAGCTAACTCAGCGACATCCTGTCGTTTCTTCTCCAATGCTTCCCTATTGTGCAAGGTGTTGACTTCGATTGATTCCAGCATGGCGTTGACTTTCTGCAACTGACGTAAGAAAGAGTTTTTAATCTCAGGTGATGAGCTATCCTTCAATTGCACGTTAAAGTCCCAATTGTGATATAAAAGATCTCGCGTACTTATAGCTAAAGGATTGGAGTATAAAAATCTATCGAGGTCTCCCATTGACTCTCCAATAGATATGAGATCTAAAAGTGCCTTGTTGGCCAAGATATCCTTAGCGTACGTACTGACCGAAATTGGACCTAAAAACTCTGGCAATTCAGATATAGCTTTGTTCACCTCAGTTTTGATATTATCCAAACCTGCATTGGCTGATACTGTATCAGTTTTACCATAATAAGCTTGAGTTGCAAAGTATTCAAGCCGTAATCTGGACTGTAGACTGTCGGTAAGTACATTGACGGCTGTCGCATCATTCAGCGGGCCGGTATATCCAAAGTATTTCCTGAAGCCGGTTGTCGGGTTTAAGAAATCGGTTTCCATTGTGGTAACAATCTCAATCGTGTCTCCAGGGATGACAAAGACATCTTTGGCCGGCTGGTCTCCAATATCAAATAATGAGTATTGGGGATAATCCGCGTTCAAATCAAATTCAAACGTGCCATCGGGATTCAAACTTTCTGTCTGCTTCTCTCTTAATCCGGTTATTTGGTTTTTAGTGTAAACGTTAAGAGTTGAAAACCCAGCCACAGGATGATAGTTGTGAAGCTTACCCTTGATGTGGGCTTTCCCATTCTCCTTATAATAAGGATATCCTTATAACTGGAAGGGTCAAAACCTTTCCAATCATCCGTAGATGAGGCCCCGAACAGCGACTTAGGGTCAATCATTGCCGGAAGGGGAGTGGTATCTTTTTCTTCAAGGTTGAGTCCGTATACGACAGTCTCTATATTGCCATTGTCGGATATTGACATCATATCCACAACGTCGACATCAGAAGGAACTTTCTCGAAAATAAGAACCGCCTCATGTTGCCCGGATTCTTTCATCCATATCCTTTTGTCTAATTCAATGTTCTCTGTGCCAATAATCTTGTATTTTTTAGTGGAATCGTTATGTGGTTGAAGATAATCGTTTTTAGAAATTGTCACCCAATAACCCGGCAAATGCTTAAGGAGTACCGATACGCGCAGGCATGTGTCTTGACGCTCTACATCCGTAACCTCCAGAAACGTTTCTTGAAAATCAGTTTTTGGTCGCAAGGCAAACACCCCCGATGCGGATAAAGCTGATATCAATATAGTGAGAATAAAGTGTTTCATATGTTGCGAGAAGATAGTTAAAAGTGGAAAATGCTGTTGACCTCTTCTTGTGTGAAGTTCCCGACGATATACGTGACAAGGTGCTCTACACCATTGGCTCCCCATTGGATGACCAATATACGCTCCACCATGTCGGTGGGAGACATATCCACGCATATCTTCACGCCCTTGTCGCCGTCGCGGTTGTATCCGATGAGAGTCATCTCATCAGAGAGCGGATTTATGATAGCCTTGAAGGGTGTATAAGTGCCCATGTATTTAGTCTTCAGGATTTCGATATGCTGCACCTTATCGACCGGAATGTTTTTCAGTTCAGTCAAGTCTTTTTTCTGCATGGATTTTAGCATCCAAGGCGAGATGTAGGTGTAGTCGAAGCCTTCGAAAGAGCTTCCTTGCCTCAGTCTTAATTCCGGTTGCTTCCCGGACTGTGCAAATGCTGGTGGCAAAGCCAGAGCAAACAGCATGAGCAAGCATGTAAGTAATCGTATCATATTTCGGTTGTTTTATATTCAGTTTCAAAATTCAGGTCAATGTTGATGCTTCTTATTTCATATAGTGCATTGATTAGATTGTTTTCAATTACGTTGAGGTGTTCATTTGTCATGCTGATACACTCCAAGGCATTTTCATCCATATTTCCCAATCCGGCATTGATCTCAGCAAAGGTCTCAACCAGTCGAAGTTCCGTTGAAGCTTCCTTTGGCTGAATCGCTTTCCCTCTGTGATTTCTTTTAGGCATTGAGTTGGATGCCATTTTCGGCTCTTCTTTGATTGTGGCTTTTGGAGTTGTTATCATCTGTGAGCTGTCTGCCTTGATAATCGGCAACCCGTTGTCGATGGCATCCGGTTTGTCTTCGTCTTGATTTTCAACTGCAAATATGTTCTCGGTGGGAGAGGTGTGATCACGTGAGATAAGAAATACTGCAGCTATGATAAATATCACGACAGAAGCAGCCGCAACGTAAGGAATGACGCTTCTCCATTTGCGATGCTTGGCCATCGATTCCTCAGTGGCGAGTTGGTGGATATGACTCTCCAAAAGTTCATTAACATCAGGTCCCTCTTCATCTTCGTCGACAAAGGAAATCAGACTGTCAGTAATCTGATTGTCGATATCTTGTGGGAGCAACTCATCGGCCCAGTCGCGGATAAGTTGATCCAGTTCCTTATCATTAAAATCCTTTTCCATCATAATCCATAATATTTATTCAGATAATCCTTTATTCTTTTTCTTCCTCGATGCAGAAGCACTCTGACATTGGCTGCAGTCAATCCTGACGATTCGGCTATCTCATCGCTCGACATTCCTCGGATGGCTTTCAGCACGACGACTTTTCTTTCACTCTCAGGGAGAAGTCTTATCGCTTCCCTCAGAATAGCGACATTCTCTTTGCTCTCTACAGCAGAGGAAGGAGAGGCCTCGCTGAGTATATCATTGCTGACATCAGAGTTGGAAGCGTGGCGTTGGCGTATCATTTCCAAGGCTCTGTTGGTAACACTCTTTATGCAATAAGCCTTGATATGGCTTACTTTTCGGAGTTCTCCTCTTGTTTTCCAGAGAGCCGTCACTGCGTCTTGCAGACAGTCGAGTGCTTCATCACGGTTTTTAAGAAGGCGCATTGCCTCAGCCAGCATCAGAGAATGATGCGGCAACACCGTTTCTTTGAATTCCTGTTCTGTCATTGCAATATTTTCTTCAGCGCAGTTTAATCCACGTTTTTATCATATGATGCACAAACTTCAAAAACGTTACAAAAATAACGAATTTTTTTATTCCTCTCAAAAAATAGTCCTACATTGCGCTCCCACCTCCCCAGCGTTCCCAGCGTGAGATAGCGATTCATGCTGCAAAATAGTTTTGATACTTAGAAAAAAAAGTGCTATCTTTGCAGTCGATACCTTCTGCAATTTAGAAGCGCAGCATAAAACTACCTACATCTATGAATATCAATTCGCACCATCTACGACAAATTGCACTCGCTGCTTTGACTGTAAGTGCTTGTTCAGCTTTCGCCAAAGATTATACCTACCTCAATGAGGGTTTTGAGGAGGCTGCTTGGAAAGGAGGCAAAGCCTCAGTCGCCGCTTCTACCGGCGATTGGGTTGTAAACAAAAACAAGTCAACAGACACCGAGGCATATTCTGGAACATCCTCGCTCGAATTCACCGCAAAAGATGGCCTGACATCTCCGCTGCTCCCTCACGGGGTGGGAGCAATAGTATATTATGCCCTCGATACCAATAGGCAGGTCTACGTAGAGAAATCTATTGACGGTAACAATTGGATTGAGGTGGAGAGTTACAAGGAGACGACTCCTTGGACACGCCACGTTGTGATGGTCAATGATCCAGAGACCAGGTATGTGCGTTTCAGGATTGCTTCCAACAAACAATTCTTCATCGACGATCTCTTGATAACCCTACCCGACGGAACCGATGGAGAAGGCAACCAAGTCATCACAATGGATGAATTGCCATATTTTGTCAACACTTTCGAGAATTCTTCCCTTTATCCTTCTTCTAAAGATGAGGCTTCTTCTGAGAAGACGTATAATGTAGATGGGCAAGGAGAATGGAAATACTACAATGCTTACCGCAACACAAATGAATCGTACATTCCCGATGGCTCGAAGTCTTCGTTGCGTATGCTCAAGAATGGCTCATATGTGATAACTCCGGTTCTCAACCAAGGAGTAGTATCCGTAAAATTTGATGAAGGACGTTCGGGTAAAAAACTCGTGGTCTATGCATCATGCGATGGAGGGGAAACATGGAGCCAAGCCTACAACGTCGTAACCGATACCCATAATGAGATAGTGCTTCAAGACAATGCCATCAACCGAATAAAGATAGCCAATGAAAGCACCTCAGATGCCGACATCGACAATATCGTGGTGAATGCATATCCCGAGGGGACGCTTGCCTCAGTAGAGACTCAAGATGCCACAGATATCAAAGCATCCTCTGCAGTAGTGGGAGGCAAAATCCTGGACTGCGGCGACCGCAATGTGACTTCAGTCGGTGTTTGCTGGTCAGCTACCGGAGTTCCCGACATCCGCAACAATAAGGTAGAAGGTAGTGGCAACGACTTTACAGTCACACTATGTGGTTTGCCTGCTTCGTCTCCAATAAGTTACCGTGCTTATGCTGTCTCACTTGCAGGAGTCGCTTATGGAGAATTAAAGAGTTTTACGACGGTGGATGCCGTGAAGCCAACTGTGGAAACCTCCACAATCTCAGTGATTGAGGACCTGACCACTGACACCTCAGTGGCAGTAAAGGCACTCCTGACAATTGTCGACGATGGAGGTGCGCCTATCACTGCGTCAGGATATAAAGTTGAGACCTCCTCTTTGCCAACGGTCGAGACAGGCGCTTACCCTGAAGGTGACAATACTTATGGCGCAACCCTCCAACTGTTGCCATCGACTGAATACACTCTGACTCCATATGCAGAAAACAGACTTGGCCGCGCCTACGGAGTTTCCGTCACGTATAAAACTCTCGACCTCAAACCTGTGGCTTATGACCACAGAGTGTTTTATTGCGACCCATCGGGCGATGACACCACTGCAGATGGCTCCATCGAAAAACCCTTCTATAGTTTGCAGAAGGCTGTGGATTTGGTCTCTCCTGGCGATACCATATATATGAATGGAGGCACCTACAAGTATTCATCACGCATTAATGCCAATGCAATAGGAGAGAAAAATGCCGGTAAAATCTGTCTTTTCTCACGTGGCGGACGTGCTGTGCTCGACTTCAGCGCTATGAAAGTGGAAGATAACAATCAGGGAATGCGTCTGACAGGAAGCTATTGGCATATCTACGGCATTGACATCTGCAACGCCGGTGATAATGGACTTCTGATAGAGCGCAATAAACCCACAGGTGGAAGTTACTCTGATATAGCTGCTAATATAGAGCAGGGCCACCATAATATAATTGAGAATTGTGCATTCTATCGCAATGCCGACACTGGCCTGCAGATGAAAAATCTGGCAGCCTATAATCTCGTGATCAATTGCGATTCTTATTTCAATATTGACCCGGGAGAAGGAAATGCGGATGGATTCGCAGTCAAGATTTCACATGGCGATGGTAATTATTTCTATTGCTGTCGTGCTTGGCGAAACAGCGACGACGGTTGGGACCAGTTTATTAAGAAAGAAGGTGGATTCCCCGACGATATCACCACAACCCTCGACAATTGTTGGGCATTTGAAAACGGTTTTCTTGAAAACGGAAACCCTTGCAGCGGCAATGGCAACGGATTCAAGATGGGAAGCGACCAAGGCCGAAATAATGTGATTCTCAACAGGTGTCTTGCTTTCGACAATCTTCAGAAAGGCTTCGACCAGAATCACAATACCGGACATATGATTCTCAACAACTGCACCGGATACTCTGCGAAATATACAGACAACAAGAGCCACTACACTTATCGTATCGATGAGCCAGTGGCATCTGGCCACAGCGTAAGATTTACCAACTGCATTGCCGTCAGCGATGGGATTGCAGACCGCAACAAGAGTGAGTATGCTCCTTATTCTATAGTAGGGGAGCAGGTGACTTGCGACTTCAACGCGCTTCCGGAAGATTTCCTTTCTATCAGCACCGTAGGGATGGATGGGCCGAGAGACTCTGAAGGAAATCTACCCAGCACGGATTTCATGAGGATTCGTCAGGGTAATACCCGACTGATTGACGCTGGAACAATCGTGACGCCATTCGCAGGGGAGAGCCTGTTTTCAGAAGGTATCAAATATAACGGCACGGCTCCCGACCTTGGATGTTTTGAGACAGAAAGTGATGAAAACGGAGTGAAAATCCTGGAGTCTGATTTGATCGAAGGTCGCATCTCCGCATCTGTATCAGTTGCAAGGTGTGGGCTCGTTGTGGTTCAAGTCGACGGAGTGGATGCCACCGATATTTCCTCGGCCGCAGTTTATGACCAGAATGGTGTATGCATGACTGCCGAAAAGTTCTCCGGCGCCACAGTAGCAATCGATCTTTCCGGAAGAAAAGGCATGATAATCATTCATGTCTCTACCCATCAGGGCAGAACAGCTCTGAAAGTAATGTTGTAAGCATAATATGTAGGGCGCCCTTCCAAGCCGGTCCTGCATGCGATATTTTGGTTGGAATTGAAAAATGTTTTGCTAATCCAAAATTTTTTATTAATTTTGTGCTTAGCAAAACATTGTTTCATAATTTTAATTTTTATTCTAACCATGAAAAGTACCAGATCTGCATTGTGCAGAATGGCTACCGTCGTATTCTTTTCCGCTGCCGGAATTGTATACTCATGCGGCGTAGCTTCTGCCAATGACAAAATTGGCGTTGGAAATCCTTATTTGCCTCTTTGGGAACACCTCCCCGACGGCGAACCCCGAGTGTTTGAAGACCCCGACAACCCAGGTAAATATCGTGCCTATATCATTGGCTCACACGATCTCAGGGTCAATGAATACTGTGGTCCTGACATCCGCATGTGGTCGGCTCCGGTGGAAGACCTAACCGACTGGCGCGACGAGGGGGCAATCTTCACTTATGAAAAAGATGGAAAATGGGATGTCATGTTTGCTCCCGACCTTGTAGAGGTAAGAGACCGAAAAGGCAACAAGGAGTACTATCTTTATCCTCACAGCCGTGGTCCACGCCGCGAGGCCATGGTATGCAAAGGTCCTCGTCCCAACGGCCCTTTCACTCCTGTCAACCTCAATGCCGATGGCACAGCGGTGGTGGAAGGCAGTATCCTCGGTTTTGACCCATCTATCTTCGTAGAGCAGATCACAGACAAGAAAGACCCTGACTATAAGAAAGGATTTCGTGCCTACGGTTTCTGGGGATTCCAGCATTCAAGTGCAGCGGAGCTTGATCAAAACACTATGTATTCCGTGCGTCCCGGTACAGAAATCATTCCGTACTTCATGCCAGCCAGCTCAAGCTATGGAAATATTAAAGACCCTGCCGGCACTCAGTATCCAGCTCTTTATAGCGAGCAGAATCCCGGTGATTTCAACTTCTTTGAGGCTTCTTCCATCAGAAAGGTTGGCAATAAGTATGTGATGATATTCTCTGGGTATTCCGGTCCTGACTATGGCATCGGCAGTTCTAACTCCACACTCCGATATGCCTTTGCTGACTCTCCTCTTGGTCCTTGGCGCAGTGGGGGAGTGCTGGTAGACTCCCGTGGAGTGGTGCCCAACGAAGACGGCACGGCGCTTGTAGCCACAAACGCCGCTCACAATACTCACGGTTCGCTTCAGGAAATCAATGGCCAATGGTATGTCTTCTACCATCGCCCACCGCGTGGTTTCGGTTTCGCACGTCAGGCCATGGTTGCTCCGGTCAAAATAGAATGGGATAAGAAGAAAGTTGCTGACGGAGGTATTGTCACCATCACCGGATACAATCCCGAGGCGGTGGATGAAAAGTGGATTGCCACTGCCTCCAATGGAGATGTTTACTCTGGAGCTGAGGTTACATCAGAAGGATTCCAGATTTATGGTCTCGATCCATATAAGTTCTATGATGCAGGCTATGTTTGCTATCTCTCAAATATAGGCTCTATGCAGGACACTTGGGACATCTGGGAGCCCAATATGAAGGTGAATATGAATAGTGGCGACATTGTAGGATATAAATATTTCGGATTCGGAGGGCTCGATAAGGCTACTAAGGGTCTGAAACCTTTCGAAGGCACTAAACCGGGCAATGCCTCAGAATTCAATGTCTTCCTGACTCCGCTTGCACCATGGCCAGTAAAACTGAGTGTGATGCTTGATGGCCCATTTGACAATGACACCTGGAAGGGTAAAAAGATAGGTGAGATTGTCGTCCCGGGAGGCTCCGCTCAGGAAGTCACGAAGTTTACAATCGACGTTGCAGATGCCATAGATGGTCTCGACGGCAAGCATGCCATATATCTGGTGGCAGATGGTAAGTCGGGTCGCCCGGCAGTAGCTCTTAACGGAGTTGGCTTCAGCAAGAAAGGGGATTCTCTCGTCTATACTCCGGCTCCCGAGATAAAGATAGCAGTCAATGGGGTTGCTCTTAATCTTCCGGAAAATCCCACCCGCTCCACCAACGACAACGGCTATACAGGCTATGACCGCTACGACGTCAATTACACTCTTCTTTCAGGAGATGTGCCTGAGATTGCAGCTGTCTGCTCAGATCCAAATGTAAAGATAGAGATTGAGCAGCCCAATACACCAGCTGACAAGGCTGTGGTGCGTCTGGACTGGCAAGGAAAAGTGAAGACATATACCCTCATCCCTGATTGACTCAACAGACTTTAGCTTAAAAATGCGCGCATGGAGCTTCCATACGCGCATTTTTATTTCATATTTATTGCTTATTGGCAACTTTTATTAAAAAAGCATTAAGAAGCGATAACTCGTTTTGATAATTAAAAAAATTAACTTAATTTTGCATCAGATAAGAGTGGCAAGGCCACCTACAGAAGCGAATTTTATTAATAAGTTTTACTTAACCTTTTTACTGTTCATATGGTATCAAAAAGATTTTACATCAAGATGGCTGTATCAGCTGCCGTGCTGATTATGACAGTTTGGATGTCGGCGTATGCCGCTTTGAAGTCAGTCGACTGGAATGTGAATCCATCGGATTTCCGCTATGACATGAGCCTCTATTTCGCGCTTGCCGACAGGAGTCTCGAAGACCTTGACAATTACGAAATTGCGGCTTTCGTAGACGATGAATGCCGCGGAGTGGCTGAAAAAATTGCACTTACCGGGGATGAAAGCTGTCTCTACATGCGTATCCGCAGCAATGAGTCAAAAGGCTCACAGGTAGAATTCAGAATGCGTGAGAAAAATTCCGAAGGCTACATTCTCCTTAAGCCGGAAAATGGCTCTGACTTTATCTTTGAGGCTGACAAACGCGTCGGGATGCCATCTGAGCCGTTTATTCTTGCACGCTATTTCAACGTAGAGGTGGCAGCCGGTGCCAATGGCACGGTGGAATTCACCGACGGTCTCTATAAGGAAGGCACTGAGCTTTCATTGAAAGCTACACCCGATGAGGGCTACCGCTTCACTCAGTGGAGCGACGGCAACCAGGATGCAACCCGCACACTCACTGTGGATGGCAACATTTCACTGACTGCCTTCTTCGATGTAGAATATTATTCTATCGTATTCCGTATCGGCGACGAGGTGATAGCATCAGAGACTCTCGCGTTCGGCCACGATATCACCGCGCCTGAAGCTCCCGCCAAAGAAGGATACACCTTCAGCGGATGGTCAGAGTACCCAGCAACAATGCCAGCCCACGATGTGGAGGTCACAGGTGAATACACCATCAATACCTACACTGTAACTTATCAGATAGACAATGAAGTGATCGGCACACAGACCTATGAATACGGTGCTCCAATCGTAGTGATGGAGGCCCCCGAGAAAGAAGGCCACACTTTCAGTGGCTGGGGAGAAGTGCCAGAGACTATGCCGGCATTTGACCTCGTGCTCGGTGGTACTTACGCCGACAACTACTATACCATCACTTTCCGCCTCGATGGTGTTGTGATTCTCACCGACGATCTTCCCTACGAATCGCCAATCACTGTTCCTGAGGTCCCCGAAAAAGAGGGTTATTCATTCAACGGCTGGGGAGAAGTTCCCGCGACTATGCCTGCCTATAATCTTGACATCGACGGTACCTACTCTATCAATTACTATTCACTTGTCTTTGTAATCGACGGTGAGGTGGTATCGACAGGCCAACTTCCTTATGGCGCTGAGATAGTCGCTCCCGAAGCTCCAGTGAAAGACGGATATACCTTTGCCGGATGGGGAATCGTGCCAGCTACAATGCCTGCATCCGACCTTGAGATCACTGGCAGCTACGACGTCAACTACTACACTATCACTTTCGATATTGATGGCGAGATCTACTCTACAGAAGTATTGCCCTATGGCGCAGAGATAGTGGTCCCCGACAATGTTCCCTCAAAAGATGGTCATTCTTTCATGGGCTGGGGCGACGTTCCTACTACAATGCCAGCTAACGACCTTTCAATCTCCGGCACTTACGCGGTCAACAACTACACACTGACATTCCGCATCGGAGACGAAATCATCTTCACAGGCCAGCAGCCTTACGGCTCAGAGATAATAGTTCCCGAGGCTCCCGAAAAAGAGGGTCATGAATTCCTGGGATGGGGTGATGTCCCCGCTACAATGCCCGCTTCCAACCTTGAGCTCATCGGCAGTTATAAACTGAAATCCTACAAGCTCGTATTCAAAATCGACGATGAGGTGGTTTCAGAGTCCATGGTAGAGTATGGCGCGATGGTCATCACTCCGGAGGCTCCCGAGAAAGAAGGTTACACATTTGCAGGTTGGGGCATCGTGCCCACAATCATGCCGGCAAGCGATCTTGAATTCACAGGTGAATACACAGTCAACTACTATCGCCTCGTGGTCTACCTCAACGATGAGATCTATATCGACAATCTCCTTCCTTATGGTGCAGAGATAGTGGTTCCTGATCCAGTGGTCGACGACAACATGGAGTTCAAGGGTTGGGAAGAAGAGATTCCCTCAGTCATGCCAGCCCACGATGTGGAGATTCACGGCAAAGTGGAAGGCGAGCCGACATCGGCAGTCAACGCAGCGGTGGAAAGCGACGACCTCACTGTTTACTCCGCAGATGGAGTGATGCTCTACAAGGGAGCCAAGAATGCCAATGTCCTCGATAGACTCACTCCGGGTGTCTACATCATCAACGGCAAGAAGATTATCATCAGATAACTCCCCCAAAGCCATCCTTCCGGAGGCTTCCTCCGGAAGGGGCTTATGCAAAAATTAAGGTTTTTTGATTCATTTTTACACAGGAAACCTATACATTCTACGTTAAAGGATAAGTACACGAAAATTAACACCACAACTTAACATTCGCATCTTGACACTTAATCCTTAACATTCAATTCAATAAATAATTCAATAATACATTATACCTATGCGAAAATCAATTCAGCAGATGCTCATGCTCGCCATGTGTACTATGTCTCCCGCTCTGGCAGGAGCCGCAACACTCAGCGTCGATGAAGCTAAAGACGTTGCCGCTGAATTCTTTCAGTCAGGCGATGTCCTCCGGCTCGCGGATAAGGATGCATTCGTGCTCGCCCATACCGCTACCGACGGGGCTTCAAACCCGATCTGTTACGTATTCAATGCCAAAGATGGCAAGGGATTCGTAATAGTATCAGCCGACGATACTGCTCTTCCAGTCATCGGCTACTCCGACTGCTCCACTTGGAGCGTAGGGTCAGTGTCGGCATCGGCACAGCGTGTGCTCCTGGAGCCTGTAAAGGCCACAGCTGACACCCGCCGCAAAGTGCTCGCACGCACTTCAGCAAAATCTGAAACCAAACTTCTCGAGACACCCTCATGGAGCCAAGAGGCTCCTTTCAACAACAGAATCCCAAACCGCCGTCTAACAGGTTGTGTCGGCGTGGCTCTCGCTGAGATTCTGAAATATCATGGCTATCCAGCTGCGCGTCCGGCATCGCTCGTGAATGCTGGTGAGGAACCCCAGTATTCTTGGAGCACCATGCGCAACGACAACTACCGCACTGGATACTCTGAAGAGGAGGCCAACGCAGTCGCAGCTCTCGTAGCAGACGCAGCAATCGGTATCGGAACCGACTTCGGAATGTCGAGCTCAAGCGCATATGAGGTGAAGGTGCCCTATGCTCTGACTTCACTCTTCGGCTATGACGCCGGCGTATCCTACAAGAAGCGTCAGGAAATGACACGCGACGCTTGGGATCAGGTGATCGTGGACGAAATTGACAACAACCGTCCCGTTCTCTACTGCGGTCAGGACGTTTCTGCAGGCCACGCATTCGTTTGCGACGGCTATCAGATGCACGGCACAGTGCCTTATTTCCATATCAATTGGGGCTGGGGCGGATCTGCCAACGGCTACTTCGCTACCGATGCTCTTAACCCAGTAGTGAGCAAGGCACACAGCTACAATGACCTGATGACTATCGTCTACAACATCAAGCCTGCCGCTGACAACACTGCATGGTCAGACATCCACATCACAAGCGATGGCGGCCAGGTGGGGCTGACACTTGATGTCTCTGACATCACCGCAGCATCATCATTCATAGTTCGTGCTGGTTCTCTCAAGAACATCTCCAATACCGATTTCAGCGGAAAACTCTCTGTAGGTCTCTTCGGAGCCGATGGCAAGATGAAGTGCCTTCTCAACGATGGCCGCAACTTCAATCTTGTTGCTCTCCAGATAATGGGTTATCTTGATTTCCTCTGCAGCGTTCCAGCTGGAACTACTGTCGCTGACGGCGACGTGGTTCGCCTCGTGGCTCAGCCTTCGTTCAGCACCGAATGGCAGCCTGTAGCCGGCGACCTCCTCGCATCTGGAGAGGTTCCTGCAAAAGGCAACCAGATTCCATATTTCTCAGTATATCTCCCTGCATCTTCCGACGACGCTGACGTTGTGGCAGCCGACACCAAGGTCATCAAGGGTCGCGACTACACTTTCACCGTCATTCCTCGCTCAGTAGATAAAGTTGTCACTGTAAAGGCCAACGGATTTATCCTCACTCCCGATGCCAACAACGGCTATCGCCTCAGCAACGTGCTTGAAGACCAGAAGATAGAGCTCGTAGTGCAGAACGCATCAGACGTCCTCACAAAGAAGACTGTATGGGTGACTGCAGGCAACCTCCAGAACTGCATCACAGAGAATGAGGCTGCCACAGTGCGCGACCTTACTCTCTACGGCACAATCAACGTCAACGACTTCAACTTCATGCGCGACCGCATGAAACTCGAGCGTCTCGACATCTCTCAGACCAACATCGCGGCAAGCGGCTCCAACCCCGCAAACGCTATCCCGACAAAGGCTTTCAATGGCTACCGCTCGCTGAAGCAGATAATCCTTCCCAACAGCCTTACTACTTTCAAGAATGGCTGTCTCGCTCAGACCGGTCTTACTTCAATTGAGGTTCCCGCAAGCGTAGGCACATGGGAATACAATGTATTCGTAGGTTGCAACCAGCTACGCGAGGTCATCGTTCGCCGCTCCTCTCCAGCATGGATCAACTGGTGTGTTTTCAATGGCACTCCACAGACCAAGCTCGTAGTTCCAGTAGGCGCAACCGCTGCTTATAAGGCAAAGGAATACTGGCAAGATTTCAAGGAAATCGTAGAGGAAAACCCAGTTCCCGCCGACCGTTTCCGCCTCACTGTCGCTGAGCAGAAGGGTCTTAAGTTTACCTATCTCACAGAGGGCACAGAATTCAACAAGGGCGATAAATATCAGTTCCAGGTTGAGACCGACAATTCCTTCGAGGATGCAGTGATGCAGGTGTATGCAAACTCAACTCTTCTTTCCGCTGATGCTTCAGGCATCTATACCGCGACTGTCAATGGCAACACTTTGATCCATGTCGAGTTCAAGCAGCCGCAGGCTACCACAGTAGACAAGACTTGGAAACTCACTGGCGATGCAGGTGGCATCGGTCTCGTTTCAGCTGTCGTAAACGTTCCTTTCAACAAGTCGTTTGTAGTTCGCGCTAATGCCATCAAGGTTCCGCAGGGCGACGACGCAGCTAAGTTCTACGGTCTGGTTCTTACCGACAAGAACGGTGCTATCAAGGAGTTTATCTCATCAATCGTAAGCAACTACTACAGCCGCAACGGCGAAAACCTTTCCTACAATTTCTATTGCCAGGTGAAGGAAGCTCAGGTAAAGGAAGGCAACCAGATTCGTCTCGCCACTTCCTACAATAAGAAAGACTGGCAGCTCGTAGAAGGCGAGTCTGAGAAGATCACCGACCGTCTGGAAGCTATCGGCAACCCCGTTATATATCACAACGTCACAATGCCTACAAGCGTGACTGGAGCAAGAATCGAAGGTGGCGCTACAGAGGTCGTACGCGGTATGCCTTTCAGCGTGAAGGCTACAGCCATCAATCCCGCTCAGCGTGTTTCGGTGGCTATCAACGGTGAGAACATGGTGACCAACGTGGCTATTGCAAATGTCAACATCCCAGCCGTTCTCGAAGACCTTGACGTGACCATCACAGTGAAAGATGCTGACGCAGGCGACTACATGGTCTACAATATCCAGGAAGGTCTCCTCGCTTCCAAGCTTGCAGACTGCCCGACCCGCGTCAAGCTCATCGGCAACATGCTTCTCAGCGATTTTGACGCTATCCGCGCTAATGCCAGCACTATCATCGACCTCGATATGGCTGATGTCACTATCAAGGGTGCTGCTATGACCGGCAACTCAATTCCTGAGAACGCTTTCGCTCCCTCCAATCCCAGCGCAGTATCATCACTGAAGACCATTATTCTTCCCAACAACCTCGAGCGTATCAATCAGAATGCGTTTGCACGTTGCACTCAGATTTCAGAGATTCTCATCCCCGCAAATGTCAACTACGTTGGCGATGGCGCCTTCTCTTCTTGTGTGAATCTGACTAAGATAGATGCTCGCCCGAAGGTGGCTCCTACTTGCGGCAAGACTTCTCCCTTCCCATCAAGCGGCCTTTCGAAGATGACCCTTATAGTTCCGAAGGGCTCTGAAGCAAGCTACAGCGTCGCTTCCACATGGTGGTCGATGATTCCTCTCTATAAGGCTCCGGCTGAGGCTAAGGATATCTATTGGGTTAAGCTTTCAGATAGTTCCCGCGCATTGGTTGAGAACTACAAAGGCAATCTCAACCGCGTAGAGGTAGGCCAGGCAGACGTTGAGTTCAAGCTCCTGCTTCCCAACTATCAGCAGCCTTCTTCAAAGAACAACTCTTATATCCGTCCGGGAGTGCCGTTCAAACTTTATGACAACGGTGTCGATGTCTTCAGCAATGTCAACGCATATCATTATGACCAAGCTGCATACTACAGAATATATCCCGAGCAGAATGTCAATATGACAGGTGGCCAGTTGGCACTCAGATGGGTTCATTCAGCTACCTCTGGCCCATGGATGCCCCAGAATCATGAGATAGACATTCAGTTCTACTATTCCATCAACTTTGAGAACAAGGAAGGTGCCGAAGGCATCCAGGCTCAGATCGTTGAGGTTCCGGAAGGTTGCGAATGGAGAAATGTCCCCATGGTATATTTCACCTACATGGTGAAAAATGACAAGGGCTACAATGTGGTCAATACCGAAGTCAAACCTGTCCTTTACAAGGAAGGAAGCGAGATCAAGTTCCAGCTCTCAGAGCCTGCTCCAAAGACCACTCTGGTAGTCAACCTCAAGACTAACGTGATGACTAAGCCCGGTTCCTCTCCCGTATATGAGGAAAGAGAAATGATTCTCGAGCCTAACAACGGTGTCTACACTATCCCGGCTCTACAGGGCGACACTTGGATCTCGATCAGCGGCATCCGCTCATATGAAGAGGGTGATGTAATCCCTGCTGAGTACATTGAAAATGTAGATAAAGAAGACGCCATCACATTCACAGAGCTCGCTGTCTCTGGCGAAGTGAACGAAGAGGAGTTTGAGAAGATTCGCGAGAACTTCGAGAATGTCGAGACCATCGACCTCTCTGCGATCGAAAATGAGTCAATCCCCGCAGGTGCATTCGAGGGTATGGATCAGCTCAAGGACGTAATCGTCCCAGAGACTGTGACTGAAATCGGAGAAGGCGCATTCGCAGGCTGCGAGAGCATCGAGTCGCTCACTCTTACTGGTGTCACCACAATCGGTGAAGGCGCGTTTGAAGGCTGCGACAACCTGACAAGTATCCTTCTTCCTTCTCTCGGCTCGCCCGAAGCAAGCGGCATGCCTGGCAAGCGTAAGGCGGCTGGCATCGATGGAGTGACAGCTGAATCATTCAAGGGTCTCAACCCCAACTGCCTTATCTATGTAGGCTCGGCTGATATCCCCGATTCTGAGGCACTCAACATTATCCTCAATGTCAATGGCACCCGCGTGGCTGCTTCCGACATCAATCTCGACGGCAACCACCCATTCAATGCTCCGGCAAGCTTCATGCTTGGAGACCACAAGATTTCCTTCACTGCTGAGATCGCAGCAAGCGATTCTTGCGACGTAGACGGCGGATGGCAGACTATCATGCTTCCCTTCCAGCCCACTGAGATGAAGATTGGCGCTGAGATTGGCGACCGCAAGGGTAGCGGTATCCACATCCTTTCTTTCGACGGCGAAGAGGCTGAGGCATTGACCGAGCAGTCAACTCTCCTCCCCAATGTCCCATATCTCGCAAATGTATGCGCTCCCTATGCATCAGTTCCTGTCACTTTCACAGCAGCTGGTCTTGGCGAGGAAGGCAAGTTCGACATTCCGTTCACTCCTGTTCCCGAGGATCTCGTGGCAGTAGGCAAGGAATTCTCACTCTACGGCTCATATGATGGCCAGACCCGTCCGGTGGTTTGCTACGCTCTCAATGATGACGCAAGCAAGTTCATCCGTCCTGAAGAGTCAGCAAATGCAACTGTTAAGCCCTTCTCCGCTTATCTCGTAGCCAACGAAGGAGTCGACAAGGCAGAGATGACTATCGGTGAGCACCCGCTCTGGATGCGTGAGCCAGTTTCCACTGGAGTAGCCGGCACCAAGCTCTACCGCTCTGGTAAGATCGAGATTGCCGCTCCCAATGAGAATGCTTCAGTTTACTATACTATAGACGGCAGCGACCCGACAGATGAAAACGGCACACGTCGTCTCTTCACAGAGCCTTTCGCAATGGACGATGAGGCTATGACAATCAATGCAGTGGCAGAGTACAAGGGCAATCTCTCTGAAGTGGTGGTTCTCAACTTTGAGCTCATGAAGGCAAATCTTGACTATAGCCTCAAGGGCGACTGGAACTGGATATCCCACAATGTTGAAAGCCCAGTGGCAGTGGCAGAGTTTGCTTCCGCAGGTATCGACGGTATCCTTTCTCAGACTCAGGAGACAGTCTTCGACAGCAAGCACGGTTTCGTAGGTTCGCTCACTGAACTCGTTCCGACCGCAGGCTACAAGGTGCGTCTCTCTTCCGACGAGTGGAATGGCAAACTCACAGGCGTAGCATTTGATCCTTCCGCTACAGTGAAGCTCACCAAGGGCTGGAACTGGATTGGTACCCCGGTATCTGAGGGAAGCCTTCTCATCAGCGACCTTTTAGCATCTCTCGAGGCAGAGGAAGGCGACATGCTGGTTGGCCTTGATGGCTTTGTTCAGGCAGACGCTGAGGGCATCTGGAAAGGCACAATCTCCGAGATGGTTCCAGGCACTGGCTACATGTTCTTCAGCAACTCTGACAAGGAGTTTGTCTACAACGTGGTTACAGCTCCCGAAGCAGAAGCTAAGGCTCAGGCTGCCTCTACCGATGGCTACTGGACAGTAGACAATCACAAATATGCTTCCGTAATGCCGGTTATCGCTTCTCTCGATGTGAACGACATTGAAGACTATCAGGTGGCAGCCTTCTGCGGCGATGAGTGCCGCGGCATCGGAGCAATAGTCGACGACGTAGTGATGATCAACATCCACGGCAACAACGGCGATGTAATCAACTTCCGCTTCATCGGTGCAGACAACCAGGAGATGGTTTCAGCTACCAACCTCGTCTTCTCCGACAAGCCACAGGGTACATTCGCAGCTCCCCTTGCTATCGAGACGGGCAATGCTTCTTCTGTAAGCACAGTGGCTGTTGGCCAAATCGGAATCTCTTACGAGGACGGCAACTTCATCATCAACGGCGACATGAGCGACGTGAAGTCGGTTGAGATCTTCGACCTCACCGGTAAGCTTATCGCTAAGAGCACTGGCGAGCACAAGCTCAACATCGGCAACATCGATGGCAGCGTAGTGACAGTGGTGATCCGCAAGGCAGATTCTTCTTCAGCTGTGAAGATGATCATCAAGTAAAAATCCACACAATCTCAATAAAAAATAGGTGCGCCCCGCAAGGAGCGCACCTATTTTTTATTGATTATATGCGTAGACAAATACTATTTGACTACTACCTTTGCCTTTCGAGACCCTGAGGAGACAATATAAATTCCTTTCTCTACATGGAAGATAGCCTCATTGCTCTTTGCGGACTTGCCGACGATAACGCCGTTCATGTCAGCGACTGAGGCTGCTTTCCCATTGAGACCGGTCACTTTTATCTGTCCTTTCCCGGGAATGATTCTGATGTCGCTTCCTGCTTCGATGGCCGACACTGCATCGAAGGCTCCGTCGATTGAGATGGATTCTATCGCGAGAAGTTGGTTGTCATCGTCAAATTCAGTCTCGATATAGATTCCAGCCCATTCCTTGTCGAGGTATCTTGCTGGAATTTCTACTGTCACTTTCTCGATTTTATTATTAAAACCATTAACATCGATTTCTCCGATTATTTCCGGTTCCTCACCATACATGTCGGCAAGAATCCTTACGATAGGCATCTTGGTGTTGATGAGCTCAAGTGTCACTGAAGCATTCTCGAGTCCCTTGGTAGAGAATTTCGGGCTTGCCAGACGCGACACAACTCCGTTTTCTCCCTGAGCAATCATAGACACTCCCTTGTCTTTCGGGTCGCCTGTCACTTGATAGTTATAGTAGAGACCCCACGAGCCGTTGTCGCCGTAGAGATAAGTGGTGAGCCATGGATTGGTATAGATATTGCCTTGGTCATCGAAATTCTCTGTGATTGGAAGCTGATAGGGTGTTCCTAAGACCCCCATGGCCGTGATTAGATTGCCGTTGTCGCCGGCTGCATTGTGAGATAACACTCCGAGCATGACGATTTCCTGGGCGCTTCCCATTTCCTTCTCGAATGTGTAGGAGCTATCTGTCAAGCCTGCCTGCTGGAGCATCCATCTGTTGGTGCCGACGTCAAGACGATAGATGTCGTAGAGCACTGACTGAGCATCCACATATCCCTCGCCGTCGTCTGCTACATCCACCGGCTCCCAGTTGAGAGTCATGCTGAGCATGTCGGGAGAGTATTCTACTGAGCTGAGTATTGGAGTGGCCGGAATGTATACTCCGGTGTAGACTGATGTCTTCGCGACCAGGCTGTTCAGTTCCCCATTGCTTATCTGTACAAGAATTGTATTTAAGCCCTGCTCAGTCTCGACGTTGGCAAAGACTCTCTGGCCGGGCGCGCCCGTTACCGTCACTGTCTCTACAGGAGAAGATATGGTTGCCTTCAGCATTGTCCCCTGCTCTATTTCTTGGTCTGCGAGATTTTTGGTAGGCAGCTCGAAAACTACGGTCGCCTTGAGCGCACCTTTTCTGCCAGGGGTGACTTCAATCTGCTTTACGGCTGCCGGCGAATCGAAGGTTGCATCACTCCGGTCTATCTCAAAGTTGCGTGCCTTTACTCCCATCTGCAGGCCATCTGAGGAGCAGTGGAGTGCTACATAATAGTCGCCGGCCTGCGGCACTCTGAACAATCCGTCCATCTTCTCATAACTTGTGCTGAGCGGTTTGAATTCCTTTATGATAGTCGAGATTACTCCGTCTGCACTCGGCTCATCGCAGAGCACCACCTCAAGATATTCATTTCGGAAAGAACTGCTGCGGATGCCGGTCTCCATGGAGAACGCATAGAATGTCGATGCATCTTCGATTCTCATCTTAGGAAGGAAATACCAGTCGTCCATCGGCACTTTGCTATTGGTTGTAAAGTTTGTCTGGATGAAATAGGGATTCTCTGAGTCGGAAGATTTCTCAAGCATCCATGTCCTGCCGTCGTTGTTGTTGTCAATGACGCTGCTCACTTCATATTGCTCTGGGGTAGGGGTGATATACATTGGGAGCTTAAAGCTTGTGCCTTCAGTCACCGTGTTTGACGATACCCATTCGCTCTCAAGCCCATTGCAGACAGCCTTGACCACTGCAGTGTAGGCCTCCAGGTTATTGTCGGCAGGAAGAGTTACTTCCAGGCTGTTGGAAGTGCACGTGTATTCCTCTTCGTTGATTCTGACTTTGTATTCCAGCTTTTCGATATCTATATATCCTTCGTGGATGCCGTTCGTGACTGGATTCCAGCTGACAGTGTAACTACCCGGTGTCCCCGTCTTGGATTTTGCAAGTCTTACGCCGGTAGGATTGACGGGAGTGTCGTTGCCTATCCAAGCATAAGTTGAGCCTTTTGAGCTTTCCAGTCCGTTGACCTTGACATTCATGCTGAATGAGTATTTCCCTGATTCAGGCACAGCGAAGTTTGCTTTGACTACCGTAGGGATTGGTTTGCCGCTATTGTCAGTATCCTTGCCGATTTCAGTCTTCCCGGTGGAGTAGACCTCCCCATTGAGGTAGGTGGTATATTCCACTTCACCAGTGATAGGTGTTCCCCCTTTTGTCTGGTTTAGGAGAGTGAAGGGAACGTATCCTACGAGTTCACCTTTCCCGAAATCTGGTGTGCCGGCCTCTGGTCGAAGGGGTTCTTCTGGATTGCCTATATACTCATCTGTAGAGAATAGATTGTAATATTCCTCGCAGTGGGAAAGCTCTTCATAGACGTTGAGCTTCTTATTGACGGGGTCGATGGTAGCCATGGCGGCTGTGCCGTCGGTGTAATTGATGTTCCAGTAATAGACACTCGAGCGCGGACTGTAGGTGATGCCCGTCACGTATGAGTCGCCGTTCTTGACATTGAGGCTCATTACCTTTGTCTGCCTTCCGTCAGTGCCGATTTTCACCAGCTCATAGCTCATGTTGA
>CAZIAX010000014.1:0-24118 GCA_964537745.1 uncultured Sangeribacter sp.
AAGTGCAATCGCACTGATTAGTAAAGTTTTTCTCATAAAAAATGTTTGTTTGATTTATTACTAAGAGCCATTCTTGCAAATGGCAAAATTCACTCTCATAGTTATCCATGACGCATAAATTTGCTATCCTGAGATTGGAATTACAAAATTAGAGATATAATACATGCAAATCAATTACTGATTTCCGTAGTTTTTTCACATTAATCACTGTATGAGAAGATAGCGTACGTAGCTCTCTAACGCGGAAGTTACCGTATGTCAACTCGGCGGAGGCGAAGATTGGGGAATTTTTATTTGTGTATTCCGTGGATTATTCTTATTTTTGTGGTCGCTAAGAGATTGGAAACTTCAAAACAGATCTGCCTTATGAAACTAAACAAGATACTTATATCAATAGCTGCCATCGGGATGATGGCTTCGTGCGCATCTAAGAAGAGTGATTCCCTCCTTATTGAGACCGACATTCCTGAGCGTCCAGCGGGACAGACTGATATGGTCGGTTTTGCAGCGGCACCGCTTGATACGGTGCGCGTGGGGTTTATCGGACTTGGTATGCGAGGCCCGGATGCCGTAGAGAGATTCACACATATCCCCGGAACTAAGATAGTGGCCTTGTGCGACATCGACTCCGCTAAAGTGGAGGAGACTCAAAAATATCTGGACCAGGCAGGTATGCCTCGCGCGGCTGCCTATTATGGAAGTGAAGATGCTTGGGAAAAACTTGCCGAACGCGATGACATAGACCTGGTCTACATCGCCACCGATTGGAACAACCATGCGCCGATGGGACTTTATGCAATGGAAAACGGCAAGCATGTAGCGATAGAAGTTCCAGCGGCGACTTCTCTCGAAGAGATATGGGATTTGGTCAATACTTCCGAGCGCACCCGCAAACATTGCATGATGCTTGAGAACTGTGTCTACGACTTCTTCGAACTCAATACCCTCAATATGGCTCAGCAAGGTCTTTTTGGCGAGGTGTTGCATACTGAGGGAAGTTACATACATAATCTGAAGGAATTCTGGCCAGAGTATTGGAACAACTGGCGTATGGATTTCAATCAAACGCATAGGGGCGATGTCTATCCCACCCACGGTTTTGGTCCGGCATGTCAGTTGCTCGACATCCATCGCGGCGACAAAATCAATACACTCGTGGCTATGGACACCAAGGCTGTGAACGGACCTGCTTATATCAAGGAGACAACAGGAAAAGAACCTGAATCTTTCGCCAACGGAGACCATACGATGACCATGATGCGCACCGAGAATGGCAAGACAATCCACATACAGCACGATGTCATGAATCCGCGCCCATATTCAAGAATGTATCAGTTGACCGGCACAAAAGGTTTTGCCAACAAATATCCTCGTGCAGGTTACGCTTTTGAGCCTGAACAAATGGATTCCACTATTGTTCCCGACCATGAGAATCTGAATGCCCACACTTGGATATCAGATGAGCAGCAGGCAGCCCTAACCGAGAAATATACACATCCCATCATTACCGAGGTTGGCAACCTTGCAAAGGAAGTGGGAGGGCATGGCGGCATGGACTTTATCATGGACTATCGCCTCGTCTACTGTCTGCGCAATGGACTTCCTCTCGACATGGATGTCTACGACCTTGCTGAGTGGAGCGCGATGGCACCCCTGAGTGCCATATCGATAGAGAATGGCTCTGCACCGGTAGCTTTCCCCGATTTCACGCGCGGAGCTTGGAACAAGCAGCAAGGCTACCGCCACGCCTATAAAAAATAAAAGATTATTCCTCAATAATCCCCAATGAAAGACCTTAAAGACGTAGTAAGCCGATTCTCTATCAAAGGAAATATAGAGTCCGTCACCCCATTGGGTGACGGACTTATCAACGACACTTACCTCGTAAAAACCACTGGCGACACCCCAGACTATGTGCTGCAACGCATCAACCACAATGTGTTCAAGGATGTGGCTGGGATGCAGCGAAATATCGATGCTGTCACTTCTCACATTCGCAAGAAACTTTTATCTTCCGGAGAGACCGATATCGATCGAAAGATATTGCGGTTTGTACCGGTGAAAGACAATAGTGACACCTTCTTTTTCGACGGAGAAAGTAACTGGAGGGTAAGTCTTTTCATATCGGATGCTGTGACTCTGCAGGATGTCACCCCAGTCACTGCACGCCATGCCGGAAAGGCGTTCGGCAAATTCCAAACAATGCTTGCGGATATCGACTCGGAGTTGGCAGAGAGTATTCCGGATTTCCACAATATGGAATTTCGGTTGAGACAACTTGGTGAGGCTGTGGCAGCAGACCCTATGGGAAGAGCAAAAGAAGTTTCTTCGCTTCTTGAAGACATCGACAAGCGGCGAGAGTGGATGTGTCAGCCAGAGGCAATGCACCGGGAAGGGAGACTTCCGAAACGAATCTGCCACTGCGACACAAAGGTCAACAACATGCTGTTTGACCGCAATGGAGAAGTGCTTTGTGTAATCGACCTTGACACAGTAATGCCATCGTTTGTCTTCAGTGATTTCGGTGACTTCCTGCGCACTGGAGCCTGCACCGCTGCAGAAGACGAACCTGACATGTCAAAGATTGACTTCGATATGGATATTTTCCAAGCTTTCACTGAAGGATACATGTCAGAAGCTATGAAGTTCCTGACTGAAGAGGAATTGAAATGGCTACCCGATTCTGTGGCGCTTTTCCCATACATGCAAGCCGTAAGGTTCTTGACCGACTATATTAATGGCGACATTTACTACAAAATTGAGTATCCTGAGCACAACCTCATCAGGACTAAGGCACAGCTACAGCTGCTGAAGAAAATAGAGTCGCGTCTGCACGACATACGCGCAGCAATTCAATAATAATGTCCATCAATTTTGTGGGGATTTCGATTTGATATTTGGGAAATTGGTAGTATCTTTGCATCGACAAACCTATATTATCATGAAATCGAAATTATTTTCCATATTGGTGGGGGCAGGATTGCTTTTCGGAGCTTTTCCAGCAAATGCCATCGAATTCTCCAAAGACAGGATTCCCGAAGTGAAATGGGATGCGCAGAGCCTTATCATCGACGGGGACCGCGTGACTCCCGTCATGGGCGAGATACATTATAGCCGACTTCCGGAAAATGAATGGCGCGACGCCATCAGAAAGATGAAAGATGGCGGTGTGACACTTATCGCGACATACGTATTCTGGAATCATATCGAGCAAAACGAAGGTCAGTTTAATTGGAGCGGGCAGCGAAACCTTAGGAAGTTTATCAAGATATGCCAGGAAGAAGGTATGCCGATAGTGCTCCGCGTGGGACCATTCTGCCACGGGGAGGCCAGAAACGGAGGCATTCCTGATTGGGTTTTCGACAATGGAATAAAGTCAAGGTCGGAAGACCCCGCTTTTCTTGATGCTGTAGCAAAACTCTACCGCCAGATATTCACTCAAGTGCAAGGGCTGCAATGGAAAGATGGGGGTCCGGTAATGGCATGCCAATTCGACAACGAATACCGCGGACATGGCTCATATCTTATGAAACTAAAGGGTATAGCTGAAGAAATTGGCTTTGACCTCCCCTTCTATACACGTACCGGATGGCCGGAACTGAAAACCCCGGTACCCTACGGCGAGATGATTCCACTTTACGGCGACTATGCCGACGGTTTTTGGGAACGTTCCATCGAACCTACAGCAGGAAATTACTACAAGGCTTTCAATTTCAAACCTTTCAGAAGCAGTACTGCCATCGCTTCAGAGCAAATCAAAGACCAGAAAGAAAAACTGACAGAGGGGGATGAACTTTATCCGTACTTCACCTGCGAGCTTGGAGGGGGAATGATGGGAGCCTACCATCGCCGACCTTGGATATATCCGGAAGACGCATATTCGCTTGCAGTCGTAAAACTCGGCAGCGGCAGCAATCTGCTTGGTTACTACATGTATCACGGTGGCACAAACCCGGACAGTGACATCACCCTCAACGAGACACAGCGCACAAAAGCCACAAACTACAACGACCTTCCCGTCAAAAACTATGACTTTCAGGCTCCTCTCGGAGAGTTCGGACAGACATATCCCCACTATTATACCCTGCGCAAACTCCACCTCTTCATGCAGGACTATGGGAAGACACTTGCTCCTATGGAAGCCTCTTTTCCCGCACCGCAAGATCTCGCCAAGGGGGATGACTCCAGTCTACGCTATTCATACCGCACCGACGGAGATAGCGGGTTTGTATTCATAAACAATTACGAACGTCTGCAAAACCTCACAGCAAAGAAAGGGATACAATTTGACCTGTGTGGAGAAAAGTTTCCATCCAAGCCAATTACGATACCCGGCGGGACGATATGCATATTCCCAGTCAACATAGATGGAATCAGATACGCTACGGCTCAACTGATTGCAAACCGTGATGGGAAAATATATCTTGAGCAGATACCGGGCATCCCAACGGAAATTGCAGTCGGGAAGAAGGTAATGAAAAACGTGAAAGCCCTCGGGCCAAACAAACCTATTGCAGACAACATCTATTTGCTCACTACTGAGCAAGCATCGCGTCTTTTCCTTCCTCCAACCGAGACCACTCCCCTCCCTGCTCAAATGCCAAAGATTGGTAAGACCGCTGAGGCAGGCCCCGCAAGGAATATAACCATAGGAGTAAACAAAGCGGCCGAAGAACCCTCAGATGAGGATTTTGAAAATGCCGCTGTGTACACCATCAGCAATCTCCCCGACTCCAGCAACCGCGAGAATCTATTGCTCAAGATTGATTATCGGGGCGACGTAGCACGCCTTTATTGCGACGGCAAACTCATTGCCGACAATTTCTATAATGGTCGCCCTATGCTCTTAGGACTCTGGCGACTACCAGAAAATGCACAGAAACTTGAGCTCCGTATTCTTCCTCTTCAAGCCGATATGCCAGTTTATTTTCCTGAAGAAGCGGACACAACGCCGGGGGAGGAAGTTATAGGGGTTTCGGTAATCAGTAAATAAAATGCTAACACGGACGCACGGGCCTTGCGTCCCTACGTTCAGTCATTTCATATTACGATCAAAATCAATATTTTAGATAATGAGAAAGATTATTCCATCTATTGCACTCCTCTATGCGTCTTTGGCATTTGGAGCATCCAATAATAAGATTGACCTATCCGGCACTTGGGAGTTCGGATATGGCGACACACCGGTCTACAACGATGAGATCAATCTTCCCGGCTCCATGCTCACAAACGGCAAAGGCAACGATGTAGATGCCGAGACTCGGTGGACAGGCTCGCTTTATGACAAGTCTTACTATTTCAGCGAACGCTATGCTCCATATCGGGAAAAAGGAAACATCAAGTTTCCATTCTTCCTTACTCCCGACAAGGAATACGTAGGGAATGCCTACTATGCGAAGACTGTCAAAATTCCTGCAGACTGGAAGAAGAAGCGAGTGATTCTGCATCTCGAACGCCCTCATATCGAGACAACACTGACTGTCAACGGCAAGGAAGTGGGTCATCAGATGTCGCTCTCAACCCCACACGAATATGACATCACCGATTTCGTCACGCCAGGCGCCGACAATAAGATTGAGATTAAAATCTACAATGGCATAGAGAATGTCTGTGTAGGCCAGGACTCCCACAGTGTGACCGACCAGACACAAGGCAACTGGAACGGCATTGCAGGCGATATGTATCTTAAGGCAACTCCAAAAGACGCATATATCAAGAATGTACGTATATATCCGGATGTGGCTGGGCGGAAAGCCGATATAAAGGTGATCAAAGGAGGGAATGCCAAGAAAATAAAGAAGGTATCCGCTAAAGTTGTTTCTGACGATGGAGCCGACGTATTCAATCTTCCGAAATGGCAACTCCACGGCGACACCATTACCTTCACTGTAGATTTCGGCGAGAGGATGAAGGAATGGGATGAATTCAGCACTCCTCTCTACAATGTGACGGTCAACCTGGGCGACGACACAGCTGAGACTCAGTTTGGCATGCGCGACATATCAGTCGCAGGACGAAACATCATAATCAATGGGCGACCAATGTATGTACGCGGTACGGTAGAGAACTGCTGTTTTCCTTTGACAGGTTACGCTCCTACTGATGAGGAGTCTTGGTCCGAGGTATTTGCCAAATGCAAGGAATATGGCATCAATATGATGCGTTTCCACAGCTATTGCCCTCCAGAGGCGGCTTTCGCGGCGGCAGACAAAGCAGGCATCTATCTTCAGCCTGAAGGTCCGTCATGGCCTAATCATGGAGTGGCACTTCGCAAGGGGATGGCTATCGACCAATATCTGATAGATGAGGGAAAAGCTATCATCGATGCTTACGGCAACCATCCTTCATTCGTAATGATGGCTGCCGGTAATGAGCCAGCCGGCAACTGGGTACCGTACACCGACATGTGGGTGGCAACTATGAAAGATTATGACCCGACAAAAATATACTGCGGCGCCTCAGTAGGCGGCGGTTGGGCATGGGATGGCGGAAGCGAATACCATGTGAAAGGCGGCGGTCGCGGCTTAGAATGGAAAAACCATATGCCTTCAAGCGACGATGATTATTCCAAAGACATTGCAAACCCACGCAACTTCAAACCGACAGATGACCAACCTGAAAACAACTCCCCTATCCTCGCTCATGAGCAGGGACAATGGTGCGCATTCCCTGATTTGGAAGAAACTTCTCAATACACCGGGCCTTACAAGGCAAAGAACTTCGAGATATTCCGCAACCTTCTCGAGAAAAACGGGATGAAGGGAATGGACCGGAAGTTTCTCAATTCAAGCGGCAAGCTTCAGACACTTTGCTATAAGTATGAGATAGAGCGCAACCTCCGCACTCCCGATTACACTGGTTTCCAGCTTCTCGCGCTCAACGACTATAGCGGCCAGGGCACAGCGCTTGAGGGGGTATTGAATGTATTCTGGAAAGAGAAGGGATACGTCGATGGCGAGCAGTGGCGTGAGTTCTGCAGTCCTGTGGTTCCCCTCGCAAAGTTTCCTAAGTTTGTATTTGCGGATTCTGACTCCGTACGCATTCCTGTAGAGATATACAATGCCACTCCAGATGACTTAGGGGATATAAAAGTATCCTATACTGTGACAGATGCCAATGAGAATCCCGTGGCAGTTGGTATTTTTGGTAATACCCAAATTCTCCGTGGAAAAAATAACAAAGCTGGAAAAATCGCTCTCCCAATAAAACAAGTCATGGAGCCTATGAAGTATACACTTACTGTAACCGTAGGCGACAAGGGTCGTAACAGTTGGGAGTATTGGGTATATCCAGAAGAAGCAGTGCTCGACGTTCCGAAGAATGTATTCGTGACAGATACACTTGATGCAACAGCTTTGGAGATGCTCGAAAAGGGAGGAAATGTACTTCTGACAGCTGCTGGAAGGATCACGCTTGGCAAGGATGTAGTGCAACATTATTTGCCAGTGTTCTGGAACACCAGCTGGTTTAAGATGCGTGCTCCGCACACAACGGGAGCCTATATCGAAACCGAGCACCCTTTGTTTGCTCATGGTTTTCCGACCGACGATTGGGGCAACCTCAACTGGTGGGAACTACTCAACAAAGCTCAGGTGATGAATCTTCTTGAACTTCCGGAAGAATATCAGTCGCCGATACAACCAATTGACACCTGGCATCTGAGCCGCAAGTTAGGTATGGTGGTGGAAGCGAATGTGCTCAACGGCAAGCTCTTCATGACAACGATGGATATCGACAGCAACCTGGACAAGCGAATCGTAGCGAAGAGAATGCGCAACGCCATACTGAGCTATATGGCAAGCGAGGATTTCAATCCTACTATGAAACTTGCGCCCGAGACCATAGCAGATTTCTTCACGAAGGAGACAGCTCCGGTAGAAATGTATACCGACGAAACACCCGATGAGCTGAAACCAAAGTTGAAATAAGCCATTAGAATGAACTATTTTCCTTCTGTAGCGTTAAAGAAGTTAAAATATTCATTCTAAAAAAACAATACTATGGACATCCAACAAATCATCGCTCACCTCAAGGAAAATTTCGGCGACAATTTCGACATCGCTAAGGTAACAAATGCACTCAAAGGTTTCGACCTTAAGAACCTCAACATAACTGAAATCGTCTCGAAGCTCCACGCTGACGGTCTTCTCAAAAACGTAAACCTCGACAGCGTAAAGGGCAATGTGCTCGACGGCCTCAAAGATAAGGCCGGCGATATGCTGGGTGGCCTGGGTGGCCTTTTCGGCAAGAAATGACCAGCGTAACGACATAAACCCCAAAAACGCCTCCCATTTCCGGGAGGCGTTTTTCATATGCTCGATAATTACTGTTTTTGCTTGACGGCGAAGCGGTCGCCGGTGCGCTCCACTATGTTGCGGAGATATTGCTCGTTGTAGGAAGACTGATGAGGGGAAACAATTTTGCCATGAGGAGTAGTCGTGAATTTGCCGTCTTCATCTTGTTTTTTAATATTTCCGTCCATAAACTTCACAATAAGATGCTGAGCGAGATTGCGATATGTATCGGTGGCTTCTTTGGCTATCTCAGCTCCTTCTAAGGTTGCGGCTTTGCTTACACCGTCGATATCTCCATTGAGATACATCTCCATCATCTTCGCCTCTACATCAGGACGAGAGGCGATGTATTTGTTTTCGAGCTCACTTTGCACTTTGCGGATATCGGGTATCATCTTGCTATATCCGGTGTAGGCCTGATTAGCCACCCAGTTGTTTATCCAGAAATTTGAATCCATAGAAAACTCAGTCATAGAGCCCTCTCCTTCCCTTACTTGCAGAGGAGCCTCAGTCATGGAGCAGTAGAATGGCATGTAGACCGTAGTGTTGGCATCGTCAGTGCCAAACCATATCACTCCTCCTATGGGGTCGGGAAGATCGCTACGACTTTGAGTTATGAAACTCCAGGCTGTCTGCATGGTGGCAGTAGGGCGCTCGTGTGTATACTTTTTTCCATCCACCTCATATTTCATCGGACGGAAACGTACAGGGGCATTGAAGGGTCCGGCTCCGGGGTCTTCGGTCATTGCAAAAGGGGTATCCTCGTAATGATCGCGCATCCGCTGCTGGAGTTCCTGCAACGACACTTTATGATTGGGCACTATCCACATGGGCATCGGCTGCTCGCTCTCGCCAGTCACCCATTCAAACCAGGCCTTATCTTCCTCCGGGGAGGCAAAACGCCTTAGGAAACTCCAGACTCTTGCATCGCAGCTGCGGCGCTTTGCGTAGGCATGACTATCGAAGGCATCGGCAAAAGAAAAGTCTTCATCTTTGCCATTGAAATAACCACGGCGACGCGCAAAAGGAATGAGATCTTTGGCATACATCACATTTTCTTTATCCTTGAGATTGACCTTTCGGATGCGGGGTTCATTGGCATGGGCGGTAATGGCATTGTCGGGTATTCGGACGGCAATCCACACGGCACCTTTCTCAGCCCCCTTGCCTATCATCTCCATCATCCATGCCTCGTTTTTATCGGCAATGGAGAAAGTCTCGCCAGTGCTCGCATAGCCGTAAGTCTCGGCAAGGTTGGTCATGATTTTTATTGCCTCGCGGGCTGTGGAGGCTCGTTCCAAGGCAATATAGATGAGCGATCCGTAGTCGATAAGATTATTGCCGACGGTATCTTCTAATTCCGCATGACCGGTCCATGTGGTCTCACCGATTACTACTTGCTTCTCATTCATGTTTCCCACCACGTTGTAGGTACTGCTTGCCTGCGGAATCCATCCTTTGGGTTCATTCGTTCCCCAATCGACGATACGGCGTTTGGAGTCCTCAGGATAAGTGCGGGCCTGGCTATGGTGGAGTTCGCCGTAGCGGGTATGTGAATCATCGGAGTATGTGACCATCACCGAGCCATCGACACTCGCATTCTTTCCCACTATAAAATTCGTGCAAGCAAGCGCATCGCTTGCAATGGCAGCAGCGACAGCACAAGTCGCTATTGCTATAGGACGTAAAATGTATGTAGAACTCATATCAATTATAAAAATATTATTTTTCACTTCCTCACCTGCCTCTTATGTCTTATGTTAATGTTTCCAAGAAATCTGACAAAAGGAATGGTAATACCCCAATATATATAACCCCGTCCTCGTCAGTCCACGATTTTCTATTTCCGTCAAGAACTACAATCTTACGGAAGAAATCTCCAGAATGACGGAGCGACATAGTCTCTTGCTCTTTTTTTTCAGGGGTATCTACATGTAAGGCAGATTGAATATATACTTTTGAGTTACCCATATTTACAACGAAGTCAATTTCAAATTGTGATTGAACGCGTTTTCCATCAATGGTACGTGTAAGTTCTACTACTCCTACATCCACTGAATATCCACGAAGAATCAACTCATTAAAAATGACATTTTCAAGCAGATGGGAACGTTCTTGCTGGCGGAAATTCAATCTTGAGTTTCTCAATCCTATATCAGTGGCGTAATATTTCTGAATCGTATCAAAGTATTTTTTCCCTTTCACATTCCATCTTTTTGCACTTTGGAATAGAAACGAATCCTCCAAGTAATCAAGGTATTTATTAATAGTGATTGGAGAAGTTGGACGCTTCATAAGGGAGCCGGCTGTATTTGCTAATTTTGTTGGGTTGGTAAGCGAACCAACAGATGAGCAAAGAGAATCTACCAATGCATTAAGTATTTCATCATTATGAAGCTTATAGCGTTCCACTATGTCTTTTATATAGACATTTGAAAAGAGTCCATTAAGATACTTCCTTTTTTCTTTTTCATCTTTTTCTAAAACTGCAAGAGGCATTCCTCCATACATAAGGTATTCTTCGAGAGTATCTGAATTATCCCTATCTGAGACGGACACATATTCTTTAAGAGATAAAGGATAGACTTTGATTTCAGATCCCCTGTCACGAAAATTAGTAACAATATCCTTTGAGAGCATCTTTGAATCAGATCCCGTCACATATACATCCAGATTAGGGCGCGATATTAGATCATTGAGAATATCATAGAATGTCGTATAGAGAAGATCTCTATCCTCTTCAGGAATCATTGACTCGTCGATTGAATCATCCTTAACTTTATATGAAAGTTGGATTTCATCAATCATTACATAATATTTACGAGAAGTATCTTTCGTCTTCTCTATAACATACTCATAAAGAATATTCGGATTTCTGAATTTTATATCAGATTTCCGATCAAGAGCAATCTCAATAAAAGCATCTTCCGATGTTCCCTCTTCAAGCAACTTAGATTTGAATAGCGTTGACAAGAGAAACGATTTGCCACAACGACGTATGCCAGTAATGATTTTAACCTTTCCATTCCAGCGTTTAGCCATCAACTTCTTGATATATTCTTCTCTTTGAACAATCATTTTTTAGATATTTTAACGTCGATAAAAATTTAGTCGCAAATGCGACTATTTTTATATCGCAAAGATAATATATTTATAATTTACATGCAAATAATATCCATTAAAAATTTCTTCAAAGATGATAAAAATCCAAATTTTTCTTAGAATATTATTTTATATTTCGCATCTTACAATAATTTTTTTTGTAGATTCGCGAAAAGTTTTTAACTTTGCGAATGCAGACCGGCTCTCAGAAGCCCCGGTCCGGGGCTGATGCTGGTGGGAATCTGTAGAGATGCGCAAAATGCGCGTCTTTTACTACATATTTGAAAAGCGTTTATCCGCGCTGATTCTTGACAGTCTGAAATGTCTCGCAAACTTTCTATCTAAGTCAAGGAGAGAGCAACGGTAGATGCCCGTGGTATGTCATACCCTGCTTTTAGCACAGTTTCTCTATAGAGAGGCTGTTTTGGCATAGTATACATATTTTAGCGTGGGCTTCTGCGTTGCCGTCCGACTTAGATAAGGCAATGCGAGAAGCCTCAGACTGTAGGACGGCAACAGATACAGACTCCTACGCTTTTTTCATTCTAACTTGAAAATGCCAACGAGGGGATGACCGAGGCGATGAAAGCTAATTAATGAAGAACAAGATTCTATTTATTATTATGACATTTTTGTTCATTGGATGTGATAGCTCATCCAATGAGGAGGAAGACATGATTAAAGATTCTAGAGAAGCTGTAATAGAACTGAATCAAAAATATAATCAGCTTTATCAAGTAGTCATGGAGGGGTATATCGGGGGTAACAAAGAATTTGAAGCTGCAGGACTTTGTCTTCAAGCTCTCACAATGGAGCTCATTAACGTAAACAAGGCTTTGCATATAGATTGTAAAAAATATGGGAGCGACGGGAAGCCTCAAATGATTGAAGATAAAAATGGCACATCATCCCCTATAGAAATAATACCTGATGAACTAAGGATTGAAAATTGAGTCCATTAGAAAAAAGATGAGATAGAGCTCCATCGGTATAAAGTGTTACAATAAAGGGAAGTTATGTTTACATTTATTTGTAAGTGTAAACATAACTATTCCCATCATATAATAATTAACATCACTAACTTTATATAATTTATGCGTTATCCAGCATTATTAATCGGTTTATTCTTGTTTGCCTCGTGCACAAACAAAGAAGACATTAAAAAAGAAATAATTGAAGAGATTCTAGTGGAAATGAATAATCGTAATAATGTAATCAAAGGAGATGGATCCAATTTCTATGGAGAAAAGATCTCTATTGGTGGGGAGATCTATTATAAGCACCACTCTACTCTTCATTGCCCTGGTATTAATTATGGGGTGCAAAGAAATTGGTATGATACATGGGGTGATCATAATACTTTTTGCCATATATGTATGGATGACTATCATATTACTCAATTTCAAAAAAAATTCTTTTCTAAAAAATGAATGCTTTGAAAACTCAACTTTAATGATACGGATTAGCCATACAAGTAGGAATCTGGGAAGAAATATACAAAGCTTTTGAAAGGCTAGCACACTTGTATCGCAATAGCTCGAAAAGAACTTGCTAGTTGGCAACCCTATAGATTCTGAGCTGTAACAATATTGAATTATTAATCATATATACTTGATAATATCAACAACTTAAAATTAAGCAACTTATGAAGGAGTTTGGAATAGTAATACTGACTGCTTTAGCATGCATAGGGATATGTTTGGTTTTAGGGATCTGTTCCCGTCAGACAGAAAAACATGAGAAAGACAGGGATAGTGTGGTTCACACTTTGGGACGTGGATTTGGAGTCTTCATCCTAATTTCCACTGGAATAAGTATACTCATGTCAATAATATATCTGTTAAGGGGATGCTCTTAAAAGACATATTTCTTGATTACTGTTACTATTCAGAAAGTAAGATACTCCCTCATTCCAGTGATTTCCGTTCATCATACCGTTGATGGTTGTGGCGCATATTTGAAACCTTATTATCAAACTCTCAACTTTAAGCTATTTCTTATTGACCTTTGTGGAGTCGATCCAAACAAGCTCGGCAAACATAGCGCCACCATTAGAAATCATTACGAATTCTAAAGTAAAAATTATGAGCGAAATGAAGATATACACTCAGGAAGAAATGCTTGATGGAACCCTGGGCGTTAGAGGCACTCTCGTTAGAGAAGAATATGAAGAGTAAGTGAAAAATTATCTTATGCAAGAGAATTACAGAATCTTACTCAAGAGCAACTTGGAGAACCTATCGGTGTTCAAAGAACGAGAAAAAGCAGTTTTGAAAGAGGGAGCAATGTACGACTTTCAACGTTACGTCGAATCTTCGCAGACCTCAGAATGCAGGTAAAGCTTGACATTGCAAATATGCAGACAATTCCTTTATGGTGAAGTGGCATATTGAGCAAATCTTAAAACGCCTCCCGCTGTTGGGAGACATTTTTCATTCGTTTCCAAACTTGGCTAAAAAGAAGTTAGGTGATGGCGGCTCGGCGGAGGCGAGGGCGCCTCCATTCCATGGCTACGCAGCAGATTTTTAACGAGAGATACCTAATTTAGCGAGAAACTTGGAAAAACGGCAGAAATGGCTTTTAAAATCTTGGAAAAACGGCATTTTTAACACTTTTTTACTTGGAAAAACGGCATTATTTGTTTATATTTACATTCAATTTAATATATATCAAATATTTATGCGCTTAACAAGACATCTCACAACATATCTGCAAGATTTTTACAATAATCACCGCTCCGCACTTATGCTTACCGGAGCTCGTCAAACCGGGAAGACTTACGCCATCAGACAAAGTATATAGCACCTCAAAAAAAATCACAGAAATATATACGATCGATATCTCTGCCCTTAAATGAGGCATCAGTATTTGGCGCGGTTTCGTTTCTAAACTTGGCAAAAGTTAGGTGATGTCGGCTCGGCGGAGGCGAGGACGCATCCATTCCATGGCTACGCAGTAAATGATGGAGGAAATATCCTGTAGAAAATTTTGCGAGTCGGGATTATTTTTGTAAATTTGCAAATGTTATAGGTAATTTTAAAATCTTAACGTAAAAACAACCTTTTATGAAAAAACTTTTACTTTCTGCAGCCTTCGTAGTAGTTGCCGGCTCCATGCTGGGCGCCCTTCCTACACCCAAGGCACTCTTATCTTCTAAGATTCAGACAGCAGAGACAATCAATCCTGCCAAACTTCCCAAGCTGGAAGCTCAGAAAAAGATCACCCCTACTCCCGAAACCCAGTGGGGCGAATGGGAAGAGGTCGGGACATCCACAGTCACTTTCCCTGAAGAAGAGTTCTTCTGGACCGGAACTGCCGACAATATCCCAACTTACATTCGCACGGATGAAAACGATGCCACCCATAAGCAATACCGCTTCGACGATCTCCTCCCCAGCAACACGGTTGCCGACATCGCGCCTTATCCGCTTTATGTGGATGTCTATGGCGACGAAGTCACCGTATATAGCCAACAGCTTCCGCCTTTCTCTCTGGGGGCAGCAAACGACGAATACTATCCGGGACCTTTTGCGATCTGCGACTGGGCCGTCGGCTATGATACGGAATATTACCGCTTGCTCAATCAGTATAAGAGCAATCCTATGAGCATGACTCTCAACCTCATGTTTTACGACGAATCTCAAGGTGAATTCGATGGACTTATCTACATGGGAGAAGTCAAAATCAAACTCAACTTAAAGGAAGCATTCAAAATCCCCGAGTCATGCGTAATCGGTGGCGATATGGGTATGGGGCTCTTGAAAGTTGAGGACAAGTCGGATGAAGTATGGAGCATACAGTACGCAATTGTAAAGGGCGACGGCAATACCATAAATTTCGACACATACGACTATGACACTGTAATCGACAGAATCATAAATAAGGAAGATGGCCTTATGATCATGTACTGGATGGCAGGCGACATCATGGCTACTCCGATGGAAGGACCAGGCGTCTATACTCTCGGAGCAGTAGCTTACGATGAGAATGACAACGTGCTCTCCTCTGCCACTTGCACAGTCTACAACATGCCAAATGAGTCATGGAACTGGACATCGCTCGGAAACGCTACCGTTTCGGAAGACTTCCTGAGAGAGGTATTTACAATGAATCTTGACAACGCAGGCATCACACATGACGGTCCAGCAGAATATGAAGTGGAGATTCAGGAATCGAATGCAACTCCAGGCCTTTATAGACTCGTAAATATGTATGGCCCCTCTCATCCATATGCTGCAATCTTCGAATACCTCAATGAATTTCCCGTCTATACTTATATTGACTGCACCTCACCTGAGCTCTGCTATATCTACAATATGCCTACAGGATTCATTGTGAAGGGAGATATGAGTGGAGAAATCAAACTTGGATGTGAGCCATCCGTATACTTCGATGAAGGCTTCCCCTACGATATGATAATTGAGGAAATGCCGGAGGCTTTCGGTAAGTTTGCAAATGAAACCATCACCTTCACTTCCTCACAGATATATCTTTCAGTACCAGTCTATAAGGAATATCTTGGCTATGACTGGTTCTCCGGCGAGATGTTTACCGAAAGCAATTTCACTGTTAAACTTCCTGCCGGCTCCGGAGTCAACAATGTAAACGCAGCTGAAAGCAGCAAAGAATACTTCGATCTCAACGGCCGCCGCATCTCTGCTCCTTCAAAGGGCGTATATATAATGCGCAACGGCGACAAGGTAGAGAAAGTCATCAAGTAAGCGATCCTATCCTTATAACTACAAAAATGCCTCCTGATGAAGGGAGGCATTTCTTTTTTCTATAATAATTTCGTTTTTATCCGTAAATCATCTCAACATGTCCTATGGCAAGCTCGGCACTCAATAGGACGGGAATACGGCTGCTTCGGTCTACCTGCGCATACACCGGATAGCCACTCGAGGCTCCTCCATATGTGTATTCGAACGCGACGGAGTATGTGGAATAACCACCGTAAGAGGACTCACCATTGTATGTCACAGTCACAGACTGAGCATAGCCGCCGCTGATAGGAATCGTAATCTGTTGGCCTGGAGTCATGCTTGCAAAGTCAATCTCATGGAAGTAATAAAACATTCCAAGCATATCAGCTGTGACTGTCACTGCCTCCATGGTGTTGGCGTCGGCATTAAGTTCTCCCTGTCCGGCAATATTCTTATAATTTGCAGGATTGGAAGCCACAAAACCGTCGCTGCGGTATTCCATCACTTTTGGCTTCAGATACCATCCGTTTTCATAATCCACTGTCTCGCGGCTATAGGGAGAACCCGGTGTCATAGTAGCGTTAAGCGTATCACTCACACAGAAAATACGACCCTCCCATGGGATGGTATTCCCATCAAGAGTAGCGTTAAACTGATTGCCCTGAGATGATAGGGTAACTTTGCCATGGCCTATATTTACGTCGACGAGACCCCAATGATAATGCACATTGTAAGGAAGCTCTTGATAAGGAATCTGCACCTGAGCCATTCCGGTAAGAGCCGCTACGAAAGCGAAAAGGAGTAGAATAGTCTTTTTCATAGTAAATAGATTTAAACGATTACAATCCGAGTGTTATTTCTATCATTTAAGATTCATTTACCATAAAAACAATTGACTCTCCCAAAGGTTGAGAACTCTCCTTAAATAAACGCCTGCTATCTTACATCTTGCAGAAACGAAAATTTTTTATAGTGTTTTAAATCTTTTGGAATGCTTTTACGTCTACATAATTGAACGGTCCTCAAAGCAGAGCATTTGCACTGACGGCGGCCAGATATAATAAACCAATTCATGAATCCGAAGAAGAAATCAGACATAGAACAATTCAAGAGCATCGTCAGCCAGCATCAAGACCGGCTCTTCCGCTTCGCATTCATGCGCGTAGGGGTGAGGGAGATGGCTCCTCCACACAAACTAATGCCGCCACTCAAATGAAAGTTGCGCTGAATGCTTACGAGGAATTAATCAAAGGACTTAAAGAGCAGATGCGTACCATGGTTAATACCCCTACAAGTTATGATAGAATAAAAAAAGAAGTGCAACAAATCCTCAATCGCATAGAACAAATCAATGCAAAAATGGAAAATATCGTAGACGAGTATACCAAAAACATCGGTTATTTATATTTCTGTGTAAGTAAAACTCAATCAGACCAATATCGCGTAATTCCAAACGGTAAAAGTCACAAATCTACTGCATATTTTAAAACATGCAGTAGATTTGTGACTTTTATGGGTAGAGAGCTATTACTTACTCTCCAGAGTGAGCGAGGAGGAAGCTCTTGAAGTCAGCAAAATCTGAGGACATCTCTACTGACTGCTTCTCACCTTTCATAAACTCCTGCAGGCGCTCCGGAATGGCAATTTCCTCGCCAATGATGTCGACTACCGTGTCATGGAATTTTGCCGGGTGGGCTGTCTCCAGGAAGAGACCGGTCTCACCCTCCTTCAAAAGCTGCTTCAATGCCAAATAACCGCAAGCTCCATGGGGATCAAGCACATAGCCTGTTTTTTCATAGCATTTCTTCATCGCCTCGGCAATCTCAGCGTCGCTGAAAGTGGTGCCGCTTATCAAGGAAGCAATTACTTCATGCTTTCCGGCATAGAGGTCGAGCACACGCGCGAAATTGCTCGGGTCGCCGACATCCATAGCATTTGCAAGAGTCTGGACACTTGCCTTTGGATTGTACTCTCCCGTATGAAGGTAGTTGTAGAAAATATCATTGGCATTGTTGGCGGCAATAAACCGCTTGATCGGAAGTCCCATCCGGTGAGCTATCAGGCCGGCTGTGATATTGCCGAAATTGCCGCTCGGCACACACGCAACCACCTCATCGGCTTTTCCCTTTGCTTTCAGTTGGGCATATCCGCTGAAATAATAGAATGCTTGCGGAAGAAAACGAGCCACATTGATTGAGTTGGCCGAGGTCAGCAGCATCTCATCATTCAATTCCTCGTCAAGAAATGCACTCTTCACGAGACGCTGGCAATCGTCGAAAGTGCCGTCAACTTCTATGGCTGTGATATTTCTGCCAAGTGTGGTGAACTGACACTCCTGAATCGGGCTGACCTTCCCCTTGGGATAAAGTACGTAGACATGGATACCATCCACACCAAGAAAACCGTTGGCTACGGCTGACCCCGTGTCGCCACTTGTGGCCACAAGCACATTGACGGTCTTTCCATCAGCACGTTTTCCAATGAAATATTGCAGAAGGCGAGCCATAAACCGGGCTCCGACATCCTTAAACGCCAGTGTCGGACCATGGAAAAGCTCAAGACTATATATATCCTTCTCCACCTCCACTATGGGGGTATCAAACGAAAGAGTGTCTCTTACAATTGCCTCTAAGGCATGGTGCTCTACATCTTCTCCGAAAAATGCTTCTGCTACGCACACGGCAATATCCTGAAGCGACATCTTATCAATATTCTCGAAAAATGACTCAGGGAGCTTCTCTATTCTCTCTGGCATAAAGAGTCCTTTGTCGGCAGCAAGCCCTTTGACTACAGCATCGCAGAGGCTCACTTCCGGCACTGTATGATTGGTACTGTAATATTTCATAATTAATAATAATTATCTATATTATAACTCATTATCACAAATCGCCTCTCCGAGGCTACTGAGCTTTTGATTTCACCCCAGGCTGAAGCCTGGGGTTTCGACATAATCATCAGGTTTCCGACCTGATATCGTTCCTGAAAATAATCCCGAACTAAGCTTATTTTATTTGCATGAAGGCTTGCATGAACTCACCGAGTTTCAGAAGACCATAGTCGCCTCCTGCGCAGGCAGCCTCCGAATAGGAAGAGACTCCGTCGGGTGTGATTCCTTTATGCCAGATTGTAAATGGCACTGCTTCTCCTTTGTGAACACGGAGTTCTACAGGAGTTGCGTGGTCTGGCAACAACGCTATCGCGACAGGCTCGTCCCATTTCTCGACTTCCTCAAGTATGGGGGCAACTATCCTGCGGTCAAGATTCTCAATTGTCTTCAACTTAAGATCAAGGTCGCCGTCATGCCCGGCCTCGTCTGAAGCCTCGATGTGCAGAAAGACAAAATCCGTATCCTTCAAGGCTTGAAGCGCAGCGGCTGCTTTTCCTTCATAATTGGTATTGGCAAGTCCTGTGGCGCCCTCTACGTCAACGGGAGTCAATCCAGCATAGCATCCGATACCTCTAATCAGGTCGACAGCCGTGATTACCACTCCGGATTTGATAGATGGGAACATCTCCTCCAATGTCAGCATGGCCGGTCGGTATCCCCCACTCCATGGCCAGATGGAATTGGCGGAAATTTTGCGGTTCCTATTGAAAGGATGATCGGCAAGTAAATTTTGCGAGCGTATAATTAGACTATTGATCAAATCAGCTGTCTCTTGTGGTGTCATTCTTCCCTCCTCAATGGGAGCATCCTCCATCGGACGAACAAGAAGGCTTTTCCAATCCTCGCCGGGATGGTCGTGGGGAGGAGCGCACTCGATATATTTGCTTCCACCTTTTATGACGAGGAGATGACGATACTGGATGCCAGGAATAAATTTAACCTTGCCAGACCCCAATTCCTTATCAAGAAACTCCATTAGCTCTTTTCCTTCCTGGCTTGTGAGATGGCCGCCATGATGATTCAGTATTTTTCCATCTTGGAGCGAGACGATATTGCAACGGATTGCCAAATCATCCGGAGCCATGTCGTAGCCAATGCTGGCAGCTTCGAGGGGTCCTCTTCCCTCATATATCTTATTCAGGTCATAGCCAAGGATAGCGGAGTTCGCCACCTCGCTTCCGGGCTGAAATCCTTCAGGAATAGTTATCAGCTGGCCACTGCGTCCCATAGCTGCAAGACGGTCGAATGCGGGCGTGGAGACATACTCGAGAGGGGTCTTCCCACCAAGGCTTGCGACCGGATGGTCGCTCATTCCGTCTCCTAATATAATAATGTGCTTCATCAGTTGTTGGCTATTGAGATTATATTGGCAAAGACTCCGGCTGCCGTCACTCCAGCCCCCGCTCCATAACCCTGAATGAGCATCGGGTATTTCTTATAGCGCTCTGTAGTGAGCATAACGATGTTGTTGGAGCCCTCAAGATCATAGAAAGGATGGCTTGAATCAACTTCCTGCAAGCCTATGGTCATCTTTCCCATCTCCATTCTTGCTACAAACCGCCATCTCTTCCCTTCTGCCTCCAGCATCTTGCGGCGCTCCTCAAAGTCGGCATCGAGTTCTGGAAGATGACTCCAGAAGTCTTCTATCTGACCTTCCAACAGGGTATCAGGCACGAAAAGCTGTTTTTCCACTTCTTCCTGCTCCACTTGGTAGCCCCCCTCGCGCGTGAGGATGATGAGTTTGCGCATCACGTCTACTCCGCTGAGATCTACACGCGGGTCAGGCTCACTGTAACCCTGCTCTTTGGCAAGTCGTACTGTCTCTGAGAATGGCACTTCGGCAGAAATGGCATTGAAGATGAAATTGAGGGTGCCACTCAAGACAGCCTCGATCTTCAGAATGCGGTCGCCGGAAGAGCGAAGGTCGTTGATTGTTCCGATAATCGGAAGGCCGGCTCCGACGTTGGTCTCATAAAGGAACTTGACACCTCTCCGGAGTGCAGTTTCCTTTAGCTTGCTGTATATTTCGTATTTACTTGAAGCCGCTACCTTGTTGGCTGCCACGACACTGATGTTGTGCTCAAGCAGTTTCTGATACAGGTCGGCTATTTCCTTGGAAGCGGTGCAATCGACGAATACACTGTTGAAGATATTCATGCCTATAACACCCTCACACAAGATCTCTGGATTGCTGTGAATTCCTTCATTCTCAAGAATCTCACGGTAATGCTTCAAGTCGATGCCTTCGCGTGAGAAATAAGCCTTGCGGCTTGAGGCTATGCCTACCACATTCAGCTTCAGGCGATGGGTCCTCATCAGCTCCTCTTTCTGAGAAGCAATCTGCTCTATGAGCATTCCACCCACAGTGCCGATGCCACATATGAAAAGATTCAGTTCCTTATATTCACTGAGGAAGAATGAATCGTGGAGCACGTTGAGCGACTTGCGGAGGTATTTCCCGTCGACGACAAAAGATATGTTGGTCTCGCTCGCTCCCTGAGCGCAAGCGATGACGCTGATGCCGCTGCGGCCGAGAGTGCCAAAGAGTTTGCCGGCGATGCCCGGCGTATGCTTCATGTTCTCGCCGACTATAGCCACCGTGGCAAGCCCCTTCTCCACATACATCGGATTCATGGCTCCGGTTGCTATCTCCTTCTCAAACTCCTTGTCGAGAACTCGCACAGCCTCATCAGCATCCACATCCCTAACTCCGACAGAAGTGGAGTTTTCGGAAGACGCCTGAGAAACGAGGAAGACAGAGATGCCATTGTCTGCGAGGGCGGTGAAAATACGACGGTTGACCCCAATCACACCTACCATCGACAGGCCTGTCACCGTGATGAGCGATGTTCCGCTGATGCTCGAGATGCCCTTGATGGGTTTACTGTCGTCGTGTACATGTTCGCGGATTACCGTTCCCGGAGCGTCGGGATGGAAGGTATTCTTGACAAGAATAGGAATATTCTTTACGCAGACTGGATAAATAGTAGGAGGATATATCACCTTGGCTCCGAAGTTGGAGAGCTCCATAGCCTCCAAATAAGTAAGGGAGTTGATGGTGTAAGCTGTCGGGATCACACGCGGGTCAGCCGTCATGAATCCATCTACGTCGGTCCATATCTCGAGCACATCTGCATCAAGGGCAGCTGCGATAATGGATGCGGTGTAGTCGCTTCCTCCCCGGCCAAGATTCGTGACCTCTCCGGAGTGCGTATCCGTAGAAATAAAACCGGGAACTATATGTATGCCCTGCACATCATCGCCAAATTCTTGCTCCACAAGGCGGCGGGTGAGATCAGACGCAAGGAGCTGTCTTCCTTGCTTTCTCTCTGTCTTGATAAATTCTCGGGAGTCATGAAGTTTCGAACCGGGAATCAGTCGTGCCACGATTCTTGAGCTAAGGCGCTCCCCATAGCTAACTATCAGCGCTCGAGTCTTCTCGCTCATATCCTTAATGAGTGAGAGACCGTGATAGATAGATGCTATCTCAGCGAGAAGCGTGTCTACCTCCTCTATCAGTTCTTCCGGACGATCAGTAATAGTGCTCCTGATCAGCTCATGATGGCGACTATAGAGCCTTGCGACACCCTCAAGATAGGATGAATCTCCAGCCGCTGCCTTTGCAGAAGTATTAAGCAGGAGGTCGGTCACGCCACCTAATGCACTGACGACTACTATACTTGGGCAATCCTGCCCCTCAACTATTTTTTTGAGATTCGTGAGGCTCTCTTGAGAACCCACTGAAGAACCTCCGAATTTCAGTACCTTCATAATCATTTTTTACCTTTAAAGACGCAAAATTAATCATTTTTACGATTCAATGCAAATTTATGACTAATTTTTCCAAAAAGTGATTAAAAACTGCATAAAAATTCACACCTATATTATTCTCGAATGATAAAAAAATCATTGAATATTTGGCAGTTCGGATTTTTTGTATTAATTTTGCGCCATCTTTGGGAAAGGTATGTCCCGACCGGGCCTGCAAGTCTGAAAGGAAACTGCAGGAACTGTCACCGACATCCGCCCTCAGACAGAGATTTATTAACCCAATTAACTAACTTTTTTAATGAGCGAACTTAATGTTCAGACCCCGATCGAAGATTTCGATTGGGAAGCCTACGAAAAAGGCACAACCGCTGGCGCAAAGAGCCGCGAGGAAGTAGAAAAGACCTACGACGAGACTCTTAAGACAGCAAAAGACAACGAAGTTGTAACCGGCACTGTAAAGTCTATCTCTAAGCGTGAGGTACGCGTAGACATAGGCATGAAGAGCGACGCAATCATCCCCGTAAGCGAATTCCGCTACAACCCCGACCTCAAGGAAGGCGACGAAGTAGAGGTATTCATCGAGACTCTCGAAGACAAGAACGGTCAGCTTCGCCTCTCCCACAAGAAAGCCTGCCAGACCCGCAGCTGGGATCGTGTCAACCAGGCTCTCGAAAACGACGAAATCATCAAGGGCTACGTCAAGAGCCGCACCAAGGGCGGTATGATCGTCGATGTATTCGGCATCGAGGCATTCCTCCCCGGCAGCCAGATCGACGTTCGTCCTATCCGCGACTACGATGTATTCGTCGACAAGACAATGGAATTCAAGGTAGTCAAGATCAACCAGGAATACAAGAACGTGGTAGTAAGCCACAAGGCACTCATCGAGGCAGAACTCGAGGCTCAGAAGAAGGAGATCATCTCCAAGCTCGAGAAGGGCCAGGTGCTCGAAGGCAAGGTCAAGAACATCACCAACTATGGCGTATTTATCGACCTCGGCGGTGTTGACGGCCTCGTTCATATCACCGACCTCAGCTGGGGCCGCGTAAGCGATCCTCACGAGGTAGTTAAGCTTGACCAGGACATCAAGGTCGTTATTCTCGACTTCGACGACGAGAAGAAGCGTATTGCCCTTGGCCTCAAGCAGCTCATGCCCCATCCTTGGGACAACCTCGACTCCAACCTCAAAGTGGGCGACCACATCAAAGGCAAAGTCGTTGTCATGGCCGACTATGGTGCGTTCGTAGAGGTTCAGCCCGGTGTTGAAGGTCTCATCCACGTAAGCGAGATGAGCTGGAGCCAGCACCTCCGCAGCGCTCAGGACTTCCTCAAGGTTGGCGACGAAATCGAAGCAGTAATCC
>CAZIAX010000015.1:0-23927 GCA_964537745.1 uncultured Sangeribacter sp.
GGTTTATGGGTTTATGGGTTTATAGGTTTATGGGTTTATGGGGCAGGTGTAAGCAACTGGGTGGGGGACAAACCGGTACTGTATTATAGTTAAAGATTAATAGAAGATTCAAATTGGGACGACTTCTCTCTATAGATTATGGACGCAAACGGTGTGGCATAGCCGTGACCGATCCGCTGCGAATATGCGCCAATGGTCTGACGACCGTTCGCGCATGCGACCTTATGGCCTTCCTAAAGGACTATTGCTCAAAAGAGAGTGTAGATAAAATTATCGTCGGGCTGCCACGCCAGATGAATGGGACCCCCTCGGAAAGCGCCCGCTACATAGAGCCCTTTCTCAAGCAACTTCGACGCGAGATGCCCGACATGCCCATAGAGCGCTACGACGAGCGTTTTACTTCCACCCTCGCGCATCGGGCGATGATCGACGGGGGAATGCGACGCATGGCGCGACGCGACAAGGAGATTGTAGATGAGATTGCCGCCACTATTATTCTGAATGATTATCTAATTAGTCTTCAGTCTTGAGTTCCCACAGGCTTAAGCCTGGGGTTTCGTCAATCATAGGAAAGCCTCTCCGAGGCTGATTAGTTTGTTTTTTTTGGCTACGCAGTCGCATGGGGAGGCGCTGATCTTTCAGCACGGAACGAACGGAATTGGCACGGAAGGGTCGGGCCATAGTTAGGGGGAGACAGCTCGGCGGAGGCGGGACGCCTCCGTTCCATGGCTACGCAGTATTGGGACGGTGGCGGACGCACGGGCCGTGTGTCACTACCTATATGAAGACTGAAAATGGGTTGGCAATGTCGGATTTTTTTACTAATTTTGTAAAATCTTTGGTCTCCTTTGCTTTCCTGCATACTTAGGGGGCCATAAATTCCGTTATTCTACAAGTAAGTACAAAAAGTATATATGGAACCCAACATCGATAAGACGACTAAGGCCGCGCGCCTCGGTGAGCAGAAGCTGACCCCAAAAGAACTGGTAAATGCCATTCTTCGGAAATGGAGATGGATTCTCCTCAGTCTGATGGTATGCCTCGGTCTCGCTGTGCTATATCTGGCATGGAAACCCCTGACATACTCCCGTGAGGCTCAGGTTGAAATCAAGGAAGATGGCGAAAGCGGATCTTCCTCCGCGCTCTCAATGTTTGCCGACCTCGGAATAGGCAGCGCCACCAATAATCTCTATAATGAGATGGCTTATTTCGAATCGCCCGATCTCATGCGCCAGGTGATAGAGCGTCTTGGGCTGCAGACCAGCTACTTCATGAGGAAAGGACTTCGCAGCACTGTCCTTTATGGCTCAAACCTTCCCGTCACAGTCACTTTTGAGACTCTTTCAGAGACAATCGGAGGCCAATTCAAGATGGAAATCGATGAGAACGAACAGATATTTCTCAAGAAATTCAAGGTGAAAAACGAGAAGGTAGATTTTGATCAGAAGACTCCGATCAAGTTTGGCCAGACTGTGATGACACCTCTTGGTAAGATAAAGATAGAAAAAACGCCTTTCTACGGTCAGGATAAGGAAGAAGACGACGATCCCGGGTATTCCATAGGAGTGGCCCGCTCCTCAATGAAGGGAGCAATAAAAACCTGGCTTACAAAACTGACAGTCAACGAGCTTAGAAAAGAAGCTTCGGTAGTCGACCTTACTGTGATTGACGGGTCGCCTCGGAGAGCAGAAGATGTGCTCACGACCATGATAGACATATATAATGAAGATTGGATCATAAGCAAGAATCAAGTGGCACTTGCTTCCTCGGAATTTATTGATGAACGCCTGGCTTCTCTTTCCAAGGAACTGTCAGATGTGGATTCGGATATCTCTGACTTCAAATCAGAAAATCAGATTCCCGACCTCATAGCAAGCGCATCAATCAGTCTTACAGAGGAACAAAATGCCCGATCTGCACTTCTCACTCTCAACAACAACCTTCAGCTCGCACGCTATCTTAAAGACTTTGTAGAGAAGAATACCAATCCCGGAAAGACCCTTCCTTCCAACTTAGGAGCACAGAATCAAGTGCTTGATGCCCAGATAACCATTCACAACAATCTTGTGCAGAACCGCAATGCGGTATTGAACTCTTCTTCAGCGGAGAATCCTCTGGTGCAGTCGCTCGACTTGCAGATCGAGGATTCGCGCAACGCTATCCTCGCTTCACTCGACAATCAGGTGAAGATGCTGACTCAAGAGATAGCCTCTGTGAATAAGGAGAAACTATCCTTTGAGAAAAACCTCGCATCTAATCCAGAGCAAGCCCGATATCTGCTTAGTGTAGAGCGTCAGCAGAAGGTCAAAGAGTCACTATATCTCTATCTTCTTCAGAAAAAGGAGGAGAATCAGCTTAACCAGGCGTTTACCCCCTATAATACCCGAATCATAGCACGCCCTCACGGAGATGCAGAGCCCATCTCTCCAAAATCAGCCTCCACGCTGATGCTTGCATTCATATTGGGTCTTGCGCTCCCGATCGGCACTATCTATTTCCGTGAGGTATCCAACACCAAGGTGCGTGATAAAAACGATCTTAAGGGACTCTCCATTCCGTTTCTTGGAGAGATTCCGAAGGTCAATCAAAGAAAGTATGCAGACAAAGACCACATGGTGGTGGTCAGCCAAGGCAACAGAAACGTTGTCAACGAGGCTTACCGCGTGGTGCGTACCAATCTGAATTTCATGATAGATGGAGAGGCGAAGTGTCCGGTAGTGATGCTGACAAGTTTCAACCCTGGTTCAGGCAAGAGCTTCATAGCCATCAATCTTGCTATGTCGCTTGCCATCCGCGGCAAGAAGGTGCTTGTCATCGATGGGGATATGCGCCGCAACTCATCTTCTACCTTTGTAGGCAATCCAGATGCAGGCTTTGCTCAGTGTCTGCTTGGCAAGGTGACAGTAGACAAAGCTATCGTCAGAGGAAAGCTTAATGAGAATCTTGACGTTCTTCCCGGCGGCAAGACTCCTCCCAACCCGACTGAGCTTCTGGAAAACGGTCGTCTCGCTCCGATGATAGAGCAACTTCGCGAGGAATACGATGTAATCTTTATCGACTGCCCACCTATCCAGATGATAGCCGACGGCCGCATCTTCAGCACAGTCTGCACAAATACCATTTTTGTGCTTCGTGCGGGTCTCTTCGAGAGAGGTTTGCTCTCGGAGCTTGAACAGGTCTATCGCAGCAAGGAATACAACAATATGTGTCTGCTTCTTAATGGCACTGACAGCGCAGGCGGCTATGGGAAGTATGGAGGGGGAAAGAGCTATTACGCTCAGAAAGACTGATGATTCAACTTCCCTCCAGCCCTAGGGCTGGAGGGAAGTTGAGGTTTATGGGTTTATGGGTTTATGGGTTTAAGATGAATAAATAGAAAAGCATCGCAGTTGCGATGCTTTTTTGTTATGGGGCAGGGTTAAGAGGGTTGCGCAATATTGTGCCGCCGTTGGGATGCTCCGCGGACGCACGCACCGTGCGTCCCTACCTTACTTTTGGATTAGGGCTTTGACTTCCTCTACGGCGCGGTCGAGGTCGTCGTTGATGACTCTCACGTCGAATTGCGGCGCGAAGCTAAGTTCATAGTCGGCCTTGTCGAGACGCTTGCGTATCACGTCTTCTGCATCTGTGCCGCGCCCACGAAGGCGACGCTCCAGCTCTTCTTTGCTTGGAGGAAGGATGAAGATGGTCACGGCCTGGTCGCCATAGCATTTCTTGACATTCAATCCTCCTTTCACGTCGATGTCCATAATAAGATTCTGGCCAGCCTCAGTCACGCGCTGCACCTCGCTTTTCAGTGTTCCATAGCAAGTGCCGGGATAGACCTCTTCCCATTCTACGAAGTCACCGTTGTCGGCTTTCTGCTTGAACTCTTCGTGAGTGATGAAATAATATTCCACGCCATGCTGCTCAGTGCCCCGAGGAGCCCTCGAGGTAGCTGAGATTGAAAAACCGAGATGAAGTTCGGGATATTCAAGCAGACGTTTGATTATAGAAGACTTTCCAGTTCCGCTTGGAGCAGAAAGTACGATTATCTTTCCTTTTTCCATTTGAAGAATTCTAAATTAACAAGTCAAAGGACGTTGAGCACCTGCTCTTTGATTTGCTCCAGCTCGTCTTTCATCATGACCACTATCTTCTGCATGTCGGCATCGTTTGACTTTGAGCCGAGAGTGTTGATCTCGCGTCCCATCTCCTGAGCAATGAAACCGAGTTTCTTTCCCTGCCCGCAAGAAGGGGTCTCATCCTTCCCTCCCATGGTCTCGCGGAAATAGTTGATATGGCTTCTGAGACGCAGTTTTTCCTCTGCCACGTCGAGCTTCTCAATGTAGAATATGAGTTCCTGCTCAAGGCGACCCTTGTCGTATTCAATTGTTGTCAGACGTGAGAGTTGCGTCTCCAGCCTCTCCCTTATCTTTAGGATGCGTTCTTTCTCGAAAGGCTCCACTTTCTCCAACAGAGACGCAATGTTTCCAGTCTTCTCCCAGAAGAAAGCATAGAGTTTGCGGCCTTCCATCTCACGGAAGTCGGTGAGCTTCCGGGCAGCCTCATCACAAGCTTCCTTGAAGGCCTTGATGTCGGCCTCGTCGAGGGTCTGCAGCTGGGTCTTCATGGATTCCGGCATCCGCATCAGCAAAGGAAACCAGTCAGTGGGAGTTGGAATCCCAAGCTGCTCGGCGGCCTGCTCTATCTGGCTCTTATATGCTGCCAGCACCTCGGTGTTGACGCTTGCCGGGGCTTCTGGAGCAGTGTTCTCCACCATCACTGAGAGATCGACCTTGCCACGCTCCAACTTGCGGAGAAGGACGTTTCTCACTTCCACTTCGAGTTCCCTGAAATATCCGGGAACGCGCATACTCAAATCGAGCTGCTTTGAATTCAGGCTCTTGATTTCAACAGTGATTTTCTTGGTAGGGGCTGTCGCCACGCCTCGGCCGAAGCCGGTCATAGAGTATATCATGGGTGCTTTGCGCTTTAAGTTTCCTCTGAATAGTTTATTTTTTTCTTTTGTAGAATGGTGCGAATGCCTTGAAAACTTAAGACTGAAGACTCAAGAGAGAAGACTTCCGCGAGTTTCATTATGCAAAGTTAACTAATATTCGCCATAAAGGCAAATATTATTTAAATTCTCTTGCCATTATCATCTAATTTCATTATATTTGCGTTTGAATTTAGGGAGGGAGGCAATAAAAGGAGTCTTCCTCGTATGAATTTGGAAATAATTAACTTTAAAGTATAACCCTGATATGGACAACGAACTGTTGAAAACCGTAAAGGCCAAAGCCGAGAAGTGGCTTGGCCCCCAATACGATGAAGAAACTCGCGCTGCAGTCAAGGCTCTTCTTGACGCAGAAGACCCCACCGATCTCGTAGAGGCATTCTACAAAGATCTAGAATTCGGTACAGGCGGTCTGCGTGGCATCATGGGCCCAGGCTCCAACCGCATGAACATCTATACCGTGGGCGCTGCTACTCAGGGCCTCGCCAACTATCTGAAGGATTGCTTCAAGGATCTGCCTCAGATATCCGTAGCCATCGGCCATGACGTGCGCAACAACTCCCGTAAGTTTGCTGAGCTCGCCGCCGACATCTTCTCAGCCAACGGCATCAAGGTATATCTCTTCGACGCATGCCGTCCGACTCCTGAGGTGAGCTACGCTATCCGCCACCTCGGATGCCAGAGCGGCGTCATGGTAACTGCAAGTCACAACCCGAAGGAATACAACGGCTACAAGGCATATTGGAGCGACGGCGCGCAGATGATAGCCCCCCACGACGTGGAGACTATCGCTTATGTGAACAAGATTACTTCTGTCGACCAGATTAAGTTCACTCCAAACAAAGACCTTATCCAGATAATCGGCAAGGACGTAGACGAGCCTTATCTGAAGCAGATACACGGTCTGTCGCTCTCCCCCGAGGCTGACAAGCGTCATGCCGACATGAAGATCGTCTACACCCCGATCCACGGCACAGGCTCCATGCTTATGTTTGATGCGCTCAAGATGTGGGGCTTCGAGAATGTAATCCACGTTCCGGAGCAGGATGTGCAGTCTGGCGACTTCCCGACAGTTGTATCTCCCAACCCCGAGAACCCCGAGGCTATGGCAATGGGTATAGCAAAGGCTCGTGAGGTAGGCGCAAGCCTCGTGCTCGCTTCTGACCCGGACGCCGACCGCGTAGGTCTCGTGGTCCGCGACAGCAAGGGTGAGTATCAGCTCGTCAACGGCAACCAGATTCTGATGATCTTCCTCTACTATCTCATGACCCGCAACAATGAGCTTGGCATGATGAAGGGCAACGAGTATGTAGTGAAGACTATCGTGTCTACGGAGGCTGTAAAGCGTATCGCCGACAAGAACAATGTGCGTATGTTTGACGTATTCACCGGCTTCAAGTGGATTGCCAACGTGATGCGTGAGCAGGAAGGTACAGGCCGCTATCTCGGTGGCGGTGAGGAAAGCTATGGCTTCCTTGCAGAGACTTTCGTGCGCGACAAGGACTCAATCTCAGCTGTGCCTTTGATGTGCGAGATCGCAGCATGGGCAGCCGACAAGGGGATGGACCTCTATGAGCTCCTTAAGGAAATCTACTTTGAGATTGGCTTCAGCCGTGAGCGCGGCGTGAGCGTGGTTCGTCCCGGAAAGAGCGGTGCAGAGGAAATCGTAGCCATGATGAAGAACTTCCGTGAGAATCCTCCGAAGGAGCTCGCAGGCAGCGAAGTGGTAATGGTGAAGGATTATCTCGACCTCAACTGCAAGAACCTTAAGACCGGCGAGGTAACCAAGATGGACTTCCCGACTACAAGCAACGTGCTCCAGTTCTTCACTGCAGCAGGCGACAAGGTATCCATCCGTCCTTCAGGCACCGAGCCTAAGATCAAGTTCTACGTAGAAGTACGCGAAGACTTCACCGACAAGAATCAATATGAGGAAGTTGTGAAGAAGGCTGACGCTCACATCGACCAGGTGCTCAAAGACCTCAACGTATGAAGCAATCCTGGAGACCAGGGACAATGATATATCCCCTTCCGGCAGTGTTGGCCACATGCGGGTCGACACCTGAGGAGTGGAATATGATAACTGTAGCGTGGGTCGGAACAATTTGTTCCGACCCCGCTATGTGTTATATATCAGTGCGTCCCGAGCGGCATTCTCATACGCTGCTTATGAAGAATATGGAGTTTACGATCAATCTCACCACAGTCGATATGGCGCGGGCCACTGACTGGGCCGGTGTGCGCTCAGGGCGCGACTACGACAAGTGGAAGGAGACGGGTCTGCATGCGTTACCAGGTGAGATGGTGAAGTGTCCTACCATCGAGGAGTCGCCTCTGAGCATAGAGTGCCGCGTCAAGAGCGTCACGCATCTTGGCAGCCACGATATGTTTATAGCCGATGTGCTCAATGTCAGGGCAGATTCGCGCTATATCAACGAGACAACAGGTAAGCTGGAACTGGAGAAGGCCGGTATGCTGGTCTATAGCCACGGTCAGTATTTCTCGCTCGGCGACATCATCGGCCATTTCGGCTTTTCGGTAAGAAAGAAGTGACATGAAGGTTGGCATTTTCGGGGGAAGTTTCGACCCCATTCACAATGGCCATATCCGCTTGGCTCAATACGCTCTTGAGCATACAGACCTTGATGAGGTCTGGCTGATGGTATCCCCACTGAATCCTTTGAAGCTGCAGGGATATGTGGCCTCTGATGAGCAGCGCCTTGAGATGGCCCGTCTCGGCGTGAAGGACACTCCTGGCATCAAGGTGAGCGAATTTGAGTTCTCGTTGCCGATTCCCTCCTACACCTATAATACACTGAGCAAATTGAAGGAAGCCTATCCAGATATAGAATTCCGTCTTATTATAGGAGGAGACAACTGGACTCATTTCGGCCGCTGGCGCAATCCGCAGGAGATATTGGATGAGTTTGGAGTCATTGTCTATCCCCGGCCGGGGGAGGATATCGGAGAAGAGACATCTGGCGTTCAAATCCTGTATGGGGCCCCGGAGATGGCGGTGTCGTCAACTGAGCTACGTCAGATTCTTGGGGATTCTTCGGTAGTGGGGGCAAGCAGAGAGTCGCTGGTTGACTTGATGCCGGAAGGAGTTGTGGAGTATATTGAGGAGCGGGGGCTATATCGGGATGGAGGTATGAGCAAAAGCTCATAGCGGAAACAGCTTCGCGCTGGTATAGGGACGCGGAGCGGACGCACGGGACCGTGCGTCCCTACCAGTCGGGTAGGTGCATGGCCATAGTTAGTGGGAGACGGCACGGCGGAGGCGAGGACGCCTCCGTTCCATGGCTACGCAGTATTGGGCTGTAAGGCGGACGCACGGGGCGTGGGTGCCTGTGTTGTGAGTATGAGGTGTATGATAAGGGTTATGGTAGGTCTGATGCGAAAGGATCGAAGGGGTCGAGGTTTGGGGCGAAGGTGGAGCCGGGATTGTCGAAGACTTCTTTCATGTAGTCGGGGAGGAGGGCGACGAAGGGATCTCCGAGAAATCCTTTGGTTGTGACGATTTCCTCGAGAATGGTTCCGGCAAATAAGGTCTGGTTTCCCTTTTGTATTTTAATTGTCAGCGGGCTTCCCCCACATAGCATCATAGGGTCATCAGGATTGGGTTTCAATCCGATGCTATACAAATGATTGAGGAATGTGGCGTATTGAGTAGAAGAAATGGCTACCGAATTCGAATAGGATTCAGATGAATCATGATAGATGGTCAAGGTGACATTTTTAGGAGTAACAATAATATCTCCAGTGTAGGCATAGTCGGGGTGGACGGCTCCATTGCCAAATCCGTAGGTGATCTTGGTGGCAGACTTTAGCATTGCGAGGGTTACCTTTCCCGATTTGTCGGGCTTTGCATCGGTCTTACTTGGTTTTTGGGCATGCTCCTTTATTGCGTCGATATAACTTTTCGTCTTCTTTTGACTGAGGGCAGCGCAGGGGAGCAGGCAGAGACAGAGGAGAGGGGCTGTCAATCTTATGATGGCTTTCATACTTTATAGTTTTTTTAATTCGCTTACGGGGAATTCAATGGTGAAGGACTTTCCGGAAGTGTCACCTACATATCGGTAGCCGACTCCTTTTTCAGCGTTGATCATGGTCTGCAGTTCTCTTTCCATGTCAGGGTCATTAGCAGAAAGATTTTCCTTTATTACTTTCTTCATGCTGGCTTTGCTCTTTCTCAGGAGATCAATGTCGAGCACATCCTCATCGCACGTCAGAATATAGATGACGTAGTCTCCCTCCACAAATACCCGAGTCATCTTTACCCCTTCCTCAACATCCATGGGTAAACCCTCATTTGTCGCCTCTACCATGCTATTTAGGAATCTAAGCCTTTTTGCATCAATGTCATCGCCTTCCACTTCTTCTACCAGAGCCTCGACGACTTCGTCATCGTCCCAATCATAATTTGATGTGCTTTCACCAGCATTTCTGAAAGCTACCAATGTCAGGACGAAGAGCAGCGAGATAAGTATACCGAATATCCAGTAGAAAGTCTGATTTTTCTTTCCTTCCCATCCGCTGGATAGTTGGCTCCAAGCAGAGACACCGTTGCTCTTTATTTGCAGGATTGCCCACCAGATGACAACTGCAAAGAGCGACCCAATCATAGCCACTGGCTCCATATTCAATACAAAGATATTGATAGCGATGGCTAAAATTGAACATATAGCCATCATATAGAAGCCAATCTTGTTCCATCTAAGTAGCAGAAGAGCACCGAGCACATTTACTGCAGCCCCGATGGAGCAAAGTCCAAATCCTAAGGCATCCTCTCTTGTGTCCATGCCAAACATCGCTATGCCATAAAAGATGATAAGCAAGGCATTGACCACCAAGGCTACCCAAAGCCAAGCGGAGACGCAACCATGCCTCTCTTTTTGAGATGGCGCAGAATCATTATTTTCAAATGATGGAGTCACAGACCCATAACCACCACCATGTGGAGGCTGTGGCACTCCGAAATTTGCATCAAGAATAGTTTGACTACCATCATTCTTAGGCATGTAGGGGGGCTCTTTGGGAGGCTCTTTGAGTTTAACTTCAGGAGGAAGCTGGAATTGACTTTTTACCTCAGCGACCGTCTGCGGACGCTGTTTCCACATAGGATTCATCAATCTCTTGATGAGATTGACAGTCTTTGGAGATACGCGTTTTGCACGCAACTCCTCTTCGGGAAATCCTAAGTTCAACACTTCGGAAGCAATTGGAGGACGTCGACCAGTAAGCATCTTGAACATAGTGGCACCCAGCGCATAGATATCCATTGTGGAAGAGATGGAATTTGACTGGGACCCAGAACCATAGAAACTTGACTGCTCAATCGGTGAGTAACCAGGAGTCCCGGCCCCGATGGAAGTGCTGGATTCTGGCTGTCCATTGTTGTCGAACTGCTTTGAGAGTCCGAAATCTATCAGCACGGGACGCCCATGTTTCATCATTATGTTTGACGGCTTAAGGTCGAGATGGAGCATGCCTTTTGAATGCATATGCCCTAAAGCGTCAAGAATCTGGTCGGTCAGCTGGAGAGTCTCGAGCTCTGTCAGCTGACCCTTATGGGTTATGTAGTCGTCAAGGTTGCAGCCTGGGATGTATTCCATCGCGTAGTAGACTGTGTTGTTGGTCTCAAAGCGTTCCAATACCTTTACGATGCCGGGATGATTGAGTCGGCTTAAGTTGAAGGCCTCCTTGATGAATTTCTGCTTATATTTATCAAAGAGACCAGTCTGGCTGCTTGCAGTCACCGTCTTGTCGGCTCTGCCATTGATGTCAGACATGAAGAATTCCTTGATGGCTACTTCGGTATTGGTAGGAATTGCCCCCAGTTCGCCTACAAGATAAACAGAAGCGAGATATGTGATGCCGAAACTGCCTTGTCCGAGCACCTGTTTGATTTCATATCGGTGGCTTTTCCCTTGGAGGGTATCTCCTCTTTTCAGTACGTTTTTATATTCCTTCATGTCTGCTGGCAATTATTTGAGTTTCGTGGAGTCTTTTTGTAGATTCTGATCGCTTTCAACTACACCTTCATTGGAAGCTTCATTCTTCAAATTAGTAAGGGCATCCTTAGCTTTATCTGCATTCGCCTTTGTTGGAGAGGCTGGAGTAGTAGTCGGTTGAGGTTTTTGTTCTGGAGACTGAGCTTGCGGTTGCGGTTTGGGCGTATCTTGTTTGGCTGGGTCTGCCTTGGGTTCCTTAGTCTGGTTGGCAGGTGCTTGAGCAGCTCTCTCTTCTGGATTGACGTTTGTCCTATCCGTTGAGTTTGGTTTGACACGGCGTTGGTCAAGTTCCTCCATTCTCTGCTCGTATGTCTTTTGTGGAGTTGAAACCGGAGCAGTATGGATTTCTTCTTTATCGGTTTTGAAGAAGATCATGTAGCCTATACCGAAGATAAGGACAGCCATCACTCCGATAGAGCCCATGATGATGGCTTTGAGATTTTTTAATTTCTTATTCAGCTTTTCGGTAGGAACGTTGGCTGGCGCAGGCATAGGGGAGGCAGAAGGAGTGGATAAGTCCTGTTTTGGCGAAGAGCTTGCCGGAGCGGGAGTGGTAGTAGCTGAAGGCGCAACGTTGGCAGTTTCTGCCTCAGCAGGCCCGTCTTCCAATTCTGCAGTAAATCCGACAGTGGCGGTCGGGGCGAGAGAGATTTCCTTTTCGGTCTCCACGACAGGATCGATCACTTCCGTAATCTGTATCAGGAATGCGGAGTGATTGTCGCGGTTTTCTCCAGTCACACTTGTGAGAATCTGTGTCTTTCTTGCTATGTCGCCGTTCTTTTCAGAGAAAATGTTACGGATGAGTTTTCCTTCTTCCATATCCGGATCCTCAAGCATGCCGTCGGAGCAAATGTAGAAATAATCTCCAGGCTTGATGTCGGAAGTCTGATAGACTTCAGCCTTAGGCCTGCGCTCCATACCCGGTTGCATGGCGCGTGTGATGACGTTTTTCTGCTTCGAAGTCCGGGCTTCCTCCTTGGTGATAGCCTCGGCCTTCAAGAGGTCGTTGATAAGGGAATGGTCTGGAGTGACGTGGAGAATCTGAGTCTGCTCGCCAGTCTCGCCGGGACGAATATGGTAGACTCGGCTGTCGCCCATGTGCGCGATGAATGCACCCCGGTCGAAAAGCTTAAGGAAGGCGAGGGTAGTGCCCATTTTCTTTTCGGCTCCGGTATCCTTACTGTCGAGCTCTTTGAATGCAGCGTCGATAGCGTTTTCGAAGTCAGCGGCAGTGAAGACACCTTCCGGGTCATGACCGTCGTTGAGAATAGACTGGCTCATTGCGTCGCAGACAGCCTTGCTTGCCACTTCGCCAGCATCGTGGCCACCCATTCCGTCGCATAAGATGAAAAGGCGTGCGTCATCGGTCAGATGGTCTTTCGAAGGGAATGTATAGTCTTCCTGATGGGGATTCCCATATGAGTCGCGACGTTGGCCATATTCGTATATGCAGGTGGCTATAAGTTTGTATTTCATGCCTCTTGAGTGTTTATAATTAAATTGGTTTAAGTTTCCCTACCGCTTAGAACACAGTCCTTTCCTCATCTGGAATCTCAAATCTCAAAGTAGCGTCTGGGAGCTTGATGATTGTGCCTGGCTGCAGAATCAATACGTCGCCAGGCAAGAGTTGCTCTGTTCCGACAAACGTCTTGTTGACTTTATCTTTATATAGAGAGACACAGTGGATGATACCTTCTACAGGATGCTTTTTGACATCAATCACAATATGCTCGCGGCTCATAGATCTATTTTCTCCGGTATTTATCTGAATGTTGGCTCCGGAATTGGCAGATTTTCGCCCTACGACATTTCGTCCCGGTTTAAGCTGGATCAAGGTGTTAGTGCTGGCGAGTCTTAATGCTCCTATGGTGAGGTTGCGCTTGCCCATTTCTCCAAGATTTGTCTTGGGATCGGTCTGATATCGGGTGTGATCGCCAGAATGGGCATATTGCGTTTTTTCCTCATTGTTTCCAGTTTTCGGACCGTAGCCATAGTTAGTCGCCGGGTCTTGGTCAGGGTTTTGCTGTGTAGTCACCTTCTTGAAATCGGTGAACTTGCTTTTTGTGCCGCATACGGGACACGTGATATATTTAGATTCCATCCCAGGTTGTGCCTTTATAGTCAGCACTAATCCGCATTCCGGGCATTTAACTTTTAATATATTGTTCATTTTTGAGTCATTTAGGGTAAAAGCCTACCAGATCAATACCGGCATATTGTTGTCGAAGTTTCCCCACATCACGGGATGCTGTTTCTCGCGGGAGTCGGCTACGACGCCAGAGTGTACGAAGTCGAAAATCTCCTTAGCCGTGATAGTACGGTCTTTGTTAGCATCAGCAGCTCCTCTGAGTCCTTTCTCAAGGAAGGTAGTGAAGAGGCCGTTGGTCATTGAAGGGCGCTCGATGGAGTCTTCGTTGTTGCGTGACGAGAGGAAAAGCATTACGTTTGAAGATTTAGCGTTGCTCGTCTCTTTTTCGGCTGTGGAAGCTTCCACTCTCATTCCACCGGCACGGCAAGCATCGACAAACATCATCTTGTTTTTACACTTGCTTTCAGCCATTGCCTCCCTGACGGCCTTGTAGGTAAGGTTGCCATCGTAGGCGCAAAAACCTCCGGGAAAACCATGGCCGCTGAAGAAGAAAACGATTATATCGTCTTTGCCTGCATTACGGTAGACTTTCTTCATAGCTTTAATAATGCGCGATTTCGTGGCTTTATCGTCAAGGAGAAGGGCGTAGTCTACTGCAGTGTTGTTGGCATAGATGTTGGCGATAGTCTTTGCGTCGGTAGTAGTAAGCCGAAGGTTATTGATCTTGGAGGGGAATCCTGCATAATCGGCAACTCCCACCGACACCAGGTAGGTCTTCGCGTGAAGTCCGAATGCCAGTGTCAGCAGGAAAGCCGAAGTTAGTAGTTTAAGTAAGTAGGTTCTCATCCTGCGAAGTCTGCTGAAAAGTCGAGGGTGTCCATATTGTCAATACCAGCGAGGTTAGTGTCAGGATCCATAGCCATTCCAGCGGGGTCCGGGGTATCGCCGATTACTGCAGTGACTCCACCGAGGTCGTTGACAGTGAGGCCGGCGTCTCCGATGTAAGTCTGCTCATTATCCTGAGGTTTGCCGTCGTCGTTTAGGTCTACAGCGAGGAAGTCGAAAGTCTGGTCGCCGTCAATGTCGATCACAACGGCTTCGTGTCCGCCAAAGCTGAGCTCGCCATAGTTCATGTTGTTTTCAGCGTCGTAAGTTACTCCGAGCACCTCAATCTCCATGTCGTCGAGGTCTACTGGCTGCTGAGCCACCATATTTCCAGTCTGTCCGGCCGGGTTGTGAGTGGGATTGTCGACTGTTATCACCTCGATTTCGTCATCTTCCTGAGTGTCTTGTGCTGTGGTCTGGGTGTTGGAAGCGTGGTTGGATGCAGAAGATGTATGGTGGGCCGTGTGGTCTGTGTGGTGTGAGGTGGAGCGTCCTGTAGAAGCGTAGTGAGTGTCGGAAGCAGCACTATGCTCGTTCCAGCTGAAGTGATCGCCAAATTCATCTCTCTCCTGAGGAGTCATAGCGTTCCATTCGTTGGCGTAGTATGTGCCGTAGACGTTGCCGTGCCATTCGAAAGCGCCGCCAGGTCCTACTTCAGCTCTTGCGGCAGCGAAGGCTTCATTGAAGCTCATGTCGTCGGTCACTCCGGTAGCCACGGCGATGTCTCCATCGGCCCAAGCGGGCTGGTTGGTGGCTTCGGCTGTTTCTTCGGAAGCTTCCTCTTTTCCAGGTTCAACTGGGTCGTCGGCTTTCTTCATACCCATGAGGAAAGTAGCGGCTGTGCCGAGGAGAATGCCAGTTGTTCCGCCGATCGCTACCTGCTTCCAGCCAAACTTCTTTTTGGGCTCAGCAGTCTGAACCTCTTCTGCTTCCACGTTCACTTCGGGCTCAGTGGCTTCATCGGAGTAGTAAGTGGTGTCATCAGTGCCGTAAGCTGTAGATGCATTGTCGAATATGGTCTTCTCGCTGTCAGTCTGCTGGAACTGAGTTGCTTCGTTGTCGTTGGTCTTCATATCTGGGAGTTTTAATTGGTTTAAGTTTTATGATGCAAATTTAATACTTCCAACTCCGGATTCAAAACTTTTGGGAGTCTATTACATGAAATAGTGGGATTTCTGTATCAAATTTTCAGTTGATGAGTCTATGGTTTTGACTGGAGGTTAAGAACGCTGTCAGCGATTTCCAGTGTCTGGCTATTTAGAATCTGGGAGACTGGCACCGCTATGGTCTGCGAGTTGATGTTGGGCGAGAGTTCTTTCAGTTCAAGCACGATCTCTGTGAGCTCAGAGCGGAGAGCAAGGCATACAGAGTCTTGGCGGTCGTTGATTTCTTCGAGTCGTTCGGGAGATACTCCGGCTATCTGCTGGTTTCGCTTGGCATCCTCGGCCTTTATGCGTTTCAGGATAGCTTCCCTCTTGGTCTGCAGGGCTTTGACCTTGAGCGTGGAGGCCAAGGCGTCGTTGGTCTCAAGAGGGGAGAGGGAGAAAGACTGCGGGGAAGCCGTGGCAGCGAGGAAAGCGGTGATGGCCAATATGGTAAGTTTCTTCATAATTATCAGTATTTATCGAAGTTCTTCACTCCCTTTAAGTTTTTCTTCGTCGGTAATTGGTCGGCTACAACAATGTAAGGGATTCCGTCTGGGGTCTCACTGTATTCTCCCGGTTGGGTTGCAAGGTCGCCGACATATGCCTTCTGAGCTGGTGCGGCAACAATAATCTGAGTTTTATCCGTTGCCAGCTGGAAGAGGAATTTACCCGATCCATCGAGGTATCCAGTGAAAATAGGATTGTCGCTGCGCATGACGATGTATTCGAGATGTTTCATCCTTGAAGTCTCACGGAAGGATATTTTCTCTACTGATGGCGGAAAGTCGAGAGCCGTGATGCCAGTACAGTCGATGAGGCTTCCGTCTGTGATGGTCTTAGTACCATCCTTGACTGAAACTTTCCCTTCCATTCCTCTTGGGCATGCAAGCAGGGCAGTGGCATCTTTGCTGTAGAGGATTCCTTCGGCAGAGGAGAAGGTCGAGTTGTTAGGGTCGACGGAAATGGAGCGAAGTGCCTTCAATTTTTTGATACCATTGATTTGCTCTATGTTGGCCGGGATGTTGATATCCTGTAGGTCGGTGCTCCACCTGAACATAGTCAAATCGATTGTCTTCCAGTCGCTACCGATAGTGACGTTGGCGATGCGGGTGCATTTGAAGAATGTCCCTTGTCCCATTGTTACGGGGTTGCCTGGGAAAACGACGCTCGAGAGGGAGTCGCAATTCTCGAAAGCGAAGTCACCGATTGCTGTTATGCCAGAAGGCATAACTATGCCTTTTAGATGCTTTGCATTGGCGAATGCCTTGGGTCCGATGGCAGTGATCTCGTATATGGTGTCTTCATGCTTCACCTTTGCGGGAATCTTCACCGTGCCGTTGACTTCGGGGTGGTGTTTGTCGGCGATGTTTCCGTTGTAGGTCACCTGGGCTGTCTTCTTTCCCTTGTTTGTGATTTCGAAGAAGATCTGTTGGCCGTCGATAGTGGCAGAGAAGTCATGGCTGCTGGCATTGAGAGTGCAGAAGAGCGCAGTGCTAAATAAAATGTGTCTTATTCTCATCAGTCAGAATTTAAGCCATGAATGTGTCTACGTTTGCATCGTTGACATAGTCTGGTATGTCATTTTGAGCTAAGAGAGGGTTGAATCCCGCTTCCTGCTGGAAAGGCTCCATAGCAAGGTTTTCTCCGACCACGACTTGCACTTCATGCTCTTCAATTTGCTGGTTGTCATTTGCGTCGATCCAAACAAGGTCGGCTTTTCCGTCGGCATTAGCGTCGAGCACTTCAGCGTGATGACCGTCAACGTTGAGCACAGCGATATCAGACTGCGAGCCATCTTCATTAGTCACTCTTTCATAACCGAGCACTTCAATTTCCAAGTCATTTGGATTTGGTTCTGGTTCGGGTTCCGGTTCGGGCTTTGGTTCTGGTTCCGGTTCAGGTTTTGGTTCGGGCTTCGGTTCCGGTTTATGTTCGTGTCTTGGCGTTGGCGCGGGTTCTGGTTTATTCTCTGCAGGCTTCTCTACGTGGTCGACAGGAATTTCATCGGTCTTGTCTTCAGTCATGATTTCAGGCGAAGTGACTTCTTCTGCGTTTGCGGTCATAGAGTTGATGACAGTAGCTGCGGCTGTTCCAGCTGCTCCACCAATTACTGCACTTGCGCCTGTGGCTGCGTTGTTTCTGATATTGGTCTTAGTCTTGTCGTCCATATTTATTTCGTTTTTTAGAGGGTTATTAATTTTGATGATGCAAAGTTAATGATTTGAGTTGTGGCCTGCAAGTTTTTGGGAGCATCCTGTATGAAATGGTTGGATTTCTCCATGAAATTAAGGCCCCGACTCATAATTTAGCAGCTTGCTGAGGGTCGCAGCCTTGGAGGGATTTTGGGCTTTTGGCGAAGGAGCATAGCGAGCTATGTGACTGAGCCAAAGGCCCAAAAGCGCCCAAGGATGCGAGACCATTAGTAACTTTTTCCGATGGCTGGGTGTAGCACGGTATTTGTAACATGCTTTCAGGAAACTTAAGGAAGGCCTTGTCAGGCATATGCAAGTTGTAAAGATGTGTAACCAAATCCTAATGCAGATGCTTTACCATCCAATGCTGAATGAGAACCAGCGGACATTGGTGAAGTTGATTTTCCCACCTGCATCAGCGAAGCTGCGCAAGCATGACCCTTTCGATGTCCTTGAGGCCATCTTCTTCATAGTCTATACCGGCTGCCAATGGGGCAAGCTTCCACTGGGATACCCTCCCCACAAGACAGTCTATTACCATTACCGCAGCTGGAGTGCCAGGGGATATCTTGAGAAGACCCTCCGTACCCTTGTGATCATGAAGCGACACGAATCGGGGCATCCCCTGTTCCCGACAATGACGGTCATCGACAGTCAGAGCGTCCGCACCGGCCTTCCGCATGCCGTCTCCGGCATTGACGGGGGCAAGCGTGTCAAGGGCATCAAGCGACATATCGCTGTCGACAGCAACGGATATCCGCTTGGAGCCGACATCACCACCGCAAACGTACATGACTCGAAGGGCGCGGAGCGGATGATGTGCCACGTACTTTCTGATCACAAGCAGGTTACGCTGATCAAGGCGGACATGGGTTACCGTGGCGCATTCAAGGACAAGCCTCTTGATGAGATGGGCAGAACTCTGGAAAGCGTTAAGTCGAATTACGGCGAAAAAGGTTTTGTCCCAGTCGCCGGCAGATGGGTGGTTGAGCGAACATTCTCCTGGATCCAGACATACAGACGGCTTATGAGGAACTACGGGCAGTACCTCTCCACGGCCAGGCACATGACCTTGCTGGCGATGATTATTTTCATGCTGAGGTTTTCGCCTGACTCCACAGATTCGCCATCGTGGCTTGTCCGTCACGGTTATGCCGGACGCAGTTTGCACGCACCTACCTCAGAAGATAATGTCGGAGGCGGCCAATACGGCACAGAAGTTACCTATGTCCGTCTCCGTGCGGTGATTTTCGCCAAGCCTCATCGGTCACTTAGCTCGCTAAGCTCCCTCTTCAGCTTGCGAAAATCCCTCGCCCGGAGCCGCCCTCAGCAAGCTGCTAAATTATGAGTCGGGGCCTAATCAGACTGCATATGGGGTGTCTGATTGAAGCCCATATGCAGTCAAGATTTCTATAGTGATTATGGGAGTTGTTAGAAATTGTAGCCGAGAGTAATGGCTGCTCTGTTTTCGTGAAACTTCATACCATCGCCGTCTTTCAGCATGTTGAGCATACCTACAGTTCCGCTGACGCCGATGTAGAATTTGTTGAATGTCACGCCGGCTCCGAAAGCCCATGAAAGGTCGGCTCTGTTCATGCCGCCATCTTCGCCGTAGACGCTTTCAGAGATGGAGACGCTGTTTTCTTTCAGACATTCTTTGGCGGAGAATCCGATTTCGAGTTCCGGGCCTGTGAATATGGAGACTTTGGTGTCGCTTGTGAAGTCGAAGTGGTAGCCAACCATGACAGGGATACGCATACCGAATTTCTTCATTGTTAGACTCTGGGAGTTGCTTTCGAGCAAATCCTTCTTTGCAGAATAGGTGTCGTAATAGAACTTGAGTCCGGGTTCGATGAAAAGGTTTGCGACGATGGGGGCGTTGTAGATACCACCGAATTCGATACCACCTCCATTTTTGTAGGCGTCGACACCGACGTGCTCGTAGGTGATTTTCCCCGGGCAAGTGATGTCAGCGGCGACACGCACACCGAAGTATCCTTTATTTGCGGGATTGTTGACGACAGGGTTTTGAGCTGACCCAGAGATGGCGATTGCGCCAAGTGCTAAAGCGGCAAGCAGATATTTCTTCATGATTATATAAATTAGTGTTTCTATTTTGCAAATTTAAGAAAAAAATTTCAATAAAGATATAAATCTCTTTAAAATCCTTCAAAAATTCACTATCTACGGGGCCTAAGCCCTTTAGACTATTGACCATTCAATAGGCCAAACCTCGACGTCTAAAACCAGGTTGCCGTTTTTGGCTGAGCCTCTCCATATTCCATCATCGCCGAGTGTGAGCGATATTGTGAAGTCTGACCCTCCAACTTTACCACTGAGAATCATCTTTTCCCCTGCGAAATTGACGTCCATTTTTACCTTTGCCTTGTAGTCAATGTTGATATACTGGCAACTGGTGGGTATATAATTTTGATTAAACTTGAAAATCAATTTAATGGGGTATTCTTTCTTCCCATCCATGAAATTACCATAAAACCCTAATTCATTGTCAGATGATGAAAGACCACTGTTGGCAAGAGCCTTGAATTTTTCTTGCGTACCGACTGGCTCGTATTCTTCTACTGGAATTGCTTCCTCCACTACTACGGAGTCATCATCGTATGCATTGGAGTATGCCTCGCTTGAGCCGCTACTGTTGACGCCTTTCCATACCAGCCAACCGACAAGACCGGCTGCTATTATAATGGCTATTGTCAGCAACGCAACTGACATTCCTGATTTCTTTTTCTGGGTGTTTGGTATCACTTGATGGCCAGGGGATTTAGCCGATTCAGGGATTGGAGGTACTACTGCTTTTTCATTTTCTTTGCTTGCAGTCTTATTGCTGAGATTTTCGTCGACTTCGAAGATGGTACGCTCATCCGCTTGCTTCGTGAAAGAGCCGTTGGTCTTGTTGAGGACGTTGAGGAAGTCGCCAACGCTTTGGTAACGGTTTTTGTAGCCAGGCATCATCGCTTTCTGCAGGATGGCGATGGTCTTGTCAGACACTCCGGCGGCTTTGAGCTCGGCAACGGGGAAATCCTCGTTGAGCAATTGGCTTGCCTCAGGCGGACACTTACCCGTAAGCATCTTAAACATCGAGGCCCCGAGAGCGTAGACGTCGAGAGTTGCGGGAAAACTGCCGTCGCGTTTGTAGGTGCTCTGTTCGATAGGAGCGTAGCCTGGGGTGCCGAGTCCGATAGATGTGCTGGTCTCTGGATTGCCGTTTTCGGAGAATTGTTTTGAGAGGCCGAAGTCTATGAGGTAGTGGCGACCGGCGGCATCCCTCATGATGTTGCTGGGTTTGATGTCAAGATGGAGCATCTTGCGGGCGTGCATATAGTCTAATGCGCGACCGACCTCGGTAGTTATAGCAATAGCCTCGTCTTCGTTGAGATGGCCACGGCGACCTATGTAGGAGTCAAGGGACTCGCCGTCGATAAAGCGCATGGCATAGTAGGAAGTGTTGTTTTCGTCAAACACGTCAAACACCTGCACAATGCTGGGATGGGAGAGCTGGGCGAGGTTTTCTGCTTCCTTTCTGAATCGGTGACGATAGTTAGTGAAGACGTTGCCGGTGGAGCCCTCCACGGTGTTTCCATCCGCTTTGCGTCCATTCACGTCGCTCATGAAAAACTCCTTGATGGCGACCTTGACGTCGACATCCATCATACCGAGTCGTCCTTTGACTTTCTCTTTCATCGTAGCGAGATATGTGATGCCGAATGTGCCCTGTCCGAGCACCGCCTCTATGCGGTAGGAGCCACCTTGTAGGTACGCTCCTTTCTTTAATACATGTTCCATGATTATGAAGTTGTGAGAGTATTTCTAATTTAGAATGTCGGAAGATGGGATTAGCTCTGGGTCAAACATTACGAGGGAATGATTGTCCCATTTCAACTCTCGATTTAACTGTTTGCCGGTTGCCCTGTCGATAGTCTCCCGATATATTTTTGAAATCCGATAGTATTTGTTATTGTCTTCCTTTCGGAAGTGATGGCCTTCCTCAACAATACGGAATATCACTGGAAACTCTTTTTCGGAGCGAAGTTCCGCAATGAGATAGTCGCCTTCGCAACGAGCACAGATTTGCACTGCTATGTCGGTGTCGTTGCGAAATCGAAGGTCGATGTAATTGTAGTTTACAGATGTACCGGCACTGTAAGGCACCCGTTTCCCTGCGGGGTCAGGGGCGAGAGCATCAGAGTGGTGATGGAGTTCTGTTATGGTCATCGGACTATTCATAAAGAGTATATGAAGGGTGTTGGCGAGATTGCAAAGTCCACCTCCGGGGCCTGCCACAAGATTGCCATTGACCAAGACTCTTCCTTCTGAGAACCCATTTCGTTTTGAAGTCTTCCCAACCAGTTTCCAAAAGGAAAAGCATTCGCCGGGCTTGACGACAAGTCCGTCGATCTTGCTGCATGCCAGTCGGATGTTCTGGGCTTTGTTTTGCTGCAGAGTTGGGTCGATGCCAGGACCGCGTTTTATCATATTTGAGGAGTGGCGCCATACAGAGACAGGAAGCAACTCTGAGCTTCGTACGGAGGCAAACTTCTCTTTGGCCAGCATGTCTTGAAGTTTTCGCTTCAAAATTTGTTTCTGCGTTGATATGGCGTATGCCGTCGGTCCCAATTCGCAAAAGAGCCTTTTCTTTTTCATATTTCTCTAAAAATTCCTATTGTGCTTGCTGATTCTCGGTAGGGGTAAGGTTCACGATGATGTTTGATTGGCTGTTGGCTGTTAACTTCACAATTCCTTCTGATGTCACGTTGGAAATATTGGTTTCTTTAATGTCTCATACTCAAAATCGCCAACTCGAAATGATTTCGAGAAAGCAGAAATGCTGCTAAGCAATCCTAAGATCAGTAGTAATGTTTTTTTCATTTTCTTAGATTAAAAGATTATTTGTATTATTTTCATTGAGAGAGACAATTAAGATCGTCATTTCTTCAACTGTGTAAGCATATCTTTTGCAAACGTCTAATATTTTCAGTTGCAAAGTTATAAAAAATGTCGCAAAGTATCAAGATTAGAATCTTTTTTCTTGACGTTATTGCTGGAAGTGTCGTCATTTAACGTTGTCAATTTTGCGTTCTAAGGTTTGACATTTATTATATAGTTTGTTAATCTCATTTTTCAATAGATAATTTTGGCTTTTTAGGTCAGATTTCTCTTTCTTTGTTTGCATACATTCATGTTTCAGGAAATCTATCTCTTTGTGTGCTTCATGAAGCAGGGCAGACTCCTTTTCATAAAGTGAAATGAGATCCTTTGATTTCTCTTTATGATATTCTAACTCATCCTGAAGTTTTTCAGAGGCTTTTATTAAACTCTCTTCATGTCTTTTAGTCTGTTCTAGAGATTTTTTTTTCTCAACATATTCTTCGTGCAAACGTTCTTCTAAAGACTTTATATTTTGCAACTGCGTTGCAATTACTTCTTCTTTTTCGGCAATTCTCGAGTTAAGTTCGTTCTTCTGACATTCAAGTATGTTAAGTTTGTTTAGATATTTCTCTAAGATTTCGTCCTTTTTCTTCATTTCTTTCGTTAGAAGAAGAATCTTTCTTTCCATTTCTTGAAGTTGAGAAGTCTCTGAATTAATTTCGGCTTCGGGTTTTAAATAACTTAGGAATTCATCTATGGATTGGAATCGCTGCTTTACGACAGGTCGCATAGCTCTTACAAGAGTATTGATTGTATAAGTAGATACGCCTAATTTAAGAAGTTCTTCTGTTGGAAATCCCTCATTGAGAATAGCCGAAGAAGCAGGAGGGGTTTCACCTGTTAGCATTTTGAACATTGTAGCCCCAAGAGCATACACATCAAGCGTGGCAGGAAATGTACCATCATGTTTGAATTTCTCCTGTTCAATTGGAGCATAGCCAGGTGTGCCTCTCCCTATAGAAGTGGTGTCGTTCAAATATCCATCTTCGGAAAATTGCTTGGCAAGCCCGAAATCAATAAGATAATGACGTCCATCCTGTCCTCGCATTACATTGCTTGGCTTGATATCAAGATGGAGCATTTTTCTTGAATGCATGTATTCAAGAGGTTTACCTATCTCAAGTGTAATAGCAATCGCCTCGTCTTCAGTTAGACGTCCCTTTGAGGAAATATATTTGTCCAGTGATTTCCCATCAATGTAGCGCATCGCGTAATAGGTGGTGTTATACTCATCAAATACATCGAATACTTGAACAATATTTTGATGGGAGAGATGAGATAAGTTTTCAGCTTCTCTCCTAAACTGTTTACGATATTTAGTAAAGTCTTTTCCAGTGGTTCCAGACACAAAGCGTCCGTTAGGTTCTCGGTGGTTGAAGACGGACATAAAAAACTCCTTTATTGCTACCTTGACATCTACTTCCATCATACCGAGCCTTCCCTTCACTTTCTCTTTCATCGTAGCGAGATATGTGATGCCGAACGTACCTTGACCCAGCACCTCCTCGATGCGGTAGGTGCCGTTCTGCAGTGTCGCTCCTTTGTTTAGTCCTTGTGGCATAATAAATAAGGTTGGTTTTCTACTTATAGATTTGATTATTATGGGGTCTAATCTTTTCTGTTGCAAAGTTAGAAAAAATGTAGGAAAGTATCAAG
>CAZIAX010000016.1:0-23675 GCA_964537745.1 uncultured Sangeribacter sp.
GGATAATGGAAACATAACGATGACTTTTGAAAATTCTACTTAGCTATGAAGGAATCTGCTTTTTCACGTCCGGCACGGAAAGCCTTGAGATTTGACTCTACAATTGCTTGTCCCTTTGAGGAAAATACACTTTTTATTGCATCCTCAATTTTGTCTGATGTGATGTCGATGAAGTGTGAGGCGGCTCCGAGCAGTACCATGTTACTTGATCTTGTAGAGGCAACTTCTTTTGCCATAGCCTCCATGTCGAATGCTATTACATTGCCAGCCTTTTTAAGTTCGTCTTCAATTACCTGCATCTCGGGATAGTTGGGTATGTTGACGAATGGAACTGACGAAGTTACTATCCATCCTTCTGGGGAAAGTGCAGGAAGGTATCTTAAGGCCTCCATTGGCTCGAGGCTTACGATCAAATCTGCTTTACCAGATGGAATAAGGTCTGAATGTATTGATGAAGACGAAATTCTTAATGTAGACTGTACGTCGCCACCTCTTTGGCTCATCCCATGCACTTCTGCTTGCTTGATATTAAGACCCTCTTTAAGTGCTGCCACTCCAAGTATAGTCGCCACACTCAGTATCCCCTGTCCGCCGACTCCGGCAAGTACTATATCTGTTTTCACGGTGTATTGTTTTGAAAGCTGATTATATTATTTACTATCCATCAGGCGTTTGTCTTTGGTCCTCTGTGAGCGCCATGGCGTCTTGCCGTTTGGATGCATTCCCTACGAGACACAACTACCGAAAGCCCTTGGTGGTCTATTGCACTCTTAAACAGTTTCACCATCTCGTCGTGATTTTTTGGCAAAGAATCTATTGTGTGGAGATGGTCGGCTTTCACTCCAAGACCAAGACAAATCTCCTCAATCTTTCCTGTGCCTTGGGAATCTTGTCCTCCAGTCATTCCGGTCGTTAGATTATCAGAAATTATGACGAGAATGTTGCTGTCTTCATTTACGGCATCCAAAAGTCCTGAAAGTCCTGAATGCGTGAATGTAGAGTCTCCTATGACAGCTACTGCAGGATGGACGCCAGCCTCTGAAGCACCTTTTGCCATAGTGATGGAGGCTCCCATATCAAGGACGGTATGAAGAGCGTTGAAAGGAGCAAGGTATCCAAGTGTGTAGCATCCAATATCACCAAACACCCGGGCCTCTTCATATCCTGTGAGCACATCGTTGAGAGCTTGATAGACGTCTCTGTGTCCGCATCCTTTGCAAAGCGATGGTGGACGAGCCACTGTGATGTTGCACTTCGCACGAACTTCGTTCGCTTGTACAGAGTCAAGTTCAGGTTTGATCTTTATCAGGCATTCCATGACCTTGTCTGGATTCAATTCTCCTGTACGCACTAATGAGCCATCGAGCTTGCCGTAAATTTTGGTCTCGTTCTCCATGATCCCTCTAAGATTCTTTTCAATGAAAGGCTGCCCTTCTTCGATGACCAGAAGCTCTTTGCATTCTTTTGCAAGCCCTCTAAGCATAACCTTGGGAAGAGGATACTGAGATATCTTTACTGTTGGGAAAGGGCATCCATGAGGGAAAAGCTCATTGAGATAATTAGAGGCTATTCCGCTGACAATTATACCGAGACTATGGTCTTTCCCCGGGGTGTATACGTTGTATGGAGACACCTCTGATGCCATCTCAAGTTTATCATAAACTTTGATAAGCTCTTTATATCTAACTCTTGAGTTGCCTGGCATAAGTACCCATCTCTTGCCATCTTTAGGGAAATGGATCGTGTTTTCCTGTATAGCTTCTGTTTCCACATTCACAGTTGCTCTTGAATGGCTCAGACGAGTTACAAATCTTATGATTACTGGTATCTCGTATTTCTCTGAAAGTTCGAAACCATATTTTGCCATATCGTAAGCCTCCTGCTGATTGGAAGGTTCAAGTATAGGGATGAAAGCAAAATCTCCGTAAAAGCGTGTGTCTTGCTCATTTTGGGAGGAATGCATCGAAGGGTCATCAGCCACTGCCACAAGCATTCCGCCATTGGCTCCAGTCATGCCGGAATTGACGAAAGCATCTGCAGAAGCATTGAGCCCTACATGCTTCATAGTGACGATAGAGCGTTTTCCTGCATATGACATGCCTAAAGCTTCTTCATATGCTGTCTTCTCATTTGACGACCAATGTGAATGTATGCCTCTTTCCTTTGCTGTAGGGTTAGCTTGCACAAATTCCATTATTTCAGTCGATGGGGTGCCTGGATAACCGTACGCACCGCTCAGGCCCGCATTGATCGCACCCAATGCAAAAGCCTCATCACCCAATAGAAGTCTTTTCATATTCATGTATTAGGTCATTTTGATAGGTTTACAAGTCTGCAACTACTTGTGAGTCGCCTTACATGTTGCAAATATACAAAAAATATTCGAAACTATCAAGCAATATGCCCTATAACATATAAATTTTTTCTAAAGTTAGTGGCAATTCTAAAGAATTACCGGAGCAGCAATCGTTGCTGCTCCGGTTTTATCTTGAAAATTGATTGTCAATCCATCCTCACCAGATCGAAAGAAGTAGCGGAAAGCCACGTTCCGTCCCATGTGTTGGTCGGGGAGACATTAGTGACTCCATACCTTATTAAGCTGTCTTGTCCGACAGTTATGTTGTCTACTACGATTTCTGACCATCCAAATCCTTGAGATTTATTCGCTTTCTTCAACTTGTCAAGATAATGACGGTTGGGCAATATCTTGGCTGTGTCGGTCAGCAGGGCAATTTCTGCATTTTTCCATACGTCTCCACCTTTGTTTCCACATACTGGTATTGGCTCATTATATCTTTTGCCTGCTCCGTTAACAACATATATCTCCGCACCGCTTCCGTTTGTCCTACCTTTGGCCTCAAGCCTATAGGTGCCAGGGGCAACTTTTTGACTTCTCTCCACCTCGTACTCCATGCCTAAGCCGTCATGTTCGGTTGCTGCATCAAGATAGTTGAGACTATGGTCGCCAGAGAAGTGTTCGCCACTATTAGTATAATTCTTGACATTATTGTCTCGTATTATTACCCATCCTGCGTCAGCAAGCTGCTCCGCTTGTTGCTCTTTTCTATCGGAAATACGTTCTTCTCTTGATTTTTTTTGTTCTTTTTTGTGCTCATATATGTAGTTGATGCTGAAATTGCTGATAATTTTGGTTATTGATGCTGCACTGAATACCAGTGCAATCAGCCATACTACCAGACAAGTGACCCTCAGAGTAGTGGTCATTGGACGCAATCTTCCGAGAATTCTAAGTATAAAGTGAGTCAGGAGATAAAGACTGACGAAGAGCAGGATAAGGATACTGATTGTTGCTACCCATACTAACCATGAGGGATTGCTATCGAGGATAATGAATAGGGGAAAGTCTTCTCTGACTATTCCGCTAAGGTCGCTCCATGGAGCTGACACAGCACATACTATAGCTATAACAAGGAATACAAAGCCGACAAAACACACTGAAATAAACATAATACCTAAAGCATAAACACACCATCTTAATATCGATACCACTCCCGAAGTAAGTCTCCCGTCTTTGTTAAGTGCCGATTGGCGAGACAGCATTTCTTTCGTCGAGGAAAGAAACTCATCACACATATTGGATAAATTGACTGGTTCTCCTTTCATCTGAAGACGCTCAGCTGGGTTGGCAGCCAAAGGTATAGAAGCCCAACATACGAAATAGCCACAAATCAAAAGCATCATTATGGGAATGCGTTGGGATAAATTGATCACAAAAGCAAAGAGAAGCAATATGTAGGCGAGACGAAGCCATAAAGGATTCAACCCAAGGTAGCATCCGAATCCTGCGAAGACTCCTCCTAAAACTTTATGCTCCGGATCTCTGAAAAGCTTCTTTTTGGGAGCCATGTTTGGTATCGGGGGTATTTCCTGACTGATGGTTTCGGTCTCTTCCTCTATAAATTGTTCCGGCTTTCCTACTCTGTTTATGATTTCTTCAATATGCTCAATGCTGATAGCCTCAGTGCCGTTCTGGCGTAGTTCTGACATCAGCTCAGCGACTCTACCTTCTATATCGTCGGCTATCTCTTTCCCATCCGGTTGGCGAGAAAAATAGTCTCTCATGTTGGCTATATACGCATTGAGCATAGCATAGGCATCCTCATCCATCGGATACAGCGATCCAAATATATTGACAGTGATGTTTCTTTTCATAAATTAGTCTGTTTTGTTGATCGATTTTATGATGTTGATTGAATTTGCAAGGTCATTCCATACTTCGTCAAGCTGACGGAGAAATTCCTCACCTTCTCTTGTCAGTAGATAGTACTTCCTTGGTGGCCCTTGCGTTGATTCTCTCCATTCATAGCTTAGAAGGCCATCCTTCTTAAGGCGTGTCAATAGCGGGTAGAGCGTCCCCTCCACAACTATCAGATGTGCCTCTTTCAGTCGGTTGATGATGTCGCTTGTGTAGCATGCTTCTTTGCGCAACAGAAGCATCACACAATACTCCAGCATGCCCTTCCTCATCTGTGATTTCGCATTGTCTATGTTCATGATTTCTTATTGTTTCCTGTGATTTCGATTTCACGCTGCAAAGATAATAAAAAACATAGTACTATGCAATACATAGTACTATAAAAATATAAAATATTTTCTAAGATTCTTCCCAATACAAAAAACGACGCCAGTCATCTATTTGGATGACTGGCGTCGTTTTGTTAGTTATCTTAATAAGAATCAATAGGTATAAGCTTTCATTTCCTCGGGCTTGAAGTTGGAGATGAAGTCAGCATGCTTGGTGCATTCTGCCTGGCCATACTTCACGTACACCTCGAGCGAACGGTCGAACTCTTCGTTGCGTTCAGCTTCTTCAAGAAGAAGGCATCCCATTACGGTGTGGCCTGCCATCTCAACGAGTCGACGAGCCATGAAGTCGGTGTAGGACTGTTCTTTCACCTCAAGTACGTTTGTTACAGCTGCCTCATACTGCTCACACATTTCATCAAGAAGTTTCTTTACTCCTGCATGCTTCTCAGAAACTTCTGCATTCAGAGCCTCCTTAATAAAGTTAAGATATGTGCCGGTGGTGACGTGGCGAATAGCCGCTACCACCTGAAGCTGGGTAGTACCCTCATAGATGCTGGTGATGCGGGCGTCGCGATAGAGACGTTCACACTTGTAGTCTTTCATGAAGCCGCTTCCTCCGTGGATTTGGATGCAGTCGTATGTGTTCTGGTTGCAGAACTCCGAACCCATTCCCTTAGCAAGAGGAGTGAAAGCATCAGCAAGTTTGCTATAGGCCTTTGCCTCAAGCTTTTCTTCCTTGGTGAGAGGACGCTCCTTGGCAATGTCGTCATATATCTTGTAGATGTCTACGAAACGTGCGCAGGCATAGAGAAGTGCGCGGCTTGCGTCAAGCTTAGCCTTCATAACGCTCAGTATTTCTGCTACTGCCGGGAATTCGATGATGGCCTTGCCAAACTGCTTGCGGTCTTTTGCATAGTCGAGGGCCTCACGGTAGGCTGCCTCTGAGATACCTACACTCTGTGCGGCGATGCCGAGACGGGCGCCGTTCATAAGAGCCATCACATACTTGATAAGACCAAGCTTGCGGCTGCCGCAAAGTTCTGCCGGAGCATCTTTGTAGACGAGCTCACATGTCGGGCTTCCCTTGATACCCATCTTGTTTTCGATGCGGCGTACGTTGACTCCTCCATTGCGCTTGTCGTAGATAAACATGGAAAGACCACGTCCATCCTTTGTGCCTTCCTCAGAGCGGGCAAGCACGAGGTGAATATCTGAGTCGCCATTGGTGATGAAGCGCTTAACTCCGTTGAGCACCCAGCTGCCATCTTCTTTCTGAGTAGCCTTGAGCATGACGCTCTGGAGGTCGGAGCCTGCATCTGGCTCTGTGAGGTCCATACTCATGGTCTCTCCCTCACATACTCTCTTGATATAGCGCTCTTTTTGGTCTTCATCAGCAAATTCGTAGATGGTCTCTGCGCAGTCCTGCAGACCCCAGAGATTTTCAAATCCTGCATCAGCACGGCTTACGATGTCAGCAGCCATGATGTAAGGAGTGATGGGGAAGTTGAGACCACCAAGTCTACGCGGCATTGACATTCCCATGAGGCCGGCCTTGCGGCATGCTTCAAGGTTCTTCTTGGTGCCTTCTGCATAGATTACTCGGTTGTTTTCTACACGCGGTCCAGTGTGGTCTACTTCCTCAGCATTTTCTGCTATTACATCGCCGCAGATCTCGCCTACCACTTCAAGTACCTTGTCGTAGGAGTCCATGGCATCCTCAAAGTCGAGGGGTGCGTAGTCATATTTCTCTGCGTCTGCGAAATTTCTTTCCTTAAGCTCCACAATCTTCTTCATCAATGGATGCTGAAGATGTGATTTGAGGTTCGGGTTGTCTGTATAAAAGTTAGCCATGGCTTATTTCGAATTCTTTTTGTAATATTTGATTAACTTGGGCACTACGTCTTCCATCTTGCCGGTGATGACGATGTCTGCTATAGCATTGATTGGCGCATCGGGGTCAGAGTTGATGGAGATGATAAGGCTTGAGTCCTGCATGCCTGCGATGTGCTGGATCTGGCCGGAAATGCCGCATGCGATATAGAGTTTAGGACGAACTGTGACACCGGTCTGACCTATCTGGCGGTCGTGGTCAACCCATCCAGCGTCTACAGCAGCACGGCTTGCTCCCACTTCAGCTCCAAGCACGTCTGCAAGCTGCTGGAGAAGGTCAAAGTTTTCCTTTGAGCCAACGCCATAACCTCCTGCTACGATGATTGGGCTACCCTTAAGGTTGACTTTCGACTTTTCTACATGGCGGTTGATGATATCAACCACGAAGTCTGTGTTATTGGTGTATTTGTTGACGTCAAGGTCAATCACCTGACCGGTGTAGTTGGAATCTTTCACTTCCTTCTTCATCACTCCTTCGCGCACTGTCGCCATCTGGGGGCGGCAATCGGGATTTACGATGGTTGCCACGATATTGCCTCCGAATGCCGGACGTATTTGATAGAGAAGATCTTTATATTCCTTGCCTGTCTTGGTGTCGGTGTAGTCTCCTATCTCAAGCGAGGTGCAGTCTGCTGTCAGACCACTGTGAAGTGCGCTTGATACGCGCGGACCAAGGTCGCGGCCTATTGAAGTCGCACCCATGAATGCGATGCGCGGTTCGATTTCCTTGAAAAGATTGATAAGGATTGAGCTGTGGGGAAGCGATGTGTATGGATAAAGACGCTTGTCCTGCACTTTATAGAGAGTGTCAACTCCGTAAGGCATCACCTGCTTTTCGATGTCCTTTAGGTTGTCGCCTGCTACTACTGCCTCAAGTTTGATACCCAACTTATCGGCCAACTGGCGACCTTTGGTGAGGAGCTCAAGGCTCACATCAGCGACTTTGCCGTCTTCGTATTCAAGATATACGATGAGATTGTTCTTGTCTGCCATAATATTATTAGATTAGCCGATTGTATGGTTTGCAAATAGTTCTTTGATAAGGTCTTCTATTGCCTCATCGGTATTCTCAATCTTGCGGGCCTCCTTTGCTGTGAAGACAACGTTTTCAATGCTCTTCACCTTTGTCGGGCTACCTGCAAGGCCGCACTGTGCCAGGTCTGCATCCACATATGCTGCGTTCCACTCTCCAATGTTGAGGTAAGGGCGCTTTTCGATGAGCTCTTTCTTATTCTCATCATTAGCAACCTCAGATGGAACCGCAGCGTATTTGTATTTCTGCAGACATTTTGCATTTCTCGGGCGACAATCTGCTGCGCTGCCGTTGACGGTCACTACGAGGGGAAGTGGAGCTTTCACTGTCTCCACACCCGACTCGATGCGGCGCTTTACAGTCACCTTGCCTCCGTCGGCGTCAATGATTTCTTCTGCATATGTCACTGTGGGAAGTCCAAGCTTTTCTGCTACCTGCGGACCAACCTGAGCGGTGTCGCCGTCGATTGCTTGGCGACCGCCGATGATAAGGTCGTAGTTGCCGAGCTTTTTGATAGCTGCGCTCAATGCATAGGAAGTAGCCAAAGTGTCAGAGCCTGCAAATGCTCGGTCAGATAGAACTACTCCATTGTCAGCACCGCGGTATAGACCCTCGCGGATAATCTCTGCAGCACGCGCAGGACCCATGGTCAGGATTGTCACTTTTGTGCCGGGATACATATCCTTTAGACGAAGAGCCTGCTCAAGGGCATTGAGATCTTCGGGATTGAAGATGGCAGGGAGGGCTGCACGGTTGACGGTGCCGTCTTCCTTCATCGCATCTTTACCGACGTTTCTCGTATCAGGTACCTGCTTTGCAAGCACAATGATATTTAAACTCATAATTTTGCAATATTATGTTTGTAAATAATAATCAATCAGTTCAAAAGTATCCGTGCTATCCCGTTTCATAACCGTTTGTCTGTTCATTTTGACACAGTGTGCTAATGCACAGATTCTGGTTTCAAGTGCAAAATTAATAAAAATTATTGAAATCGCCTTAAAATTTCTTCATTAATTGTTCAATATTGTGTTAAATTCAACCATTTTCCATTAACGGTTGTTAGTATTTTAAATCTTTTAACATTTATACTATGGCAAACGTATTCTTCATTGCAAGGAAAACCATAAAGAATCATACAAATGGCGGGACAGTATTGATGGTAGCTACTGCCCTCGCTCTTCTTGTGGTAAATCTTCCGTTTCTTCATGACTTTTATAATGGACTCTGGACCCATACGATAGCACTTCGTGTAGGAGGCTTCAATCTTTTCAGCCATCATGGCCATCCGATGTCGATTATGGATTTCATCAACGATGCGCTTATGGCGGTCTTTTTCTTTTCAGTGGGTCTTGAGATAAAGCGCGAAGTTCTTGAAGGAGAACTCTCCTCATTCCGCCAGGCGTTGCTGCCAATCGTAGCTGCTATAGGGGGTATGCTCGTTCCGGTCGGCATATTCTTTCTTATTGGCCATGGCACAGACTATATTCAAGGTGCAGCAATCCCTATGGCAACAGATATTGCATTTTCACTTGGTGTTTTGGCTATGTTAGGAAAGCGAGTCCCCATCGGTCTTAAGATTTTCTTGACAACTCTTGCAGTTGTTGATGATATAGGTGGTATTCTTGTGATAGCAATCTTCTATTCAGGCCATATCGACTATGTATCGCTTCTTTGGGCTGCCGGACTCCTTGCGGTGCTTATTGTTGGGGGTATCTACGGTGTTCATTTTAAGACGTTCTATGTTACAATCGGCATCTTCGTATGGTTCCTCTTCCTCCAGTCTGGTATTCATCCTACGATTGCTGGTGTGCTTGTGGCATTCTGTGTTCCTGCCAAGCCAGTTTATGCTCCAAAGAAATATATTAAGGCAATTCGTCAATCTATAGGAAACTTCTCTCAAGAGGATGAAGACCAGCTCGACAAAAGAGGTATTCTTTCTAAGGAACAGACCAACTGGCTTAAGGAAATTGAGTCTGCTTCAGATAAGGTGATTTCTCCTCTTCAGGACCTCGAAGACTCCCTCCATCCTATAGTGAACTATATTGTTGTTCCTCTGTTTGCTTTCGCTAATGCAGGCATATGGCTTGGCGACGTAAACGTTGCAGACATTTTCTCTGGCGTGTCTATTGCCATTATAGCAGGTCTTGTGCTCGGTAAGTTTATAGGTATTTTCGCGTTTAGCTGGGCTTGCATCAAGGCTAAGCTTGCTCCTATGCCTGAAGGCAGCAACTGGGCACAGCTGGCAGCTGTTTCTGTGCTTGGCGGTATCGGCTTCACAGTTTCGCTTTTTATAGCCAACTTGACATTTGGAGATGATGTCTATCTCTCACAGATTCTAAATAATGCAAAACTTGGTATTCTTATCGGATCTTTCCTTGCAGGATTCCTCGGTTGGCTATTACTCCATCTTACTCTCCCTAAAGTTACTGAAGTAAAAGACGAAGAATAAAATAAAATGTATGGAATATGATTATATTTGCACATCCAGAAGCGAATTGAACTCCCGTATCGGTGCTGTCATCAATGATGCAGTTGAGGAGCTATCTGTCATGTCAGCCTTAGAGGAGCATATTACCCCTGCCTCGTGCGGTCCCCTTCCTTCGGTCGACGCTATCCGTGAGATATTGTCCTTGGTAAAGACCGTTATGTTTCCTGAATTTCATGACATCTATCATGGCGCACGTGCTATGGAAAAAGCTCGCCTCTCTGTCAGTACAGAACGCCTCTTTAGAAGTCTCTCTAAGGAAATTGGTCATGCTCTCTTCCAAAAGAACCCAGACTGTGGCTCCAGCCAGGCTGCCGAGCAAGGCATGGAGATGGCTTTGAAGATTATTGAAAGCCTACCTTCCATCAAGCGACTACTATACACGGATGTCCAAGCCATTTACGACAATGACCCCGCTACTGAGGATTTCGGAGAGATTATCCTCAGTTATCCGGTCGTATATGCGATGATTCATTATCGTTTCGCCCATCAGTTGCTTGTCACTGGAGTCCCTGTTCTCCCAAGAATTATCACGGAAATGGCTCACTCTGATACTGGCATAGATATCAATCCAGGTGCAAGAATCGGTGAGTATTTTGCTATCGACCATGGTACTGGTGTTGTGATTGGAGAGACTTGCATCATCGGCAATCATGTGACCCTTTATCAAGGTGTGACACTTGGTGCTCGCAACTTTACACTTAACGGAGAGGGACATCCCGTCAATGTCCCGCGACATCCGATTCTCGAAGACCATGTGACTGTCTACGCAAATGCTACGATACTTGGCCGTATCACTGTGGGGCATCACACCGTAGTGGGTGGCAACGTCTGGCTGACAGAATCAGTGCCACCTAATTCAAAGGTGCTCCAGAAGAATGCAGATTTTACAGTTAGATAATCAAATTGACAAAGCCTATGAAAATTTATGAGTCCATTCAGGAGCTGATTGGTAAAACGCCCCTGATCGAAGTTAAGAACATTGAGAGAGATGAAGACCTTAAGGCTCGCGTGCTGGTGAAAGTAGAGGCTTTCAATCCTGGCGGTAGTGTCAAAGACCGCATCGCCAAGGCTATGATTGATGACGCTGAGGCATCAGGACGTCTCCGTCCCGGTGGCACTATCATTGAGCCCACGAGCGGAAATACTGGTATTGGTCTTACATGGATTGGAAAGTCTAAAGGCTATCGGGTCATAATCTGCATGCCTGAGACTATGAGCGAGGAGCGTAAGAAAATTCTTTCTGCATTAGGTGCCGAACTTATGCTTACTCCTGGAAAGGATGGTATGAAGGGAGCGATTGCCAAGGCTAAGGAATTGCAGGCAAGTATCCCTGCAAGCGTCGTGATGAGTCAGTTTGACAATCCTGCAAATCCTGAGATACATTCTCGCACTACGGCTGAAGAAATCTGGCGCGACACGGACGGAAACGTGGATGTTTTTGTAGCAGGTGTCGGCACTGGCGGTACGCTTAGTGGTACTGGCAGGAGTCTGAAAATGTACAATCCTGATATCAAGGTCGTGGCTGTCGAACCTGAAAACTCCCCCGTCCTTTCCGGAGGTCAACCTGGTCCTCACAAGATTCAGGGCATCGGCGCAGGTTTCATTCCTGGCAATTTCGATTCGTCGGTTGTAGACGATGTGGTGCGCATCACTGATGAGGAGGCCTTAGAATGCCAACGTCTCCTTGCACACAAAGAAGGTATATTTGCTGGTATATCTTCCGGAGCCGCTTTTGCAGCTGCATTGAAGGAGGCCCGCAAAGCTGAAAACGAAGGGAAGACGATAGTGGCCATCCTCCCAGACACTGGTGAGCGCTATCTCTCGATGCTTTAAGGCAGATTTCAATATGGAAAACGACGAAAATATGATAATAGAGAAGCACCCTTTCCCCCCTTTCCTTCCTAAAGGGGCAAGGGTTCTCCTTATGGGTACATTCCCTCCTGGCGAACATCGATGGAGCATGAATTTCTATTACCCCAACCCTATCAATGACTATTGGCGCATCTGTGGAATGCTTTTCCTTGGCGATAAGAATGCACTCTATGACGCCGAGCGGAAATGTTTTCGCGAAGAAGAGTGCCGCAGGTTGATGGAGGATCATCATATCGCTATGAATGATACAGGTAGAGAAGTCCGTCGTCTCAAAGGAAATGCCTCTGATAAGTTTCTTGAGATTATCAAGCCTGTCCCTCTCTTTGAGCTCCTTAAGGAGATCCCTGACTGTCACACCGTGGCTACAACTGGAGAGAAAGCAGCGGATGTAATCGCGCAATTGACAGGTACCCCGCGTCCCAAAATGGGAGAGATGATAGAATCAAAAGACGGCTTGCGAATATGGCGAATGCCTTCCACAAGCCGTGCGTATCCTATGAAAATTGAGAAAAAAGCGGAATACTACGCTGAGTTGTTCCGCTCCGTAGGGATTCTCACTTGAGTTTCGCAAGAAACTCGTCTTCTGTTATAATTGGGATGCCCAGTTTTTGGCATTTCTCAAGCTTGGCAGGTCCCATATTTTCGCCGGCAAGTACAAAGGATGTCTTTTTAGAGATGCTTCCTACGTTCTTGCCGCCGTTTGCTTCTATCATCTCCTTGTATTCTTCCCTGCTGTGGTGCGCGAATGTACCTGAGATTACTATAGTCTCACCTTCCAAAGCCGTTCCGGCAGGCAACATTTTCTCTTCGCTCAGTTGCATCTGAAGTCCAGCTGCTTTGAGACGCTCGATATTCTCGATGCTTACCGGGTCGCGAAGATAGTCGTAGATGCCTTGTGCTACAATTGGCCCTACGTCAGGGATGGCCTGCAATTCCTCTACCGACATAGCCTGCATCCTCTCCATGCTCTTCACGCTCTTTGCCACTCGCTTCGAAGTGGTCTCTCCTACATTGGGTATCGACAATGCATAGACTACCCTCTCGAATGGCACTTGCTTGGATGCCTCGAGTCCATTAAGGATTCTTTCTGCGCTCTTGTCTCCGAAACGGTCGAGAATGGAAAGCTGTTCTTTCGTAAGGTCGTAGAGATCAGCTGGTATCTTGACAAGATCTTTGTTGTAAAGCAATTCTGCCGTCTCTTCTCCCACACCGTCGATATTCATCATTCGTCGGGCGCAGAAATGCTCGATGCGACCCGTGATTTGCGGACGGCATCCATATTTATTCGGGCAAACCCAAGCTGCATCCCCTTCTTTATTTACGAGTGGAGTGCCACATTCTGGACATCGGGTAACGAATTCTATTGGTTTGCTTTCGGGGTCGCGTCTCTCCACATCTACTCCTGTGATTTTGGGAATGATTTCCCCGCCTTTCTCCACGTAAAGCCAGTCATGCTCATGGATGTCAAGTTCCTTCATGATATCGGCATTGTGAAGCGACGCGCGTTTCACTATTGTGCCTGACAGAAGCACCGGATCAAGATTTGCTACTGGGGTCACGATTCCCATTCTCCCTGTCTCAAAACTTACGTGGTGAAGCTGGGTGCATGCATTCTCTGGATTAAACTTGAATGCAACTGCCCAGCGGGGAGACTTTGCAGTATAGCCAAGATTAAGTTGCTGACGCAATGAGTTTACTTTGAAGACAAGGCCGTCTGTAGCTACAGGAAGTTCCTTTCTTGCAGTGTCCCAGTAGTCTATATATTCATCCACTTCTTCCACTGTGTGGAGTATCTTCATTTCTCCAGACACCTTGAATCCCCATCTTTTGGCGGCCTCCATGTTGGCATAATGGGTGTCGTGTGGAAGATCGTCGGAAAGGAGGTAGTAGAAAATTGCGTCAAGTTTGCGCTTAGCTACTTCTCGCGGGTCCTGCGTCTTCAAAGTTCCACTCGCAGCATTGCGTGGATTAGCGAAAAGAGGCTCTTCGTTGTATTCTCGCTCTTTATTCAGCTCATCAAATACCTTCCATGGCATCAATATCTCACCTCGGATCTCAAATTTCTCAGGCCAATCTCCCGGTTGAAGCACGAGCGGTATGCTGCGGATTGTCTTCACATTCGCTGTCACGTCGTCTCCTTGCGTGCCGTCTCCGCGAGTCACTGCTCTTACCAGTCGTCCTTTTTCATATGTAAGCGAGATGGATGTTCCGTCATATTTCATCTCCCCGGTTATCTCGAATGATTCCCCTTCAAGACCTTTGCGTACTCGGTCAAACCACTCATCTACTTCTTTTACAGAATAAGTGTTGGAAAGTGAAAGCATCGGTCGCTCGTGCACTACGTGCTCAAACCCCTTAGTCAAGTCTGAACCTATACGCTGAGTCGGCGAAAGGGAATCTTCAAGTTGTGGATTTTCCTTTTCGAGAGCCTCCAGCTCCTTCATCATAAAGTCAAATTCCTTGTCACTTATCTCAGGAGCACTAAGCACATAATAATTGTGATTATGTCTGTTGAGCTCATTCCTAAGCTCTTTTATTCTTTCTTCAGCATTCATATGAAATCATATTTGATGTCCCATAAAAACAAAGCCTCCCCGGGCATGGACTGCCCGGCTGCGCATCTGTCTTTACTATCTATAATCTTCCGAAAATCCTCGATCGTAATTTTCCCTCTCCCTATATCGACAAGGGTCCCGACCACAGCTCTCACCATATTCCTAAGAAAGCGGTCGGCCGTTATAGTAAAGATTGCCATATCTTCCTCCTTAGACCATTCTGCTCGCTTGACTTTGCAGATATTGGTCTTTGCATCGCTATGCAGTTTTGCAAATGAAGTGAAGTCATCGGTCTCCAAAAGTATCTTTGCGGCTTCATTCATTTTGTCTATGTCGAGGCTATGAGGACAGTACCAACTGAGCGGATAGAAAAAAGGTGTCTTTTCAAAGGCTGTGAAATACTTATAAGTGCGTTCGGTGGCATCAAATCGTGCGTGAGCATCGTCGGTGACTTTAAATATATCGTATATGGCTATATCTTGCCCTACAAGGCGATTGAGCGATACGAGCATTTTTCCCTTTTCCGGAAGTTCTCCTTCATAATCAAAATGGGCATACATCGTGCGGGCATTTACTCCCGTATCCGTACGTCCCGCTCCTATTATCAAGATAGGGGCACGAAGGATAGTGGAGAGAGCTTTCTCCACTTCCTCTTGTACGCTCACCGCATTAGGTTGTATCTGCCATCCATGGAAAGGGGCTCCACGGTAGCCCAGTTTGAGAAAATATCGGCCCATCAGTCCCTTTCCAGATAAGTTATGCCGTAGAGGCCCGACTTATAGATATTGAGGAATTGACGACCCTCCTCAGCGGTGATCTTTCCTTCTTTCATTGACTTGGACACCCATGTCTCAAGATTCCGGACAAGTTTCTTGGGATTGTATTCTACATAGTCGAGAACGTCTGCAACTGGTTCGCCATCTATAACCTGCTCTATCTCATAGCCATCTTTGTCGCAAGTGATATGCACGGCTGCCGTGTCTCCGAAAAGATTATGGAGGTCGCCTAGAATCTCTTGATACGCCCCCACAAGGAAGACGCCGATGTAGTAGGGCTCACCTGGTTTCAATTGATGCACTGGCAGCGAATGGCTCACCCCCTGCGGGGCGACAAAGCGGTTGATTTTTCCGTCTGAATCACAGGTCACGTCTTGTATGGTGCATTCATGTGAAGGTTTCTCATCGAGTCGGCTGATAGGCATCGTTGGAAACATCTGGTCGATTGCCCAAGTGTCAGGAAGAGACTGGAAAAGTGAGAAGTTGCAGAAATATTTTTCAGGAAGCATTCTGGCTACCTTCCGAAGTTCTTCTGGTGGATGCTTCATGCTCTTTGTGATATCATGCACATCACGAGCCACGCTCCAGAAGAGTTTCTCTATCTGTGCGCGGGTAGTCAAATCAAGAAGTCCCAAACTGAAAAGTTCAAGAGCCTCCTCGCGTATCTGAAGGGCATCGTGCCAATCCTCAAACACTCGTGATGAGTCTATCTTGTCCCAGATATTGTATAGTTCCCGTGTGAGTTCGTGGGCTCCTTCGGGGAGCTCATCGTTATCATTCCAGATAGGGAGCTGGGTTGTCTCAAGAGTCTCTATAATCAGTACTGAGTGGTGAGCTGTCATGGAGCGCCCTGACTCAGTGATGACATTGGGCTGACGAAGATTGTTCTTCTTGCACACGTCTACGAGTGCTGAAACTGCATCATTGGCATACTCCTGAATCGAGTAATTCATAGAGTTTTCTCCTGAAGATGAGCGAGTGCCGTCGTAGTCTACGCCAAGTCCTCCTCCAATATCTACGAAATCTATCTCAAAGCCGTTTTTGGAAAGCTGCACATAGAATTGCATTGCCTCTCTGAGAGCATTCTTGATGCGCCTAATCTTAGTTATCTGACTTCCGATATGGAAGTGGATAAGCTTCAGGCACTGCTTCATCTTGTTTTTCTCGAGAAACTCCAGAGCATCCAGCAATTCACTTGAATTAAGGCCGAACTTGCTGACATCCCCTCCCGATTCTTCCCATTTTCCGCTACCTGCGGACGTGAGCTTGATGCGTATGCCTATGTTGGGTTCTACTTTCAGACGCTTGGCTACCTTCATTATCAGTCTGAGCTCATTTAGCTTCTCAACCACCAAGTATATCCTTCGTCCCATCTTCTGGGCAAGTAGTGCAAGCTCAACATAATCCTCATCCTTGTAGCCGTTGCATACCACGAGTGAATTTTCGTGAGTATTCACCGCAAGTACGGCATGAAGTTCTGGTTTTGAACCTGCTTCCAGACCTATGTTATATTTATTGCCATGGCTGACTATCTCCTCTACTACTTGACGCATCTGATTTACCTTGATTGGATAGACAAGGTAGCTTTCACCCTTGAAGTCATATTCCTTGCTCGCTGTCTTGAAGCATCCTGTGATTTTCCTGATTCTATCGTCGAGAATATCTGGAAATCTCAGAAGCATAGGTGCGGAGATATCGCGCAGCTTGAGCTCGTCAAGCACCTGGCGGATATCTACAGGAGCATAACCGTCCTTTGGAGTCACCTGCACGTGCCCCTCATCATTGATGCTGAAGTAATTCAGCCCCCAGCCTTGTATATTATAGAGTTCACTTGAATCTTCGATTCTCCACTTCCTCATTTTGTCTTAATTTTAGATTTTATTGGTTATTACTCCTGCCAAGAATCTCAAACATCTGGGCATAAATTTCAGTTCGCTTGCGAGCTATGTTGTATTTGTCTGTATATTGGCGGGTACGTATCGGGCCCTCCACATAAAGCTTCATTCCCTTTCTGATATAACGCTCAGCGTAGCGTGCTTGCTCACCGGTCATCACAATATTATGCCATTCTGTGACCTCAGTATTTCCGCGCAGTTCATTTGTGGCAAGAGAAAAATAAGCCACCGGGAAATCCTTCTCCGGATATCTGACATCCGGGTCTCCCCCAACATTTCCTATCAGTATCGCCTTATTGACACTCATAATAACTTTCAGCTTAAACTCTTAACTTACAACTTACACATCTCAACTTGCCAATTTCAAAACTTATGTGCCTTCAAGTAAAGACCTGTGCGCTCATGAAGTCCAAATAGAAGATTCATTATATGCACTGCGTCTCCAGCTCCCCCTCTCATGCGGCAGTCTGCCACAATTGTTACGGTCAAACTTCCTGGTTCTTGCTTCTGCAGCGTGACAAGAGTCTTCTGGGTTCCTTCCACTTCATAACCTGGCATCGTATTTGCCACCATGTGTGTGAAGTTATGGTCATCGTAGCAGTCATCGAAAATGCGGAATATCTCATTGATGTCAAGGCTGCACGGCAAGTCTATCACTACCTTTAGCCCTCTGTCCGAGACTTCCTCATTCAAATGTCGAAGAATGATATCCCCATTGAATGAGTTTTGAGTCTTATGAAGTACATGGCTTATCTCCTGTCGCACCATGTCTGTCTTCTCTTCTGTGTCAATATCCGGCGGACAGGCATATTCCACTATGATGTCTCCTTTCAGAAGCAGATGACGGGCAAGTGGATACAGTCCTATTATGGCAGTCGCGGCAACGGATCGAGGCACTACTGCCCTTTTGCACCCTCTGACGAGTTTTTTCCTGTTTATCTCAGGAAGTCCATAAGCCATCTCGAGAGCCTCAAAATCAAGCGATGGGCAATGCGACATGTCTATAATCCTAAGTTCTGGCCAGCGATCCGTGTTCATCCTGAATCTGTCAGCTACCTCTGAATGGGCATCGATGAAGATTAAGTCGAGCTTAGCTGGATTAATGTCAGGTGAGAATTCCAATTCGCACTCTCCAGCCAATCCATGATGGACTGATGCCACCTTACGTCCTACTTTCCCAGGTGCAAATGCACTTGTCAGTTCCACATCAGGATGATTGATCAGGATACGGATAAGTTCACCCGCCATGGCCGTGTCAGCTCCTGCTATTCCAACTCGTATCATGGCATTACTGAAGATTATTGAGTGGCAGTATCAATGAAAGCACCTCTGTGGCTTTCTCCTGACTCACTCCCTCTCTAATGGCGATGAATACAGTGTTGACTCCAGCTATGGTGCCCGCTATCTCGGGAGCGTTGAGCATATCTATGTCGTAGGCTATTCCTGATGCATACCCATTGCGGGTCAACAACACAGCTAAGTTACCGGTATACTCGAGTGATATGAAGCCATTGCCTGCATGGCGCGAGATGTCGGTCGATCTTCTGGTTCCAGAAGCTAATTTCACAGTCGATGCATCAGGGAGCATATAGGCATACGAACCATGGTCAAGTGGCACTTTTGTGGTCTTAAGCATCTTCAAGTCGCGAGATAGAGTCGCCTGAGTGACAAAAATACCCTTTTCTGCAAGCATTCGAAGCAGTTCATCCTGACTGCCTACATTGTTATTTTTTATTATCTCGATTAGTGTCTCTATACGGTCGTTTTTTCTGCTCATAGGTCTTTGACATTATCAGCACCTTTCCGGCGCTTTTCTATTTCCAACTTAATTTCCCCGGCTTTCTCATAATCCTCCTCACTCACGGCAGCCTCCATCATTCGCTGGAGGCTCTCAAGACTTTCGCCAGCAAGCGGTGAGCCTGTGGGATTCTTCACTCTCTCTATCGCCTTTTTCACTTGTATTGACTGTCGGGAAGGGTCGTGTAAGTTGCGGGGAGTAAACGATTCCCTGTCTATGCCACATTTCTCCAGAAGAGCACGCGAGGTGTAGACTGGGGCGTCTAAACGCATAGCCATGGCTATGGCATCGCTTGAGCGTGCATCGATGATGCTTGTCTTCTCACCCTCTCGGAAAGTAACGTCTGCTGTGAAGATACCGTTGTCAAGTTGCTTGATGACTACCGACTCCATTTCTATATCAAAAGCCTCCAGTATCTCTGTGGTGAACTCATGCGTCAATGGTCGCGGGGTCTTTATTTTCTGAAGCATGCATTCTATGGATTGGGCCTCATTATAGCCTATGATGATGGGTAGTCGAAGACTCCCTTCCATCTCCTCAAGCACCATAGCATACATGCCGTTTTCTATTTGATTGTATGTGATGCCGACTATCTTGAGCCGGACGAGTTCATTTTCCATTTTAGATATATTAGATTTCAAAATTTTGACTGCTGGATACTCCCTATGGATTTGAGATCATCCCGCTTCCAAGGCATATTTTTCGGTCGGGGGTGTATATGATAGTATACTGTCCTGGTGCTATTCCTTGCACCTCCCGTGTTGACTTCAGTTCGAAGCGCTCGTCTACGGTCTTTCTCAACCATCCATCGAAAAACTCTGGTGTATGTCGGGTCTTGAAAGCAATTCGCAATTCCCCTACCTCATTCTTCTCATATCCTTCTGATACGAACGGGTCTTCTGTGATCCAGTCCATCTCATCCATAAAGATTTCCTTGCCGTATTGGAGTTTGGTATCGTAGCCATGGCTTACGTAGATTACGTTGTCACGGATATTTTTCCTGACTACAAACCATGGACCCCCTCCAAGTCCTAAACCCTTGCGCTGTCCTATGGTGTAAAACCAATAGCCTTTGTGCTCGCCAACTTTCTTTCCGGTCTCTATTTCTATGACTGGTCCCTTTTTTGTGCCAAGATGCCGCTCGAGAAAGTCACTGTAGTCTATCTTGCCAAGAAAGCATATCCCCTGGCTGTCTTTTCTCGTTGCGTTGGGTAGAGCAGCCTCTCGTGCTGCTTCCCTGACGTCCTCTTTTGTCATTTCGCCGAGGGGAAAAAGAATATGGCTAAGCTGGTCGTAGCTTATCTGAGCAAGGAAGTCGGTTTGGTCTTTCACTGCATCAGGAGCCGTACCGAGCCAATATTTTCCATCTTTCTCTATCACTTTTGCGTAATGACCAGTGGCTGTCTTGTCAAACTCATGCCCCCATCTATCCTCGAAAAAGCCAAACTTGATTATCTTGTTGCACATTATGTCCGGATGAGGAGTCAGTCCCTCCTTTACGGTGTCCAAGGCATATCGCATTACGTATTCCCAATACTCTTCATGAAGAGACACCACCTTGAATGGGAGCCCGTACTTTCTGGCGATAAGACTGCACATCTCTATGTCTTCCTCAGCGGAGCAATCGCCTTCGCCATTGTCCATGCCGATGCGGATATAGAAGAGATGCAGTTCATGACCCTGGCGGTAAAGTCTGTCTACTGTCACTGCACTGTCTACTCCTCCAGAAATTAGCACTGCGATCTTCATCTTCTTGTCATTGTCATTCTCCATTGTCATCATACTTCTTCAAGTTCATCTTCATCATGGTCGGAAGAATGAAGCATATGTAAAGATAAGAAATAATCAACTGATATTTTCCCCGGACCTACAAGCATGAGGAAGAAAAATATTCCCAAAAACATTATCGGCAGATATGCAGGCTGTTCCCAGTTGAGGAGATAAGGTGCCTTAGGGGCTACATGAAGCAGATGATAGGACGCCATGCACATGGCTATGAATGGGGGAAGAAGCATAATTCTGGTCAGAAATCCTGCCATAATGAATATACTGCATCCAATCTCTATGCATATCATGGTCCACATGGAGGCTACTGACCCTAAACCGAGTACTGAGGGGAAACTGTCGGTCAAGATAGCTGCCTGCCCTATCTGGCGGATGCCGAACTGCATGAGCATTATTCCCACAAAAAGTCGTAGGAATAGTCGCCCAAGATGTGTATAGCTGTAACCTGTGGTGGTCACATATATTTTTTTCGGGAGAGCAAGGACTTTCTTTCTATTCATTTGGAATCGTGGTTAGGTGGTTACTGTTGTTTTTCCAAGAGAGCCATCACTGTTGCCATGGCTGCTTGGATACCGATATGCTTGTTTGCCACTTTCCCATCGGCACCAATTACGTAGACTTCCGGTATCTCTCGGATGTCATAGATATCCGCTACAGTGTCTGATGCTCCGACAGTCCAGTTTTTGGGAAAGTCTGATACTTTTTTCTCCCATCCTTCTTCAGGATCCGGAATGATAAAAAGTACATTGACCTTTCCATCGGTCACAGCCTTGGAGAAATTAACATTCGACTGCATCTTTAGTTTTCCAATGCGGCAATCTGAGCAATCCGGGTCTCCGAATATGAGTATTGTAGGAGTGGCCATGGGAAAGAACTGGGCTGCGTCTCCGTTCTGGCGTTTGAAATTAAATTCTGCTGGTGATGATCCTATCATAGTGGCGTCAAGTTGCTTCAGTTGCTGTTCATATCTCGCACGTTTCGTTTTCGGAAATTTTTTGTTAGATAGAGCAGATCTTAGTATACGCGCATATAGTTCATCTATCCAGAATTCAGCACGCGGACCGTAGATATTCTCTTCGGCTGCCTTGGTCATCTGGTAAAGAAGCATCGGATTCTTCTGAAGGTTTTTCATCAGTTTGTCTACAGATGCAGTCACCTTGTCTTTATCGGCATATTGTACAGTGGAGGCATATACCTGAAAGGCATGGTTTATCTTAGCCTGATCTACAGCATCTTTTTCCTTTATGTCGAGGGGATTCCAGAAATTCTCAGCAAGCCAATTGCATTTGTCTACGAATGTTGTGAGCTCTTCCGGAGCTATCGGGTACTCAAATAGAGGGTCTAAATACATAACCCTTGTGTCCATCACTGCCGTGGAGTCATTGGCTTCCTGCGCGAAGACTGGATATGTGCACCCTACGAGTGAAAGATAGAGAGTCAATATCTTAATGTTCATGATTTCTGCAGTATAATTTGTTTCACCAAGGTGTCAAGAGGTTGCTTTTCTATAGCCCTGAGTTTCCAACCTCTCTTGTTCATTTCTGCTTCTATAAAGATCCTTAATTCATCCGCGACAGATCCTACAAAGCCTATGCCCTCTTCCTTGAGCATCTTTTCTGGGTAAGAAGAAAACTCTCGGCCGAAAAACCATCCAGTTTGTGATTCTATTAGCTTTTCTACGTAAGGATGAGAAGAATTTTCTGTTATGAAGGGCATGAAGCCGGCTATCCAGCGATTGGGAGAGGTGCGGCGATATAAGTGCTCCACTACATCGCTTACTGAGAGATGATACTTGTCATCAAAAGATTCGATTATCTCGCGCGGTGCTATCCCCTTGAAGACATCGCTCAGAAGTCGGCGTGAATATGCCACTCCCCCTCCTTCATCATCGATGAGATATCCAAGCGACGCTGATTTCCGGTCGATTGTATTCCCATCATAATGGCAGGAATTGCTGCCAGTTCCCATGATGCAGGCTATGCCAGGTTCGCTTCCGAGAAGCGCGGAGGCTGCTGCAGACATATCGCTGTCTGCCTTTATATCGTTGCAGACAAACATCTCGGAAAGTATGGCTTCCATCTTGCCGGCAATGAGAGCACTTCCGATTCCCGCTCCATAAAAGCGGATTTTATCAAACGAGTCGCCCAGAGAAGCTCTAACCAGTCGGAGCTCCTCCTCTATCATATCCATGTCATGATGGAGAGGGCTTATCCCTACTCCAGAGTGTCTCTCTTCCGTCCATTCGGAGCAGTCTTTGACGGATGATAGTTTCACCCAATTTGTCTTTGTGGCGCCTGCGTCGGCTATGAGAATCTTCATTTCTTGATTTTTGTATATATTCACCTACAAAATTAATTAAAATTCCGCATATATACAAATATTATAAATCCAACTTAAGAAACTTTTACAATTCTCATTAAAAAAGTCCTATTTCTACGTATTTATATTGTAGATTTCTTATTTTTTGTTAATTTTGCAGAACTTATAGCAAAAGATTCAACCTTAAATTTAGTAAACCATTTTTTTGATGATGCGAACAACACGACTTTTCGCGCAGGGCCTGTTATTCTCGACCCTGACTTTTGGCTTTGCTGCCGCTCCTCTGGATGCATCGGGGAAAGAAGATCTCTCTTCTGGATTGGCTCCTTACTTTTCCATTCCAGCCTCCAAAATTGCTTCTCCCAACGCTGACGGTTTTATAGCCCGATGGCTTTTGCTCGAGCCCGTCGACAAACCGAATAAAACCAACACCGTCTTCACTGATTCCTATCTTAGAGAGGCTTTCGATCTGAAGAATTTCCCAGGGAAATTATCTGAGTTGCCGAAAGATGGTCAAAAGGTTAAAGTCGGAAAGCAAACCTTGAGATGGCACTCCCTTGACAGCAAGCTATTCAATGTGAAACTTTTCAGATTTGCTACAGGCCTTGACAAGCAGTACTACGGTGTACTTTTCTGGGTGGTGACTGCAATTGACTGCGAGGAAGACATTCCTGACGTAAGGATGGCAGTTGGCTCTAATTCCGCCTCCATGT
>CAZIAX010000017.1:0-21489 GCA_964537745.1 uncultured Sangeribacter sp.
AAAAAGAAAGCCATCGGCATTGAGATTACCGATGGCTTTAAACTTTATATTGCATTCTACTCGCTATTGCAAGCTTTTTTCGAAAGAAAAGGCTATGAGCGATGCCATCGGGGAAAATCACCGAAGCGCCACCAATAACGAATATTCATGCAATTGCTCATAGTTTTTTCTTTTTGATGCTGCAAATTTATAAATAAAAATTCGAAAATGCAAGCAAATGGCTAATTTTTTTTTTCTATTCGATACGAAATCCTCGAAGGAGGCAAGGAAAAGCTTGGGTTGGGGAGTGAAAGGCGCTGGCGCTTATCCCCAGAATAGATAGGCGATGAAGACGGCGGCTATAGCTCCGGTGATGTCGGCGAGGAGAGCGTAGCCGGCAGCGTATCGGGTCTTCATTACTCCTACTGAGCCGAAGTAGACGGCGAGGATGTAGAAAGTAGTGTCGGTACTACCTCTGACTACAGCTGCCAGACGGCTTACAAAGGCATCCGCTCCTTCACTCTTCATGACATCGAGCATCATGGCGCAACTGCCGCTACCGCTCAAGGGTTTCATAAGCATCGTTGGCAATGCACCCACCCATTGGGTATCCACACCACAGGCAGCCAGTGCTGACTCCACAGCACCTGTGGCGGCATCAAGAGCCCCCGATGCTCTGAACATTCCAATTGCGACAAGAATGGCAACAAGGTAGGGTATGATGCCGACGGCAGTCTTGAATCCCTCTTTAGCCCCTTCGATAAAGCTGTCGTAGACGTTGATTTTCTTTCGCATTCCAGCTAATATGAAGAGGATGATGACGCTGAAAAGTAGGAAGTTTGCAGCAAATGTTGAGTAGGACTCAACTTTGTCGGCTGGTAGAGTGGAGAACCACCAGGCGACACCTCCCACAACTGCTGTTATTCCTCCGAGCCAGCTCCAAAGCACGGCATCCATCTTGATGCGCTGCTTTAAGCAGAGAGCAATAAGTCCGACGAGAGTGGCGATAGCAGTGGCCAGCAATATCGGGATAAAAATATCAGTAGGATTTGCCGCTCCACCTTGCGCTCGATACATCATGATGCTGACAGGGATAAGACATAGTCCGCTACTATTCAGTACCAAAAACATGATCATGGCATCCGTAGCCGTGTCTTTCTGCTTGTTGAGGGTCTGCATCTCTTGCATGGCGCGTAAGCCCATAGGAGTTGCGGCATTGTCAAGCCCGAGCATATTTGCGGAAAGATTCATGAAAATCGCACCCATGGCGGGATGATCCTTAGGTATGCCGGGGAAGAGTCTGGAGAAGAATGGACTGACGAGCTTAGCCATGGCCGTAGTGACGCCTCCCTTTTCCCCAATCTTCATTATCCCCATCCATAGGGAGAGCACTCCTGTGAGTCCGAGTGATATTTCAAAGGCGAAGGCTGCCTGTGTGAATGATGCATTCATGATGTCGCTCCAAATGGCAGTCTGGCCAGTCGCAAGACTGGTTCCTATAGCCATTAGAAACGCTATGACAAGAAATCCTATCCAGATATAATTCAGAATCATATTAGTCGTCGCATTCGGTAAAGGAGTGATGGTGGGATTGGCATTCGTGGATACCACGGTCTACGATGATATGGCGGTTTGCCATGCCGGAGATTACCGACATCTCATGGCTTACGAGTACTATGGTATGCTCCATAGCAAGCTCTTCCATCATTGAATAGATCTGACGCTCAAAGGTCTTGTCGACATAGCTGAGTGGTTCGTCGAGAACTATCACTTCTGGATTCGACACGAGAGCACGTGCCAAAAGAGTCCGCTGCAGTTGCCCTCCTGAAAGCACACCGACAGTGCGGTCAAGATAATCTTCTACTCCACAAAGCTTGACTACACGCTCAAAGTCTTCTTCATCGCGCAAGCTCCGGCGCGCGAACAGTCCTTTGATTTGTCCAGATTTAATTGCCTCACCTACAGTAATTGGAAATCGGGTGTCTATATTGCTCTTTTGAGGAAGGTAACCGATGCGCAGGCGCTTGGTCTCTACGCCATCTTTATAGTATTTGACAGAGCCGGCACTCGGACGGAGCAGACGCAACATTACGCGAAGGAGAGTTGTCTTTCCTCCTCCGTTTGGTCCGGTGATAGCCATAAAATCACCCTTCTCCACGCTCAAAGAGACATGGTCGAGGATAGTCTTGCTATCAAAGCGAACAGTAATGTCGTCAATCCCTATTAATTTCATTTGCTATTTTCATTAGGTCGTCGAGCCAGGAAGAAGAATTGAGTGATACTTCCAATGTTTGAAGGCCGAGTTGCTTGGCGGTCTCTTCATCGCCAGGAGAGGCATGTTCTTTCTCGACAATAAAAATCTTTGTGCCATGCTCTTTGATTTCTTCCATTCTTTTCTTCATCTGAAGAGGGGAAGTCTCCTTGCCATTTTCTTCCAAAGAAATCTGTTCGATACCGTAATCGCGAGCAAAGTATGAGAGCGACGGATGCCTCAAAGCCATAGACTTTCCGTTGAGTTTCATTGAAGAAATGGAATCGTCCATAGCTTGAAGCTTTCGCTTTAATTCTTCTCCAGCTTTTCCGTATTTTTCAGCTTTGTCAGGATGCATCTCTATGAGAGTCCGAGTCATATCTCCTGCAATGACGATGCTGTTTCTGATAGAAGACAACATATGGGGATCAAACTCTTCATCATGTGCATGGCCATGCTCTGAAGAGTCATGACCGTGGGTGCCAGTTATTTTTTCGATTCTTACTGAGCAGTCAACAGTTTTCAAATCCGGAAAATTAGAATGAAGATTTTCTATGAGCTGATTTTCGAATCCCGACGTTCCGAGCGTAAAGAAAGCTTCGGCTTTGCCAATATTCTTCAATGTGCTGATAGAAGGCTGATAAGTTTCAGGATCACTTCCAGCAGGAAGAAGAGTTACGATGTCGAAATCATCGCCGGCTATTTGGCTCAACATCCATGCCTGAGGCGCGAAACTGACAGCGATTGCGGCGCGGTCATCTTTGTGACCGCTTCCGCAACCGCTTAATATTATCAGCAATAGACTGAGCAGGGAGATGAGTCTCATATTTTGCGGATACCCATTATTTCACGTACATCTTTGAGGGTCTTTGCTGCGTATTCACGAGTACGCTCTGCACCTTGCTTTACAATCTTGGAGAGATACTCGTCATTGTCGCGGATGTCAAGGATGCGCTGGCGAATCGGGAGAGTCACTTTCAGCATGTCTTCGGCAAGCTGCTTCTTAAGGTCGCCATAGCGGATGCTGCAGTCTGCATATTTCTCGCGGAAATGGTCTGTTGTCTCCTTGCCACTTACAAGATCCATAAGGGTAAATAGATTCTCAACAGGCTGAGAAACGGGTGAGTTTGGCTCTGTGGGGCCTGCATCAGTCACAGCGCGCATTACTTTCTTGCGTAATGTCTTCTCATCGTCGATAAGATAGATGCAGTTGCCCTCGCTCTTACCCATCTTGCCGCTGCCGTCGAGTCCTGGAACTTTGATAGCCTCTCCACCGAAGTTGAAGTTTACTGGTTCCTTGAAGTAGTCAACTCCATAGAAAGAGTTGAAACGGCGACCAAAACGGCGGGTCAATTCAAGATGCTGCTCTTGGTCTTTGCCTACAGGAACATAGTCGGCATGGTGAATGAGAATATCAACAGCCATAAGAGTAGGATATGTGAGAAGACCTGCATTCACGCGGGCATTGTTGCCTTGGTTTCCGATAATCTCTTTTTCGATTTCGTCGCTATCAGAGGTTATGCCAAGAGCCTTACGAGCCTTGTCTTTAAACGAAGCGGTACGCATGAGCTCTCCGATACCCACATGCATATTCATAAGAAGGTACATTTCGGAAATCTCAGGGATATCACTTTGCACATAAAGTATATTCTTCTCAGGGTCGAGACCTGCAGCGAGATACTCAGCGAGGATTTGCTTCACACTCTCGTGAAGTGCCTTTGGGTCGGGGTTGGTAGTAAGAGCATGTAGGTCTGCGATGAAGTAACGGCTGTCATAGTCGTCTTGCATTTTGACAAATTTCTGGAGTGCTCCATAGTAATTGCCTAAGTGCAGATTGCCGGTGGAGCGGATACCGCTAAGCACCACTTTCTTGCTTCCGTCGGGGCGGAGATTGCTATTCTGGTCGGCCACGGGGGCTGTCTTTTCTGAATCCATATGTCGTTGAATTTTGATTTTTATGCAAATTTAATCATAATTCCGCATATGTGCAAATATTATTTATGCGATAAGCTCACGAGACGCCCCTTCGAGGCTATAATGGTAAAATTAAATACCCCAGGCTGAAGCCTGGGGATATTACACAATATCAGGTCTCCGACCTGAGTCTTTGCGTCATAAGTTACTATTAGATGCGCGGTGACTCACCCCGGAAATACGATTAGAGGTTGAAGTAGTAGGTGCCGGTGGAGAGGTTGGCATACCAGGAGTAGGGGACTCCTCGGAGGGTGTAGGAGGTCTGGAACGCAGGGATGTCGAGACCGTTGCCTTCCCACATCTGAGTCCAGGGATTCCATGCATTCTGCACGGTTACGTCGTAGAAGAAGCCATTCCAGTCCCAGCTTACTACCATCGGGATTGTCTCCCAAACTCCTTGTGCATCATAGCCGACTGCCACGACTTTTGATACACCTGTGTTGTAACCGGGTCCGTTGGTATAAGGGCCAGAGAATGCACCTGGACCCCAAGGGCCACCGTTCATCATGGAGTTGCTTGTGCCCCACATCGGGACATTGGGGCCGAATGCTCCACCTGGGCCAGGTCCTTGAGGGACGTTGGGAGTGAAAGCACCGCCAGAGCCTGGAGCTGGCGCGCTGTTTCCTCTATTAGGGGTGAAAGCTCCTCCTGAACCAGGAGCGGGAGCGCTATTTTGTGCGGAAATTGATCCTATTGCGACGATAGCTGTTGCTATCAGTGTGAAGATTCTGCGTGCTTTCATAGTAGTCAATGTTTTTAGTGGATGTGTGTTTTGTAGGTTAAACGTTTAATAGGTTGAAAAAGTTTAGGAAGTTTAACATGAAAAAGTCGCTATCACGAATCGCCTCTCCGAGGCTACTGATGACATAGCAAAACCCCAGGCTTCAGCCTGGGGTTTCGTCACAATAACAGCTCTCCGAGCTGTGTTACGACTCCAACTTAGCTCTCCGATCTGAGTAATTTTCAGAATATGTACGCACTACGCATTACGCGTTGGGTGTTACGCACTACGCAATTTAGAGGTTGGGGTTGATCTTGCTCCATTCGGAGATAGGAGGCATTATGCCGAGTTTGATTACTTCGTCGCGGAGGTCGCAGAGGTGCTTGTAGCTCTGTTCGAGTTCCTTCTCTTCTTCAGGAGTGCCAGTGACGGGCTGAACAGTAACACCGTTCTTGTCGATAGTAGTCTCCATTGCCATCATGATATGGCTGAAACGGTCGTTGTTTACATATGTGCCAACAGGCCAACGGAACATCGGGCCACCCATAGCGGCCTCAATCATTTCGATAGAGAGATATGCCGGGCTTTGGAACGAGCTACGTCCACGAAGATCGATGATTCTCTTTCCTCCTTGGATTACGCGTTGCTTCAGGTCGTTCCAAGCCTCATGTGTGAGGGGTTCGGTACCGATGAAGTCAACGAGGGGTCGGCCGTTTACTTTTGTAGTGGAAGCAAAGACTGCCATCTGCTCGCCGTGGCCACCATAAGTACGGCAATTTACAATATTGTCTGGCTCTACGTTCAGCTGTTTAGAAAGCTCGTTGCGCAGACGAGTGCTGTCTAGAGCAGCGAGGGTAGAAACCTGACTTGGTTTCAGTCCGCTATAAAGAAGGGTGATAAGGCCAGTAATGTCAGCAGGGTTGAAGATGACCACGATGTGCTTAACATCCGGGCAATACTTCTTGACATTCTTACCGAATTCTTCAGCAATCTCGCCGTTTCCTTTCAGAAGGTCTTCACGAGTCATGCCAGCCTTTCTTGCAGCGCCACCAGAGTTGACGATATACTTAGCATCTTTCAGTGCTTCTGCAATATCAGTAGTGTAGGTAAGGTTGAGGCCTTCGAAACCGCACTGCTTGAGTTCCTCTGCTACACCTTCCAGTCCGGGAGCATAAGGGTCGTAGAGGCAAATGTTTGGGGTAAGGCCCTTCATGATGGCTGTCTGAGACATGTTGCTGCCAATCATTCCGGCAGCTCCGATGATGACGAGCTTGTCATTCGAGAGATAATTCATAGTTTTTGATTTTTAGCGTCTTATTTTAAGAAATCTACTTATTAGAGAGTTCAGAATGCAATCCCAAGTTTTGATGATACCAACTCACAAATCGCCTCTCCGAGGCTACAGAGTCGTTAGCTTTACCCCAGGCTGAAGCCTGGGGTTGGGTCACAATACCAGCTCTCCGAGCTGAAAAGTGGCTCATCCATGGTACTCATAACAGAACTTCCTATCTATATATTCTCAACAAATCAAGCTTCGGCAATGTTTAGGTTTTAATTCTTTTTCGCGATTACAGAGTCGGGAAGAATTGTGTTTACTTTTGGGACATAGAACCCTTCTTGCTTATTGACGGCCATGTCTTTTTTGCCTGGAGATACTATCACTGGCATTCCTGAATCTACCATCTCAACGACTTTCATAATGTTTTCATTGGTGAGACGAATGCAACCATGGCTCCTACGGCCACCAATACTACTTGGGGCGCTCGTGCCGTGGATGCCTATTTGAGTAGTGACAGGGATATTAAGTCGGATGAAGCGAGGGCCGAAATCGCCTGCTCTTGGGCTGACGTTGCCATCATCATCAATATAATGCCAGCTGGTGCTGTTTTGAATCTGCTTTACAGAGAAGAATCCCTCCGGCGTGCGGGAGTCACGCTTTTTGTGTTTGGTGCCATAGTTGCGAGCGCAAGCTATGCCGAAAATGTGCTCTTGCTCACCAAACTTATTATACTTGATAAGTTTCATACGGTCCTTATCGACTACGATAAAACCGTCGTGAGTGTTGTTGAGAAGCTTTTCAGCATACTCCAGCACATCCTTAGCCATCTGAGGGAGAATGCCACGAGCATATTGATCACGGTTTTCGGAATCTTCCATAAATTTAATTGCTTCCTCAGGAGTGGCAAATGTGTAATATGCGGGTTTCATGGCCTCAGCTACTTTTTCTTCTGACACTTCTGACTGCGGCCGAACACTTGTAGGGTTGTTTTCACTACTAAACAGGTCGGCTGATACAGCTAATAGACCGAGAATAATGAATGTAAGTGTATAATTGATATGATGCATATTTGTAATTAATTGTCAATTAATATTATATATATATTTACTCAGCCTGAATCCTGTAGGTTGGTAATGACAGTGGTGAATTTTTTGCAAATATAAGCTTTTTTATTGTAATATAAAAGAAATTTAGTATGAATATTGTGAAATTTTTATAAAATAAGTGCAAGTCGGCTTGACTTGCACTTGTATTTAAGTTTCGCTACGCTTAACTTAAGGTTTATGGGTTTATGAGTTTTGGGTTTTATGGGTTGGGATTAGCGGAGAGGTTTGGCTCGGCAGCTGTCCCAGATGAGATAGCAAATGAGAGCAGCATAAGCTACGCAACCGAGAATCTGGGTAGTCTCCATCTCAAGAGGATTCTCGTATTCGAACCCACAGAAGCGAGTGATTGCGGCAAACACACCGAAGAGTGCACCACCTGCGATGAGACCTGAGGAAAGGAGAGTGCCGCGGTCGCGACGAGCGTCATTGACATTCTTATCCTTGGATGAGTTGCTGACATAGTATGCGATGGCACCGCCCACGAGCATCGGGGTGTTGAGGGAGAGAGGGATAAACATACCAAGACAGAATGCGAGAGCTGGTACACCGAGCCAGTTGAGGATACATGCAAGGATAGCACCAACCATATAAAGTATCCAAGGTGTGTCGCCACCCATCATCAGAGGTTCGATTACTTTCGCCATGGCGTTTGCCTGCGGAGCAACAAGAGCATTTTCTCCAGTGAATCCATACACCTGGTTAAGCACCATAATCACACCTCCGACAGTGGCTGCAGAGACGAGTGTGCCAAGGAATTTCCAACTCTCTTGTTTCTTAGGAGTTGATCCGAGCCAGTAGCCAATCTTGAGGTCGGTCACAAAACCACCTGCCATAGAGAGGGCTGTACAAACAACACCACCGATAACCATGGAGGCAACAATGCCGCTTGTGCCGCTGAGGCCGATGGCCACGAAGATGGCTGATGCTATAATAAGGGTCATCAGAGTCATACCGGATACTGGGTTGCTGCCTACAATAGCGATGGCGTTGGCTGCCACTGTAGTGAACAGGAAGGCTATGATAACTACTACTGCAAAGGCGATAAGAGCCTGCCAGAATGTATGGATAACTCCAAACCAGAAGAAAAGTAATACAGCAACGAGGGCGAGCCCGATAAAGACTACGATATGCTTCATAGAGATATCAGTTTGCCAGCGTACTTCTTTTGCGGCTGTTGACTTGCCCTTAAGTTCGCGGCTTGCAAGCCCTACGGCCTGTGTGATGATACCCCAAGACTTTATGATGCCGATGACGCCAGCCATAGCAATACCGCCGATGCCTATCATACGAGCATATCCGCTGAAGATATCCTGTGGGTCCATAGCCTGGAATTCAGGAGCACCATATGTGCCTAAGAGAGGAATGATAATCCACCAAACGAAAATAGAACCTGCAAAGATCACGAAAGCATATTTCAGGCCTACGATATATCCAAGACCAAGAAGTGCGGCTCCTGTGTTGCAGCTGAGCACAAGCTTTGTCTTTTCCATGAGCGTGTGGCCAGCAGAGGAGGCAACCGAAGTCACAGTCTCAGCCCACCAGCCGAATGTAGCCACCACGTAATCGTAGATACCGCCGATTAGTGAGGCAATGATAAGTGTTTTAGCTTGGCTTCCTCCCTCGCTTCCAGCTTGTTGGCTTGAAATAAGCACCTGTGTTGTGGCTGTAGCCTCCGGGAAAGGATACTTACCGTGCATATCCTTTACGAAATACTTACGGAAAGGAATGAAGAATAGAATGCCGAGTATGCCGCCAAGCAATGAACTGAGGAATATCTGATAGAACTGTACGGTGATATCCGGATACTTAGCTTGGAGGATGAAGAGTGCGGGGAGGGTGAAGATAGCACCTGCCACAATTACGCCTGAGCATGCTCCGATCGACTGGATAATGACATTCTGGCCCAGGGCATTTTTCTTGCCCAGAGCATTTGAGAGGCCTACAGCAATAATTGCAATAGGAATGGCGGCTTCAAACACCTGTCCTACCTTCAGACCAAGGTAAGCAGCAGCTGCGGAGAAAATGACTGCCATCAGGAGACCAATACCAACTGAGTAGGGTGTGGCTTCCTTCTGGTCGTGAGCAGGGTGCATCACCGGGGTGAACTGCTCATCGGCGGCGAGTTCGCGGAAGGCGTTCTCGGGCAGGCCGGTAGAAGTAAGAGGTTCGTCTTGTTCTTTCATGATTTATTAAGATGTCAATATTTGGCTTGAAAATCTCGAGAATCCCGAAAAATTCGAAATTCACAATTGGAATTAAAGTTGGCGCTTCACACTCTCCTCATGAATGAGGCTCATGATCTTGCCAGTGAAATCTTTGGGGAGACCGAGTTTCTCGCCCATTTCAGTGCGCTCTTTCATGATTGTGTCGTGGCGACCAAGCTGCACTACCATCATATTGTGAGCCTTTTTGTATGCCCCTATCTTCTTAGAAATGTCCATGCGCTTTGCAAGCAGGTCGAGGAGTTCGCCATCGATGTGGTCGATTTCAGAGCGAAGAGAGTCAAGCTCGGGAGTGCCTGTAGGTTTCTCACGTACTTTGAGTTCCTTCACCAGAGCTACGAGCTCAGAAGGAAGCAACTGCTGCTTAGCGTCGCTGAGGGCGCATTTTGGGTCGCAATGGCTCTCTATCATGAGGCCGTCGAAGCCCATGTCGAGGGCATGTCGGCTGAGAGGCGCTACGAGATCATGCTCACCGCTGATATGGCTTGGGTCGCAAATGACAGGTATGTCAGGGAACCTTCTTGCAAATTCGAATGGGAGTGCCCACATCGGCTGGTTGCGGTAGATATGTTTGCCATAGCTGCTGAAGCCTCGGTGGATTACGCCGATACGACGAATGCCGGCATTATAGATACGTTCAACAGCACCAATCCAGAGGTCGAGGTCAGGGTTAACAGGATTCTTGATGAGCACTGGGATGTCGGCCCCCATTTCTTGGAGAGTATCGGCAATTTCCTGCATAGCGAATGGACTTGCGGAAGTGCGAGCTCCAATCCATATGATATCCACCCCGGCAGAAAGAGCGCTTATCACGTGGCTTTTGCTTGCCACCTCAGTTCCAACTTTCATGCCAGTCTGTTCTTTCACTTTCATAAGCCAAGGAAGTCCTGCAAGTCCAACTCCTTCGAAGCTTCCGGGTTTAGTACGTGGTTTCCAGATTCCTGCACGGAAAATTTTCACTCCACCGGCCGCCAGTTCCTCAGCTGTCTCAAGCACTTGGTGCTCGCTTTCAGCAGAGCAAGGGCCGGCAATAATAATAGGTTCCTTCATGATGGAAGGATCATCAAATAGGGGTTTGATATCTTTCATATTGTTTAAGAAGTTTAAATGGTTTAGGAGGTTTAAGAAGTTTATTTATCATTTCTTGGCGGATTGGTAGATGCCGAGGATGCGGAAGTCGCTGGTGAGGGGCTTTACGGCTGTCAGGGCTTGCTGGCATCGGTTGAGATCGTCAAAAGTCAGGTCGGCGTAGAATCGGTATTCCCATTCGTGTCCCACAACTGGCATTGACTGAAGCATCGTGAGGTTGATGTCGTAGAATGTAAGGATTGTCAAAACCTTCGATAGGGCACCTTTCTCATGGGGTACAGTAAAGGCAACTGAGATCTTGTCGGCATCCGGTGGAGTAGGGGAGTCAGACGGCCCGATGATGAGAAATCGAGTGAAATTTCGGTTGTCGTCTTCTATCCCTTCTGCTAAGACCTCGAGACCATATAATCGAGCTGCATAAGCTGGAGCGATAGCAGCAGTCCCATACATCTTTTCCATAGCAACTTTTCGAGCACAACCAGCAGTGTCGAAGTCCTCTACCTTTTTTATATGTGGATAATGAGAAAGGTATTGCCGGCATTGAAGGAGAGCCATATAGTGCGATCTTACCTCCTTAAGCTGTGAGAAATCCGTACCAGGGAGTGCACATAGAGAGTGAGAGACGCGAATCTTGCATTCTCCAATCACTTTACGGCCGCTTTTGCGTATATATTCGAAATTCTGAAGAAGGGCTCCGGCGATGGTGTTTTCGATAGCGACAGCTGCATAAATCTCGGGTTGGTCGGCGAGAGCCACAAACATGTCGTCGAATGAATTGAAACCGACGGTCTCAATTTCCTCTTCCGAAAACCATTCATGCGCAGCTATGTCGTGGAAACATCCGGGGATTCCCTGTATACCAATTTTTCTCAAAGTTGCTAGTTATTTTGAATTAAGATGCAAATTTACAAAAAAATATTTAAATATAGAGAATTTGATTCAGTTTTTGTATTAAAAATCCCAAGAACTGTCGCTCTTGGGATTGATATTTAAGTAGCTATCAGAAATCGCTTCTCCGAGGCTACTGAGTCTTTTGCAAGTCCCTAGGCTGAAGCCTGGGGTTTCGTCACAATAACAGCTCTCCGAGCTGAGTTTATGGCTCAAAAAATGGTATGTCTAACTTAACACGTTGATTTTAGAAGCGATAGAGGATGGAGATTGCGTAGGACAGATTAGACATCTTAGACATGCTGAGGTAGGATGACAGAGAAGTGACTTTCTGTCCTTCAGCCACAGTGTAGGTGACTGGAGCATTAAGGGCATCGAAGTTTGTAATGTCGCAAACAGGAGCCTTGAACATATCTTCCATTCCACCTTCGTATTTCACTGAGAGGTCGAGTGCAATCGGACCATAGATGCGGAACTCAGCACCCAATCCAAACAAGAAGGCGGGATTGAACACATTGAAGCGTGGAGACGCCGTCTTTGCTCCAACGGACCTGGCACCGAATTCATTCATATATTCAGCGTCGATCATCAGGTCGTCATATTGAGGGTAAACGCCATAGCTGAACACTTTTGTCTCCTCGTTGTCAAGTTTCGATTTGAAATTGAATCCGAATCTGAAGCCAAAGAGGGCGTGAAGACTGAATACTTTGCTGAACTTATACCGATAATTGACATAAAGAGGGAGAGTGAAACGCTGAGTCTTAATCTTCTGGGAGAGACCGTCGAGATTATAGTATCGAATGTACGGCACGGCGTCCATATCAGCTTCCACTGGAGCATCATAATGATAATCCGTCACTGGAAGATGTGCCTTCAAGGTAGTAGAGCCGTAGCCAAGGCCGACGTTGGCCTCGAGGACGTTTTTACCCTGCTTCCAAATTTCCCAAGCAAACTCAAGGCTATAATCCCAAGAAGAGGATGACGTGCTCATCCCCGGCACTGCATAATCGACGAGCAATGCGTTGGCTATATTTTTCTCTGCTGTAGCCCTTATTGCATATTTATCGTCGTCGGTGGTCTGAGCTGACGCCATGCATATGGGAAGCAGGGCCATAGTCATCATGATATATCTTATATTATATTTCATCTCGTGAGAATTATCAATTATCTGATTACAAATTTCTTAGTAATTACTTTTCCGCTGCAATTGATTTTTACAACATAAATGCCCGCCGCGAAGCTCTCGAAACTTATCTCTTCTATTTCAGAGGAGCCTCCATTGAAATGACTGGAGCAGACAGCCATTCCGGTTGAGGTGTAGATATCTACCTTCATCTGATTGCCATTTGTGGCAACACGCATGGCAGTTGGAGTGATTTCAATCCACTCATCGCTTTCCATTATGCCGACGGCAGAGATGTCGCTCCCTTTTGTAGCGTAGCCAAATTTCGAAGTGTTGTAGCAGATCTCCTCGCTACCGTCGAGATGGCGGAGATTACTGTTGACGGTAACCCCTTCCGCATTTTCATACACTGCAAACACCCAGAAATCGAGAGAGGGGTCGTTGAAAATTTCCGGAATAGTGTGGCAGTATCGGAGCGGGGTCTCAGCTATGATGGCCGATTGTCCGTCGGCGGTGGTATATCCGACTACATACCGATACCCAAGTTGAGTGAGCTCAGCATCTGGAATACCCATCAACGTGACGAAAGTGCTTGTGGTGCCATCGCCCTTCTTGAGAAGTTGTTTCGGGGTGAATGGACGACCATAGACCACCACTCGGCAATATGCAGATTTTCCATTGGAGGCGGTCGCTGTTATGGTCACAGCACCTGGGTTGACACCCGTCACCACTCCATCTTCCACTGTGGCAACGGAAGGATTGCTTGAGGTCCAGAAGACTGTCTTGTCAGTAGCATTATCTGGAGTGATGATAGCAGTCACAATCTCGCTTTCCCCTTCATAGAGGTCGAGGAAATATTTGTCGAGAGATATAGATATTACTTCTATAGTCTTTGGACTTACATTCACACGGCATTCAGCTGTCAGACCATTGGATGAAGAGGCGTAGATAATTGCAGTGCCTCTTCTTACTGCCGTGACGAGACCATTCTCATCCACAGTCGCAATCTCTCTGTCGGAAGATCTCCAAGTCACAGTCTTGTCGGTGGCATCCTCCGGAAGGATGGTGGCAGTGAGCTGGAAAGTGTCTTCTTCTATAAGGTTGATTTCGTCCTCGCTGAGATAGATACCAGCTACCGCTATAATTCTGGGCATGACAGTCACAGCACACTCAGCTTTCACACCATTAGCAGCGGTGGCAGTGACAGTGGTAAGCCCGACCTTAATCGCAGAAACACTGCCGTTTTGGTCTACAGTCGCAATATTATCGTCGGATGAGGTCCATATGACACTCTTGTCAGTGGCATTGTCTGGGCGTACAATTGCAATGAGATCAGCAGTATCGCCTTCTATCATAAGTAGCTCATAGTTTGACAAGGCTATACTGAGCACTTCGACTATACCAGGCTTAACAGTCACTAAGCATTCTGCAGTCAGTCCATTGGAAGAGGAGGCATAGATGGTGGCTGTTCCAGCACTTACTCCTGTCACTACCCCATTCTCATTTACGGTGGCAATGGTGAAGTCGGATGATCTCCAAGTGACGCTCTTGTCGGTAGCATCGTCAGGCAAGATGGTGGCAATAAGCCCGAAAGTCTCTTCAATCTCGAGTTCAAGGTCATCACGGTTGAGAGAAATGCTTTCGACACCAATAGCTGCAGGCACCACTGTGACGGTGCATATATCCTTGGCTCCATTGGATGCTGTGGCGGTCACAATTGCAATGCCTTGCTTTATAGCAGTCACAAGGCCATTCTGGTCGACAGTTACTATCGACTCATTGCTCGAGGTCCAGACCACACTCTTATCAGTGGCATTTTCCGGACGAATGATTGCGAATAGCTCAGCAGTGTATCCTTCCCTCATAAGAAGCTCTGAGTTAGACAAGGATATACTCAACACTTCAACCACTCCCGGGTGTACATTCACTATGCATTCAGCTGTCAATCCATTGGAAGATGAGGCATATATTATTGCAATGCCTTCTGCAATGCCTGTCACAATGCCATCGGAAGAGACAGTGGCGATAGACTTGTCGGAAGATCTCCATGTGATGGTCTTGTCGGTAGCGTTTTCCGGAGTTATTGAGGCTGTCAAGGTAGCTGATTCTCCTATCTCAATGTCAAGAGTAGCCGGATAGACCGAAATGCTCTCAACGGCAATGACCAAAGGCACTACAGTCACATAGCATATCGCCTGCGAGCCATTGGTTGCGGTTGCTGTGACAATAGCATTGCCAGCTTTAATGGCATTTACGTTGCCATTTTGGTCAACTGTGACAATAGATTCGTCGCTCGATGTCCAGATTACGCTCTTGTCTGTTGCATTTTCTGGGCGTATGATGGCGATAAGGTCAGTCGTCTCTCCTTCGGTCATCAGAAGTTCAGAATTTGAGAGTGTGATACTTGCGACTGGAATTACCAGAGGAGATACAGTCACGAGACATTCGGCAGTGAGTCCATTGGAAGATGAAGCATATATTATTGCGTTTCCTGCCGCTATGGCTGTTACAGTTCCATCTTCGGCTACAGTGGCAATAGCTCTGTCGGAAGATCTCCACGTGACGCTCTTGTCTGTGGCATCTTCCGGACCTACGGTTGCCTGCAGCTTATAAGTGTCTCCTTCTATCAAGTCGAGAGAAGAGGGGACTACAGTGATTTCTCTGACGGGAATGATGTCTGTCTCTACAGTGACGAAACACTGTGCTGTCACCTCAGGGTTAGAAACTGAAGTGACGGTGATTATGGCTGTGCCTACCGCCCAAGAAGTCACTATGCCGTTTTGGTCGACTGTGACTATCGCCTCGTTGTCGGAGCTCCATGTCACTGATTTGTCAGTGGCGTTGTCCGGACGCACAATGGCGAGCAATTCGGCAGTCTTGTTCACTTTCATAGTAAGAGTGGTATTGGTAAGCGAAATTGCTGTCACCGGGGTTGGAACTACGGTTATGGCGCAAGTAGCTGATACTTCTCCGCAGGAAGCCGTGATTGTGGCAGTTCCCAAAGCAAGAGCAGTGACATTGCCATTCTGGTCTACTGAGGCGATGTTGCTGTCGCTCGATGTCCATGTCACTGTCTTATCAGTGGCATCTTCGGGGATTACAGTTGCTATGAGGGTGAGACTTTGAGCTACTTCCAGTTCGGCACTGGAGGGATTGAGATTTATTCCAGCAGCGGGAATGACCGGAGGCTCAGGAATGAAGACTGTCACCTTGCATATGGCAGATACATCATCGCAGGTGGCAGTTATGTTGACCTCTCCGGGAGAGATCCCGGTCACCTTGCCATTGGAATTTACGGTGGCGATATCTGAGTTGGTGGAATTCCATACTACGGTTTTGTCGGTGGCATCATCAGGAAGCACTGTGGCTGTCAACTCAAAGGATTCTCCAACTTCAATTTCTGCAGAAGTAGGATCAAGAGTAATACTTGACACGAGGGTTGGCACGACTGTCACTTTACAAATGGCAGATACTGATCCGCAGGTGACGCTGACAATAGTCTCTCCAAGAGCTAAGGCAGTGACATGCCCATTGTCATCGACTGTTGCAATCGCTGGATTGCTCGAAGTCCAGTTGACGCTCTTGTCTGTAGCGTTTTCAGGATAAATAGTCTCTATCAATGAGATTTCTTCTCCTACTTTCAACTCAACGCTCGACCTGTTGAGAGTGATCTGTGTCACAGGAATATAAAGTCCAATATAAGTGGAACTGTCTGGCACAGGGACATCCTTATTGTTCTCGCTTACGAAGATAGAGTTGTAGATATTCAAATATCCTCCTGTGAAATCAGAAGCCACGTCTACTTCCATTTTCATCAAAGTGCTCGAGTTTCCTTTGATAGGCAGGTGGTCGTTGGAGAAGACGGCAATCAGGTGCTTGCCATCCTCCACATTTGTGATCATGTCGTAGCTGCTGTCGGTACGCGAGTCATCGAGCGAAATTTCCTTCAGAGTCAGTCCGGAAGGGAGCGTCACTTCAGTCTGGAACCCATAGAAGGGAGTGTCATTTTCGAGCTGAAAATTTATAGTGGCGCTTTTGCCCGCTTCCACAAGGAGAGGGTCCACAAAAAATCTGTCGGCAGCCTGAGCCGCCGTGATGCTCCCGAGGAGCATCAGCATCAAGGTAAGTAATTTATATTGTGCTTTCATGTCTCTAAGCAGTTATTATTTTACGTTGATTTTAGCGGTCTTGTTGTCTACAGTCACTACGTAGATACCCTTAGTCAGGCTGATAGTCTCACAGTCAGTAGCGGCTACATACCTCTTAACTATTGCGCCATCCAAAGCGAACACGGATATCTGTCGACCCTTGGCATTGCTGACAATCACACTGCCGGTGGAGGCTTTGATTGAAACCTCATCGATTGTGTTTGCGTCGACACCGGTTATTTCTCCAGCGGAACGCATCTCAAGCGCGTAAGCATTCGAATAGATGTCTGCTGCCACAATGTTTGTAATCTCGATATCTTCTTCCAAGTCAAGGGAGCGGTCTACTACAATCTCGAATATTGACTCATCATTGTGTGCGAAGGCTGAGTTGTTGAGGTCGAAGAGCACGATGCGCATAGTCTGGTCGTCGATTCTTCGGGTGCTCATCTTGTGATGGGCTGCCCTCATTCCTGGCTTCACATCCTTGAGAGTCATCGGGGCCGCCACTCGGATGTCGGCCTGAAGCGCCACATAATCCTTGGTGTTAGCCAGCTTGACAGGAATTGAGTATCCCTCTGCGCCGACGATACGCGCTTTTCCTGGAGTGAGTGCATCAGCTTCCTCGTCAAGATACTCAGCCACTTTGCGCATAGAGGCATCAGCAGATGCAACAGGCTGGCTCAGGATTATGGAGACTGTCTCAGAAGCATCCGAAACTGTGATGCCCTCTTGCCCGTTGATGTCGGAGCTTACATCATAGAAACCGTCCCAATATTCACGGGTCCATGAATCATAAGTAGCCCATGGAGCAGGGTTCCAGTTGATGAGATTGTTGTATTTCCTTACCACGTAGTTTGCTATGTTGACAGGGTCGGCTACGTTGACGATGCCGTCCCAGTTTGCATCGCCTCTTTGAGGATAGACGGGAAGCACAAAGCTGTCGGAGTATCCGTCGCATGTAGCGGTGATAGTGGTGTGGCCCACATAGTGCATAGTCACCAGACCGTCGTTGTCGACCGATGCTATGACAGGATGACTTGAAGTCCAGATAATCGGTTTTCCCTTTATCACAATGTCAGAATCAATCTGGACAGTGCCATCCGGGGTCAAGATAGGAGTCTCTTCTGGAGCCTCGATAGTCACGTAACCCTTTATTACATTAGGAAGTTTGCCCCAATCGGGATCATTCTTGTATGCGTCAGGGTCAGCCACGTAGATTGTGGTGTTGCCAGAGAATGGGTCACCATCAATCTCAGGAATATCATCGGTAAACAGCACCACCTTATCAAGGTCAGGATAATCTACGAAAGCATCGTCGGCAATCTTGGTCACAGTGAATTCAATCGTCACATAGGGTGAAGTATAGGTGGCCGTAGTGTTGATTTCCACTTCGTCGGCATCTGGGTCTACCAGGCCTATAACTTCAACTGTATTGTCGGGGAGCACACGATAGCGGAGCACTCCGTCGTCGAATTCGGTGAGTATCACTGTCACCTCGCAGGTTGCAGAAAGACCGTTGGCGGCGGAAGCCATGATTGTTGCAATGCCGGGAGCCATACCAGTCACGACACCGTCAGCGTCAACCGTAGCAATTGTCTGGTCGAGTGATATCCAAGTCACAGTCTGGTCAGCTGCATCAGCTGGAGTCAAAGTAGCTATCAACTGCTCAGACTGAGCCACCTCAATGGTAAGTTTGGTTTTATTGAGTGAGATTTCTGTCACTTGCTGAACTGGCACAGGCACGACAGTCACTACACAATAGGCTTTGAGCCCATTGTGGGTAGTGGCAATGATAGTTGCAGTACCCTCTTTGATTGCAGTGACGATGCCATTATTGTCAACTGTAGCAAAAGCCTCCTCGGTAGAGCTCCAAGTCACGGACTTGTCAGTGGCATTGATGGGGAGTACGATTGCAATCAAATCTGAAGTGTGGCCCTCGCGCATTATGAGCTCAGTGTTGGAGAGCGTGATGCTCGTAGGAAGAATTGGCACCACTTTCACAAGGCAAGTTGCCGACACATCGCCACATGTGGCAGTGATCTCTGTCTCTCCGAGAGCAACTGCAGTGACATTGCCGTTTTCATCTACAGTCGCGATTGAAGTGTCGCTGGATGTCCATGTTATGGTCTTGTCGGTAACATTATCAGGAGTAACTGTCGGAGTAATCAGCAGTTGGTCGCCTACATGAAGTTCGGCATCCTCGATGTCGAGAGTGATGGAGGAAGCAGGAATGATTCGGGCAATGACTGTCACATTGCATTCTGCAGTCTTGCCGTTGGAGGTAGATGCATAGATAATGGCATTTCCGGCACTGATGGCAGTTACAACTCCGTCTTCAACAGTGGCGACAGAAGTGTTGGAAGATCTCCAAGTAATGCTCTTGTCGGTTGCATTCTCTGGGGTGACAACGGCAGACAGGGTGTAAGTGTCACCTTCCGTGATGGTGAGTTCCTTCTCCATAGTGATGTCGGAAGGATCAATTACCACGGGGATAACAGTTACGGTGCAAGTTGCCTTCAATCCGTTGACGGTGGTGGCGGTCACGATGACAACTCCCGGACGGATTGCTGAGATAATGCCATTTTCATTGACGGTCGCCACTTCTTCATTGTCTGACGTCCAGACTACGGTCTTGTCAGTGGCATTGTCCGGACTTACTATGGCTATCAAATCGGAAGTGGTGCCTTCAGTCATTGTCAGCACTGAGTTTGTCAGAGTAATGCCGGTAGGCATTGTCGGCACGACTTCAACATCACATTCAGCTGAAACGTTTCCGCAAGTGACTGTGATGATTACTTTGCCGAGTGCTTTGGCAGTGACATTTCCATTTTCGTCAACCACTGCTATAGACTCGTCGGCTGATTCCCATGTCAGGGTCTTGTCGGTAGCATTATCGGGAGCGACGGTGGGAGAGAGCACGATGCTTTGTCCTACTTCAAGAGTGGCATGGTCATTGTCGAGAGTAATGGATGTCGCTTCAATTACCTTGGGATGTACAGTCACCTTGCATTCCTTGGTGATGCCATTTGAAGAGGTAGCATAGATAGTGGCGATGCCAGGGGCGACAGCGGTGACCACGCCAGACTCATCTACCATAGCGATACTGCGGTCTGACGATTTCCATGTAACGGTCTTGTCGGCTGCATCATCCGGCACTATGGAAGCGGTAAGAGTCTCTGAGTCTCCCTCGATGAGTTCCAGCTCTTCGCGGCTCAATATCAGGTCAATGACGGCTACGATACCTAATACAGTCACTACGCATTCATCTTTGATTGACGTGTCGTAGTGAGATGCGGCAGTGATGGTGGCAACTCCTGCAGATATTGCAGTGATATTGCCCTCTTGGTCTACGGTAGCCACGCTTTCGTCGCTTGACGACCATATCACTTCTTTGTCGTCGGCATCTTCGGGGTTTATTATTGCGATAAGGTTGGAAGTGGCTCCAGCTCTCATCAGAAGTTCATTGTTTGAAAGAGCAAGGCTCAGCACCGGAATGATGCCACGGTTTATTTTAAGGGTAATCTCATCCGTAAGTCCATTGGACGAGGAGGCGTAGATCACTACCTCTCCTGGAGCGTTAATTGTGATTGTGCCGTCTTCCGATACTGTTGCGATTGATGGGTCGGAAGATTTCCAAGTGACGCTCTTTTCTGTTGCATCTTCCGGCTCTATCACCACGTGGAGTTGGAGCGTGTCATCCAGTTCAAGTTCAAGTAGAGTGCCGTCGGCCGGCTTTTCCACAATATGTATGCCGGTCACCGGTATGACTCCCTTCTCTACTGTCACCTCGCAAGATTTGTAGATGGAGTTGTCATAGTGAGAAGTGGCAGTGATGATGGCGGTGCCTTCAGAAATAGCAGTTACATTACCTTCTTGATCCACTGTAGCCACGCTTTCGTCGCTCGACGACCATATGACCTCCTTGTCGGTTGCATTGTCGGGATGCACGATGGCAATCAGGTTGGTGGTGTCTCCTTCGTCGAGTAGGAGAGTGGTGTTGGAGAGGGAGATACTTTCTACAGGGATTATACCTGGAAGGACCGTGATTGGGCATTCGTCTGTCAGACCATTGGAAGAAGATGCGAAAATTATCACGGAGCCCTCCTTGATGGCTGTTACCACGCCATCTGCAGATACTGTGGCGACATCCTCATTAGAGGATTTCCAAGTCACTGTCTTGTCGGTAGCATCATCGGGTTCGATTCGTGCGGTGAGTTGTTTTGCTTCGTCTTTATCCAGCTCGATTGCTGAGCCATCCTTGGGCTTCTCAACAATCTCAATTTTCTCTACTGCGATTACATTGGGCACAACAGTCACGATGCATTCTTTTGATATTGTTCCGTTGGTGGTGGCAGTGATTACGGCGACTCCGGTCTTGACGGCAGTCACTATGCCATTGGCATCAACAGAGGCAATGCTCTCGTCGCTTGATTTCCAAGTGACGCTCTTGTCGGTGGCATTGTCGGGGCGCACGATCGCTATGATGTCGGCTGTGTGGCCTTCTCTCATCAGAAGCTCATATTGCGAGAGCGACATGTCGGTGGCCGGTGTGGGCACTACCTGGATGGCGCAAGATGCGGAGGCCTCACCGCAAGCGGCGGTGATTATGGCATTGCCGAGGGCGATTGCAGTCACATTTCCTTCGGCGTCTACAATTGCTATTGATTCGTCACTGGATGTCCAGATGATAGTTGGGTCAGTGACGTTGT
>CAZIAX010000018.1:0-21124 GCA_964537745.1 uncultured Sangeribacter sp.
CGCGGTACATAAAGCCATTGAGGATTGCTTCTGCAAGGGTATCCTCTGTAAACTTCCCAAGTTCCGACACATCCCCACGCATTTTTTTCAAAGCGGTGGCGGCATTAGTCAGAAAGGTGTCAAAGGAAACACCCATCACCATCTCACGCATCGATCCCTTGCACTCGTTGATCTTATCAATAAGATCCTCCATAGACTTGCCGCTATCGACCCAAGCCTCATAATACGCCTTCGCCTCATCGCTCAGCTTATTCTGATTGTACCATAGCTCTATCATATCGGCATTGGCTCCCTTAAGGCTCCAAGTCGAAGATCCCCCATTCAGCGAGTTCCCCCATTCATAGTGTCCCTCGCTTCCCTGCAGCTTCCCCCACAGCTCATCATAGACCGCACTCTCCTTGCGCAGATTGTTCGTATACTCATTCAGAGCCGTCGATTCCGATTCCCATACGCTCTCGCTCGAAGGCTTTGCATAGCCTTTTTCTATCAGCCAGTTCAGCAGTTCCGTATCTTTTATTATGTCCGAAATCTCACTGCGATTCGCTGCATATTCAGCAGAGCGTTCCCGAAGAGCCCGGTTCGTCTCTATCTCCGCGATATACCATTCCCGCTCCATCTCCGCCTGCTTCTCCTTCCATGAAGTAAAAAGAGAAACGATCGATGACAGACCGCTCAAGGTGCTCGTTATGCCTCCCACTATATCGCCACTCCATATCTGGGCGATCCCCGTTCCCATCTCCATAGCTCCATCGCAGAAGGTCAGAATCTCCCCCATCGAATTCTTGAAATTGTCACCGAAGACAGCTCCCAGCGAATCTCCCCATCCCCGGATGGTATTGGTGACCTCCTTCCCCTTCGCATTAAGATCTTTCAGCGACCCCGATACGTCTCCGCCTTCCTTTATCGCCTTGTTAAGATCAGACCATGAAGTCCGGAACGCCGCAAATGGATTATCCTTCTCCAGCTGCTTCCTGATATCCTCAACCTGCTTCAGCATCCTCCGGTATTCATCAATAGTGATCTTGACAGCCTTCTTCACAAACTTACCCTCAGCGTCCTTGACAGGTATGGATATCTCGACACCGTCACCATCAACTTTTGCATTCTCAAGCGTCTCCTTCGCCTGTCCATAAAAATCCTTCAGCACCTTGTAGCCTCGCTCCGATACCGTCCCGAAAAGCTTGTCATAGAAATCACTCGCCTGTAAGATCTCTCCCTCAAGCGATGCAATGGAAGACCGGTATGCCTCCTCTCTTGCAGAAATGGCAGACTTGACCGCTGTGGTGTCAAGCCCCGCCCCCTCAAGCCGCGCAAGTTCAGCATTCAGCACTTCCATATCTCCCTTGTAGGAATTCTCGATGTCCCGGCGCCGCTGGTCAAAATCCTTATATTGCTCAAGAAGCTTATTCAGTTTCTCCCGGCTCTTCGCCACCTCATCTTTCTCCACTTCCCGGATAGCTGCCTGCATACCCTCGTTCGCAAGTCGGCGTGATTCCGCAAGTCCTTCGCTCTGATCCGGAGTGAGCGAGCCATTCTGCAGCTCTCTCCATTTTTCCTCCTGTGCCTCCATCTCCGCAAGCTGCCTCTCATAGTTCAGCGCGATCTGTCGGCGCCGTTTGTCGGCCCCTTCCTCAAGCTGGTCTATTTCCTCCTGCTGATTTTTCCACCGAAGTTTTCGTAGCTCCTCGGCAGCCCGTCTCTCTTGCTCAAGCCGCTCATCCTTCTCCGGCTCATTCTGCCGTGTCCGTTTGTCTTCGGGTGTTCTCTTCCCCTCATCCCGATCAACATCCCTTCCCGGCATATTAGCCATTGTCTGCTCAAGCTCCCCGGCAAGACGGTTCATCTCATCGACATACCCACTGATGGTACGCTCGGCAATGCTCCGGGCATTATTCTGAGCAGCCAATGCAGCTGCATTTCCGGCTTCCTTGCGCATCTGCGTGACTATCCTTGCGCCCTCTTCGGAGAGTGCCCAATAGGAGGTCATGCCGTCAACAGAGCGAAGATTCCGCTTGCTTCGGTCTCCTATAATAAAATTCCCGGCACTATCACGATCGGACACTGCAGCTTTCTCAGCTTCGGTCAGATCATTGAATTTTGTCTCGGTGGTGGCCGGCTTGTATCTGTAGGTCTTGTTACGTTCAACGTCCTCTACCATCTGATCAGCGACATTCTGAATCCGGGTCTCGTAGGCTTTGAGTTCGGCTCGGAGTATTATGGCCGTCATCATATCCTTAGTATGCTGACGGAAGATCTTCTCCATGTCATTGACATTATCGATCTCCTTGCCGAGCTTTCGCCATTCTTCCTTGGTATCAGTGATGAACTTCTTCTTTTTGTCGAAACTGTCACCAAGGTTCTCCCATGCCTTTTTCAGTTTGAGGAACGAGGCTATCTGCTCTCCGGCAGAAGAGACGACAGCCTTGGCGAATTCTTCCTGTTCTTCACGAGCCTTCTCCATCTGCTTCTGACGTTCCTCCTCTGCCTTTTTCGCTTCCTTACTTCCCTTGGCAAAAGCATATAATGCCCCGACAACCGTCACACACGCCATAGCAAGCAAAACGTATGGGTTCGCCTTGGCAACGGCATTAAACGCGGCCTGTGCGATTGTAGCGGCCTTTGTGACGACAACTCCTCGACCCTGCGCTGCCGTCTTGATATTTTCAGCAGTCGCAGCAGCCTTGGTCTGAATGATACTGATACCCTGCATGAGGGCAGACTGCTTCTGCAGGTTATTCTGCATGGAGCTTAATGCATTGCTCGCCACGAGAGCAGCTTGCAATTTAGTCTGAACCTCCACCAAATCTTCCTGACTTACTCCGAACATCTCGGCTCCGGCAGTTGCCAAACCGAAGCCGTCGATGGCAACCTGCAGGGCACCGGCCAACTGGTCGAATCCCCTTGTATCTGAAGCGGCATTATTGATTGCTGCTGCAGTATCACCCATTGCATCCCTCAGAACACCTGCCTGTTCAGTCAGATCTTCAATATGACGCTGCAAGGCCTTACCTTCGGCTGTGGCACGTTCCTCATCACTGAGCTGTGCATACGCCACCATGAGGGAGGCTATCTCTTGAGTAAGATTGCGGAGTTGCTGCTTAAGTGATACATCGGTACTCTCGGATGCCTCCTTCAATTGCTTCTCCATCTTGATGAGTTCCTCAAGACCGGATTTCTCATTATCGAGTTCCTTCTTTATCTCCTCGATTCGTGCCTTGGCTTCATTCCATTCTTCTCCCGGTGTGGCGGTCTTGAATGATTTCTCCAATTCCTTGAGTTTTTTTTCGAGACGCGAGACATGCTCCCTCTGAAGTTTGAGGGATTCAGACACCTCCTTGAGTTCTGACGCTGCCTCTCCGGAGAATTGACGGACTATGCTCCCGGCCTTTTTCAAGCCGGGAGTAAGTCCGTCCTTCATCAAGAATTCTATTTCGACCGGTTTCATTGCGTGAGTTTGCTCCTGAAAAATCCTACAATTTCGTTGGCTTCATCTTCTGCAGAGCGTCCGTCATCCTTTTTAGGGACTCGTTCCTCGATATACCGGGGTGCATCGCTCAGCATCATTATGAGGGTTTGATAATTGACCTTCTTTAGTATGTAGTCAATCGTCCATCCTGTCGCCGTTGCCACTTGCCACAGGAAGCCGAAGGGGCTATGGGAACTCTCATAGCGAGTCCTTAACTCCCCTTCTTTTTTTGGCTCAGTCTCACCTTCAGCGGATTCGTCCGCTCGGCTGATCTGATAATAGCTATAAAAGGGTCTGTCCCCATGAGGCTCACAAATTTCCGCACTGCCCCCATCTGATACTCATACCGGACAAAGTGCCGCACAAACCACGTCAGAGGCTTTGCAAGGGATATATTGCCCAATGTTAGGGCAATCATCCGGCAAATCTTATCTCCATGATCCGCAAGAAACTTCATCTGCTCCTCCTTCGTGAATCTCTCCATCTCCCCGCTCGTCACTCCCATCTCCAGATATGTCCGCGCTATCGCGATCTGCCCCGCCATCGTCGGCCGCCGCATCGTCACCCTCAACGCTATCGGCTTCCTCCGCCATGGTAGCCGAAACTCCTTCAGGGGCAGCGAGACTCCCACATTCAAGAGTGCCTCCGCTGCCTCCTGTTGGATCAGTCTGATCGTTTTCTCTTCCATCAGTTTTAGCTGCCGGAAGTGCCGGTGGTGTTGGTGATAGTGTAAGGTGCACCGGTAGCGGGCTTGTTGACCTTCAGCTGGCATTCGAGCTTCGACACTTCCGTCAGCGTGAGCTTCCCTCCCAGATTGCCGAGCAGGGTTGCTGCCGGAATGGTCAGGGTCTGACCCGAAACGAAATCGATGATGCACTTGTCAGTGTTCTCAACAAGTGCTGATGGTGCGTCCCATCCCGTGTAGTTCGGTTTCGTGCCGACAAGTGTGCCACCCAGAACCTTCTGGATATTCTCGAAGTTTAGCTGAATGATATTGAAGGTCGGCTCGATCTGACCGTTCTTCTGAAGCAAAGTCAGCACCGGTGCATCGGGAACCTGCTCCGCATCCACGTCCACAGCTTCCGGCTTCTTGCCTCCCCAGTCCCACGAACCCTTCTCGATATAGCCTATCACAAAGTCACCGAAGGTGACCTTGGCAATACCATATACAAAATCTTTATTTGCCATGTCTTTTGAATATTATGATGAAAATTGTTGTGAGTACTCCTGCCGCAAAACCCATCCAAAATAGCGTTATGAGTTTTGCCATCAGATTTGAAGACTGTTTCTTGGTTTCAGTCTGAACGCTGTCATTATACTGCTCCAGCGCATCCCTTGCCTTGTAATACAGTTCTTCGTAATATTCCACCTCTCGCTGCAGGCTGTCGCAGGTCGCCGCTACATATATCACATCCCCTTTCTTTGCGACAGTGGCCGTCGCCTGGCCGCTGTGGTGGGTATAGACTGCTTCACTCGGAAGTCTAAGGAGGCTGTCCACGGGGATTGCGATTGCCGCCTTGCTCCGCGGTACCACTTCCTTTTGGATCGTTCTTATTACGGACGCTGCCGTGTCGGCGCTCACCTTGGTCTGCTCCCTCTGAATCTGCTCCCTCTGGGTCTTTTTGGTTGTCGCGCAGCTTGCGCAACACAGGACAGCCATCAGAATGAGGACAGTTGCCGGCAGACTCCACTGCCTTTCGCAGACGCTGCATCTCCCTCTTCGTTGAGGCCATCTCCCTTTTGGTTGCCTGAAGATCTTCTCTCGTTGCATTCAGTTCCTCTTTTAAGGGTTTGACTATATTTTCTACAAGTATCCGGGTGGCGTTTTCAGTGTTGGTAATATGCACACCCTCGGCATCTGCATTGGCTTTCTCGGCATCTGCATTGGCCTTCCTGACGGTCGCCTTTAGCGTTATGACGGCCACTATCAGGGTTATCAGACCGCCGCCAAGAAGTATGTTTAATATTTCACTGAATGTCATTGCCACTCGGTTTTAGTTAATGAGGTTTACGCTGATTGATGGATACCTATTGACTTGAGCCACTTCTGAACATCGAAGCTCGGACACGCCTTCGCCGCAATCTCATTGTGGCCGATGATACGCACATTCGGAAAGCGTCTGTGGAAGTCCTTGACATAAGCGACAAGAGCTTTTTCCTGTACTGCAGTCCGGGTATCCTTCGGCTTATTGGATTTATCACAGCCACCGGCATATACGATGTGTCGGCTTATGGAGTTGTAACCCTTGGCTCCGTTGGTAATTTCCCACGGATCGACATTGGCATCTTCATTGTTATCCACAAGACGCTCTATGGTTCCGTCAAGCCGGATAAGGTCTGTGTAGCCCACCTGTTTCCACCCTCTGCCTCCGGCACTCACCGGCGACGTGTGCCATCGTCGGATGTCATCCGGCGTTACATCCCGACCCTCCGGTGTGGCCGTGCAGTGGATCACAAGATACTTGAGCTGTGCCATTACTCGGTTGTTTTAGTTGACGCGTCCTTGGTCGAATCATAACCACTCATCATGACGGCACCGGCATCTGCCTTTTTAGGCATGGCGATGAAGTAATGACGGAAGTTGATCTTGTTACGCTGATATTCGGGATCAGTGGCAGCTTCACTGTAATACATCTTGGTTGATCCGGTCGCCTTGAAAACACGCGGTGTATAGAAGGCAAACGAACACTGGAACTCTCCTGCAGACGCATCCGCATGGACTCCCTTCTTCTTGCCTGCTGTGGTGTAGACAGGATTGTCACCGTAGGTATAGATATCGAATCCATACAGATTCCCAACCTTGCCTGTATTGCGGTCTATGTTGTACTGTTCGCGGAATACCTGTTCAGCACGAAGAAGGTCATTCACATGGTCTGCGCAGAGAACGAGTCTGCGGTTCGAGGTCGGAACCTTGAGCTTGTCAAGAGCTTCCTTCAGGCTCACGAGGTCGTCTGTCGTCATGCAAAGGCGTCCTGTGTTCGGATCAACATCACCGGTTGTCTGAAGAACCGGGGTTTTGTCACTATTCTCCTGCGCACACAGAGCATGAGCGGCTTTGGCGAACTTCGCGTCATTGATGGCATTGGCATGACTCTCCTTGACTCGCGTCATCTTGTCGTATGAGATGGCGTAAAGTTCATCGTCCGTGATAGGAGTGACCTTGGTCTGAAACTTGTCGAGGGTGATGGAGATATCCTTGTCATCGAGAGCCTGAAGGGGAATCGGGTAGGTCGTATTGTTGATAAGTACATCCGGATCAACTCCCACATCCACAAGGTGGATGACATCGTTGTTGACGATTGACGACTGATCAGGTATCCCGTCAAGCCAGGAGCCTGCGAGGAATTCGCGGAGTCCCTTCGCAAGTTCTCCTGTCCATATCTCAGTATAGACACCCTCTCGTAGTGCGCCGACGGATACCGGTGCGAAACTCATGATCATGCCGACAGCCACCATGAAGATGACACCGGCTAAAATGGGAACGCCAAGCAGCGTTGCCATCATCACGCCCATAAGGATATTGAAAAGCAGGGCGCAGATAGATTTGGATACTGTTTTCATTGCTGTTGATATTTTTGGTTAGATGTTGCAAGTGTAGCCATATTCGGCTTTGAACAGCCGGCGGTATTCATCGGGGTTTTCGTCGCGCATCTTGCGCAGCTCATCTTCAGGAACCTCCCTGAGCTTGCTGTAGGTCTTCTGTCCTGCTGGGGGAGTTGAGCCTGATGCCGGGTTGATCACATGACTGAGCTTCGCTGCCGGCGACATGGCATCGAGGGTCGCCTTCAGAGTGTCAATGCCTACGGCCTTGCCAAGATTGATGAAGTGTTCCTTCTTGTCTGCCGTCACACGGTTTTCCTTGATGGCGGTCTCAACCGCTGCTGTGACCTGTGCGAGCGTCAGAGTGTCCTTATCCTTCTTGAGCTGCTCCACCTCGGCGACTGTGCGGTTAAGCTCACCGATCTTGTTAAGGACTGCAGCCTCGTCTGCCGTTTCCGGCAAGCCCAGTTTGAGGGCGATGGTCTTGAGTTCCATTTGCTGATTTGTTGTTTGAGGTTTATTACTGAGCATAGGCAGGGGATTCTCGCTGTCCCTGCCCAGCGTTATCTGTTTTCCGTTCCGGCGCATGACTATCGCATTGTCATTCGCACCGATATCCACAATCGAAGTCTCGAAGATCTTGCTCTTCGTTATTGTAGGAGAGGTCTGTCCGGCCACAAGATGTTCCGGCTTTTCACTCAGCTCAAGCACATCGATACCGATGCTGACCATCCTGAGTGAGCCGACCTCCCACTGTTTCTTGCACTGCTTGGACAGCTCGGTGGCGCAGTCGAATACCGGCTCCCCGGTAATCTCTCCATCCTTCACCTCAATGTCCTTCATATAGCCGATGACCTTGCCTCGCTCATGCATATATAGAAGCACCGGGTTGCGCTCGTATTGCGCGATATCAACCCCGGAGGTCAGAACCCGGCTTCCGTGACTGTTGAGGCTGTCATCTGTCAATCTTACTCTTTTGCCCATTGACGTGTTACGTTTGAAATGTTGTGCAAGGCGAATGCAATGGTGCTTGCTCCTTTTGCTGAGCCGCCTCCATCATTGCGCTTGCGAAATTCGCTGCAATATTACGAGGTAATCTCCTGACACGCAAAAAAGTGTGCAACGGTTGCACACTTCTATGCAACCATTGCACACTTTTTTTGTACTCACGCGTGAACATACGAATTTTGCAGCAATTTCCGGTGGGTGGCCTGTCATTGCCGGGAAGTTAACCGCGCAAATTCAGATTCAATATGACCAAAGCAGAACTCGAAAAGAAAAAAGACCTCGCCCGGACTCTCTATCTTTCCGGAATGGAACAGATTGAGATTGCCGACAAGGTCGGTGTGACAAGGCAGTCCTTGTCAAAATGGTGTAAGGATGGCGGATGGAAGGAAACACGTGCCGCCAAGACCATTACACGTCCGGAATTAATCAAAAAGTTACTTTTCCGGGTCAGCGATCTTCTTGACAAGGTCGAGGCTGACCCTAAACTCGCAGACAGCCTCGGAGATCAATTATCCAAGCTGACCGCTGCCATTGACAAACTCGACAAGTCACAAGCCAATGTTGTAAATGCAATTGAGGTTTTCATGGCTTTCTCCAAGTGGCTTGAATTCCGTGCCAAGTCTGATCCGAGCATTACTCCCGAACTAATCAAGCTCATCAATCAATTACAGGATGTATTCCTTGTAGAGTCATTCAACAAGGGGTCTTTGGCTTGATATGGGAAAGAAGATGACAAAGGAACAGAAGGAGGCGTTTGAACGGTGGAAGGAACACTGCCGTGACGTTCAGACGCTGACGGCTGTAGCTATGGCCATTTCTAAAGAAACGCCTGTGGAACGCGACAGGCGTATCAAAAGGCTCCTCTCGAATTACGATGAATTCTGCGAGTATTACTTCTCTCATTTCCTTACCCTGCGCGATAAGACCACCGGCGAGGTCATAAAGATTATCCATAATGCTCCGTTCCATTCAAAGGCTGCTATGATGATAAAGAACTCTGCAAACTTAAAGGCAGTGTTCAAGTGGCCTCGGGGGCATGCCAAATCCACACATATTGGTGTGTTCACTCCTCTATGGTTGATTTTCCAACCGAAGAGGCTGATAAACTTTATGATCACGGTTGGCAAGTCAGAAGACAGTGCGACCCGTTTGCTCGGAGACCTTCAGGCAGAACTCGAATACAATCAGAAACTCATTGCAGATTTCGGAGAGCAGAAGAATCTCGGTTCTTGGCTTGAGGGTGAATTCAAAACGAGGGGTGGAGCGAAGTTCCTGGCAGTAGGTCGCGGTCAGTCCCCTCGTGGTCTTCGTGACCGTGAGGCTCGTCCGGATTACATTGTCATAGATGACTTGGATGATGATGAACTCTGCAGGAATGAGAAGCGAGTGAAGGATTTGACCGATTGGGTCAAGGAGGCTCTCTTCGGTGCGCTTGATGTCGGACGCGGTCGCTTTATCATGGTTGGCAATCTCATCTCCAAGAATTCCGTTCTTGCCAATATCGCAGCTTCCAAGGGTGTACACGTCTCCGAGATCAAGGCGGTTGACCGGGACGGCAATCCGGTATGGGCAGAGAAATGGACTAAAGAGGAAGCTCAGGCATACAAGGATTTTGTCGGCTACCGCGCTTGGGAGAAGGAGATGATGCATAATCCCATCACAGACGGCAACATATTCCGGCATGAGTGGATCCGCTTTAAAAAGATGCCCAGGCTCGACAAATACGATATGCTCGTCTGCTACACCGACCCTTCCTTCAAGTCCACCACTGCCAACGACTACAAGGCCTGCCGTCTGTGGGGTAAGATCGGTACTGAACTGCATCTCATCGACACATACGTCCGTCAGGACACGGTTTCCGGAATGGTCCGCTGGCTCTACAACCTTTATGAGCGATTGCCGGAGAATGTGGCTGTGACTTTCTATATGGAGGCCAACTTCATGCAGGACATCATCCTCGATGAGTTCGCCGTTGAAGGCAATCTCAGAGGCTACCAACTCCCCATAATCCCCGACACACGCAAAAAGCCGGAGAAGATCCAGCGCATTGAGGCTGTCTCTCCTCTTTGGGAGCGTGGTTTCGTATTCTACAATGAGGCAATGAAGGATTCTCCGGATATGGAGGTGGGCATCGAACAGACACTTGCTCTTGAACGTGGCTCTCGCGTCCATGATGACGCTCCCGATGCCGATGAGGGTGCCATCTGGTATCTCCAGCGCAACACACGGCAGGAAACATTCAAACCCGTGGCGATTTCACGTCGTCGCCCTAAAAACTCATGGTGATATGTTCAACACGATCAAAAAGCATTATCTCGCATGGCGGTATAAAAGGGCTGTGCGCAAGGCTAAGGAACTCGCCGGCCTTTTCGGTATGAAGTATTATGTCATCAGTATCAATGGCACTCTTAAGGTTGTGCCGAAACAGACTATCAAGGAACTGATCAGACGTAAGCGGTTCCGCAAAGGTGTGACGGTCGATGACATTGAGAAACATGCGCTTTTCGTAACCACTTAATTCTTGAGCGATGTTTTTGACAGATAACGACTACGCTGTAGTCATAGGTGAAGACGCTCTGAAAGTTGTCTCACGCGCCTCTGAAGAGATCCGTGCTAATGCCGAGCTTGAGGCAATCGAGGAGATATCCGGTTATTTGCGTCCTGTCTATGATTGCAATGCCATTTTCAATGCCGATGTCGATGCCCGCAACCGGCTCATCGTTATGTACACCGCCGACATTGCGCTTTACCACCTTGTGGCCTCACTCCCTCAGAAGATGGGGATTGAGATTCGAAAGGAGCGTTACGAGCGAGCCATCCGTTGGCTTGAGGGCGTTCAGTCCGGCAAGATTGTCCCCGACCTCCCGATTGTCGAGGAGGATGATCACACAGGTTCTTTCGGCACTATCTATCACTCGGAGCCACGCCTCCGGCATAATTGGTAATTATATGAGCTTACTTGATAAATTCCTTGATAACTTCCGCTCAAATAAGGCGGCACCTTCTCAAGAAGCCACATCTTCTCAAGAAGGCATTCCTATTGTCTTTAAGACTCCATACGGAGATGTAAACCTTGCGAAGCCGGAAGGTCAGGCAAAGTTTAAGAGCATCGTCATGGAGATACATCGCACCACCGATGCTCTGACCAGGAAGGACATTGCCGATTGGCGTGCAGCATGGCAGATGGCTCTCAATGTCGATAGCCCCAATAGACAGCGTCTCTATGATATTTACCGCGATGTCGACGCGGATCTCCACCTCACCGGTTGTATCGATCAGCGACGTGGTTTTGTGATGTCCCGTTCTTTCAAGCTCGTAAATAAGGATGGCGAGGAAGACGAGGATGCTCGCCACTACTTCGATCAGGCTTGGTTCAAGCAGCTCTTGGAGCTCTGTCTTGAGTCCCGTTGGTGGGGTCATTCCCTTATAGAACTCGGTGATCTTACTCAAGACGGCGACGGTTGCCTCTGCTATGAAGGTGTATGTCTTATTCCCCGGAAGCACGTTATTCCGGAATATCATCGGTGTGTTCAGAATGTGGGTGACGATTGGACATCCGGCATTGATTACCATGAGTCTCCATTCTCAGATTGGCTGATTGAAGCCGGACGTCCTGACGATCTTGGTAAGTTCCTGAAGGCTGCACAGCAGACCATCCCTAAGAAGAATGCTCTCGCGTTCTGGGATGCCTTTGCCGAGATATTCGGTATGCCTATGCGTGTTGCCAAGACAACCACTCGCGACCCGAAGGAATGGCGACGTCTTGAGCAGATGATCGAAGAGGCCGGGAGCAATCTCGGTATGGTCACTGGTATGGAGACCGAGGTCCAGTTCGTTGAGTCCGGGAAGGGAGATGCTTTCAATGTCTACGACAAACGCATTGACCGCGCAAATTCTGAGTTGTCTAAACTTAGCATCGGTCAGACCATGACCATCGAGGATGGCTCTTCGCTCTCTCAGTCTCAGACCCATCTTGAGGTGTTTGAAAACCTCGTTGAGTCCGACCGCGATATGCTACGTGACATCGTGAACAATCAGTTGATACCTCGGATGGTCAAGCATGGCTTCCCTCTGAAAGGGTTGCGCTTTGAGTGGGATTATGCGGTGGATTACACTCCGGAACAGCAGGTCGCTTTCGAGACCATGATCGCCGACCGCTATGAGGTCGATCCCTCTTACTTCGCCGATAAATACGGAATGCCCGTCGGTGAAAGAATCAATCTCACCCCCTCTTTCGTTGATCCCGATGATGGCGAAGCAGGTTTGTCTTCGGGTGAAAAGAACTGCAGATCTTTTTTCGACTGAGCCCCACTGACTACGTGGGGCTGCATCAGCGCTATGCCCGGCTGCTATCGGACGCTCCAGATGTGTTCATGGCCGGTCGCAAGGAATGTGAGGATGAAATCCGGAAGCAACTGTCTGTCCTGTTTGACGGAATGATGAAGGCTGTATATAAGACTGACGGCGCTCAGATATCTATCGATATCCTCTCTACTCCGCAAGTCCGGGAATTCATCAAGAGTCACTCATCAATCCTCAACTCCTCTTTTGAGAAAGTGGAGATGTCGGATGCGATGAGAAAGAGACTGCATCGGTCTGATTTCATATTCTCCGGAATAAAAACATTCCATGAGTTGAATGAGGCCTTCCCCTCACTTGTTGATGAGAACGGGCAACGAAAATCGTTCGAACGCTTTTTGAATGATGTTCGAAGCATCGATGAGAACTACAACGGCAATTACCTCCGGGCAGAGTATAACTTCGTGACCGCATCCGCTGAAATGGCCTCCAAATGGGACAGGTTCATGCAGGACGGCGATCGATACAATCTACAATATCGAACACAGAAAGATGACAAGGTGCGTCCGGAACATGCTGCTCTCGATGGTGTGACTCTCCCTCCTTCCGACCCGTTTTGGGCAGAGTTCTATCCCCCAAATGGCTGGAACTGCCGTTGCACGGTCGTACAGGTGCGCAAATCAAAGTATCCGGCTACTCCTCATGATGAAGCTATGCGCCTCGGCGACGAAGCTCTCCAGAGAGACTCCAAGGGAATATTCCGGTTCAATCCTGGCCTTGAGCAAAAGACAGTTCCCGACTATAACCCCTACACGATCCGCCGTTGTCATGACTGCGACATCCATAAAGGTAAATTCGTTAGGTCTTTTATTGATGATAGTCAGCTTTGTCAAGCATGTCAGTTCATTCGTGAGATGAAAATGGAGGAAGTATCCCGCCGCTTGAATAAAAAGGAGCGTCTTGATATTGCCACTGCTGCCAACGCTTGGGCTGACAAGCATCTTCCAAGGGTTCCTATGAAAGACGGCACTCAAGGTGCTCGAATGGAGGTGTCTCTGGAAAATGGCGATATTATTTTGATTGGTAAAAAATTTTTCAGCGAGACATTTGCAAAAAGTATATACAGCCGCAATCTCGCTGAAACTATGGATATCGCTACAAAGATCAATGAATGGATTTCGTCTGCCCGGTATGTAAGGACTGAGGCTGGACGTCACCATGATTTTGATTTTAGGGTCTATGAGGTTGATTTTGACGGGCGCTCTATTGAGCTGAAAGCAAAAGTGACTGAAGGATTCATTGCTTACATGATGAGACTCATATAAATAAAAAAGGTTTTTGAACCTTCCGAAGCCTGCACCCTTTCGGGCCGACATGTGAAACGCCGCAAAAACCTTTCCGCAAAGTTAATCCCTTTTTTCCGTTTTTCCAAATAATTTTTTATAAATCTTCGATAATTTCTCTTCTCTTCCGGTCGGGGCATAAAAAATGCCCCCGGCTTGTCAAATAGTCGTCTCACTTACTCTTTAACACGAAGCACCACTGGGCGCGAGCCGGGGGCAGCATGCCCTCTTCTCGCCCAGTGGTTATTCGTGTTTATAAGTGAGACTCTGCAAAATTAATAATTTTTTCCGATATGACAATATTTGACGTCCTTTATTTCAACCGTGAGCTTATCCTTCGTCTCCGTCAGGCTGGCATCCGTCTCGACGATGCCGATTTCGTCGACCTTTTCGTCAGCTTCACCGATATGGTTGCCCGGGGCGAGAAGGTTTCCTATGCCGTTGCAGTACTCGCCCAGCAGTATGGTGTCTCTGAGAGGAAAGTCTATTCCCTCATCGCCCGCTTCAAATCACACTGCGCATCAGGTGCAGTATGATTCATTTTCAGTATTATTCCTATTTGATCCTAATCCTCTATCTTTGCATAGTTTTTAATCTTTCTGTTTATGGCTAAAAATAAATATCATAAAATTCTTTCGCGCATTCTTCAGAATGGTAAGCAGCAAACCAACCGCAAGGGCAACATCATTTATCTCCTTAATGAGAGTCTTGATCTTTCTCCAGCAGACCTACTCGATATTTTTGAAGGTCATGGGATAGCCCGCAAGAAGCTCCGCTCCGAGCTCAAACTCTTTATGAGCGGTGAGCGATTGGTTGAAAGATACCGTGAAGTTGGAATCCACTGGTGGGATTATTGTGGTTCTATTCTTGTAAATAGCTATCCCACTTATTTTGAAAAACTCCCTCCTTTGCTCAAGCGCATCAATGAAGAGAAACGCTGTTCTAAGAATTATGTCCTCTTTCTGGGTGCCACCGATGCTGAAAGCAATCAGGCTCCTTGTCTCTCGCTCGTGCAGTTTCAAATTGAGCATGGTCAGCTTGTCATTTCTGCCTATCAGCGCAGTTCCGATGCAAGCCTTGGTCTCCCTGCAGATATATATCATCTTTATCTTATGGCTCGCCATATCGACCTCCCTCTCAAGTCAATTACTTTATTTCTTGGCAATGTCCATATCTATGAAAATAATATCTCCAACACTAAGCGTCTTCTCTCTGGGGAGGATGACGTCAAATTTGAATTAAACGTATGAGCAGACTCCATCTCTCTGCGCCTCTCCCTTTCGTGGGGCAGAAGCGTATGTTCGCAAAGCACTTTATCGAGGTCATAAAGCAGTATCCCGAAGGAACAGTCTTTGTTGATCTTTTCGGTGGCTCCGGGTTGCTCTCTCATATCACAAAGTACCACCATCAGAAATCAAGAGTCATTTATAACGATTTCGACAACTACCGTCACCGTATCCATAATATTCCTCAGACTAATCGTCTTCTCTCATTGATCCGGCCTTTGTCGGATCAGTTTCCCCGGCACAAACCTATTACCGGTGAGGCGAGGAACCGCATCTTCGAGCTGCTTGAGCAAGAGCATCGTGAGAATGGTTACATAGACTTCATTACACTATCTTCATCGCTCATGTTTTCCATGAAGTATAAGCTGACTATCGAGGAGATGCGAGCGGAGGTTTTATACAACAATGTCCGAAAAACCGACTACGTAAATTGCCCGGAGTATCTTGCCGGACTTGAGATTGAGTCATGCGATTACCGGGAACTATTCGAGCAGTTCAAAGATACTCCGGGAGTGGTATTCCTTGTTGATCCTCCATATCTATCCACAGATGTTGGCACCTACAAGATGTATTGGAGGCTTGCCGATTACCTCGATGTGCTTTCTGTGCTTCCCGGTCACAATTTTGTTTATTTCACCTCCGAGAAATCCTGCATTGTTGAACTGTGCGAGTGGATGGGACGCCATCCATCGCTTGGCGACCCATTCGCCCGATGTCAGAGGAGGGAGTTTAACGCGACAATGAACTACAATGCCCGGTACACGGACATAATGCTGTTCACGATACCCGACCTCCCTCCCGACAACGCTGCATAATGCCGTATTCTCGCCCATATATCGAAAGAGAGCCGTAACCTTTATCGGGTTACGGCTCTCTAACTTTTAACGCGACACAACGCGGTTATTCGCCCCTGTTCTTGAAGGCTACAAAGCTATACACCTCGATGCTTTCAACTATTTCCTCATGATTATGATTCGTGTGCGACTCTTCGAGGGTGAAGTCCTTGAAATTCTCGCCTTCAAGTCCGGCAAGCACGTCATGGATCTTATCCAGCAGCTCGAAAAATTTTCCAGCTCCGTCGGTCTCGTCTCCTGTCATCGCAGTCCAGTCCGTGACTATGTGCAGCCTGACTCTTGCCTCTGCACGGTATTCAACGCTCGGCACGATGGATATCCAACGTATAGGCTCGAACTCGATGAAGACCGCCGGACGAGCCCATGCCGTTTCCTGTTCGATGAATTCCACGTTCTGATTCCACAGGTCGATGTGCTTGATCGCACGAGTGTCCACATCATCATCCATCTCTGCAGGGGCAATCTCATATTCCCCGGCTGCGTTTACGCACAAGGCGTGAAGACGCGTTTTCAGTTTGTTGTAAAGTTCTGTTCTCATCTTTCTATGATGTCAAAAGCGGTGTTGAAAAATTCTGTTATATTCTCTTCGATAATCTCTCTGACGGTCTGTTCCACCTCCGGAGCATTTCCAAGAAACTGTCGACGCGGTATCTTTATCGTGGAGCCAACTTTCATCAGAGCCATGAACTTCCAAAATTCGGCTTCTGTCGATAACTGAACGGTTCGCTTATCCTTTCGCTTGGTGCCATCCTTACGTCTTCCGAATGAGCCGGTGGTGGAATAGTATTTATACCAAAAGAACTTCTTCATCTTGGCAGTTACCTTGATCTCTCCACCTTCATTGTGGATTGCTGCTGCCGGATGCTCTGAGCGAAAGATGATACTGTTGTCAGTCATGTGGCTCGTGATGCTCCGGCGAAGGCCACCTGTATCGACAAGAATATGCCCACCTGGACGTGTGGGACTCTTGCGTCTCTGCCATGCCTCCGAGAAGAATGCCTGACGCTCGAAGTTCCTGTCGAACTCATCAGCCATTTCCACCTGTATATCCCGGAGAATATTCTTGATTATTTGCTCGTAATTATTGGTCATCGAGGTCATCAAATAGTGATGGGTTCTGATCTGAAGGGTTGAAACCCGGCTTGGTGGGTGCTTTCAGAAGATTGTAGAAAGTACGCTCACAGATACCATGAGCAGGATATATGTACCTGCGCCATATTTCCCGGTTGGGAATACCTCTATTGGCATACAGCTCATATATCCTGTTGATCTCTGCGACTCGCTTCTGATAACTTAGACCGGGTTTCTTACCCATCCTTCTTCAGTTAGGGGAATTAGTCCACGTCAGTCATGCCGAGTGGAATGTAACACCATGCGCCCTTGTCATTCTTGTATTGAGCGCGAATATATTTCTTGCTGATGGTCGGCTGATAGGACTCCTCTATGATGCGTACACCCTCAAGGAACCGTTCATCACCACTGTCTTCGGCCATCTTCCGGAGCTGAAGCACCCTGCTTGCCTTGATGTTGCCCTGACCGTCCCGGCTGAGAAGCCTGAGGACAGCGTTGACAAGTGCTTTGGTGGCATCATCTTTGGCAAGGCTCTCGATATAAGACTTAACCATCGAAATGCCGTCTTCAACGGTGTCGCGGTATCCGTCGATGCAGTTCACGCCGAGGATGATTCGAAGTGTGCTGTCTGAGTTGGTAAAAGTATGGCTGCACTGCTCATCCCTTACAGTGCCTATTATTTCCGATTTCATCTTCAGGATGGTCTCGAAACTGCCGAAGATATCGTCCTTTACCTTTTTTAGCATTTCGCTCACTCCGCGCAGTTTGGGAATGGTAGCTGCGATCTCCTCATCAACGAGGGTAGCATACTCCTGCCGATGTTGCTTGCGCTCTTCTTCGCGGCGTTTCTTCTCGCGTTCGGCCTTGAATGCCTCATACTCGGCGAGATCCTGCGCGCTCATCTTCTCTGTTGTTTCCATTTTTATATTCATTTTTTATTTGTTAGTATTCCCCACTCTCCATCTCAGTTCATTCCTGTTAGTCCATTCTCCATGGCATTGCTCAGAAGGCTTCCCTTATTCCTCTGCCATCCAGTCCGCTTGATCTTCCGCAGCTTCCCCGATAGTGCCTCAAGCTCCTCTGTCGAATGCTCCGCGAAGGCTTTCCCGCTGATCTTCGGATTCCGGCAGAAGTTGTTCACGCAGCCCCAGTCCGTGGTGTCTATCCCGAGCTGCTGCATCAGCCTCAGCGCTATGCTCCTCTGCCGTCTCAGCTCTTCCCGGCTCTGGTCTCGCTTCTCCATCGCTGAGCACACCGCCTGATACTCCTGATAGGTCATCTCCTTCAGTGAGGTGGTCCGTCCTCCCGTATATTGCCATACGAGCATCCGCTTCAGATCATCCCGGCTCCCATGGCAGACCAGCGTTCCCAGGGCCTTGTAAAATCGCCCGAAACTCGTCACTTCCTGTGCCATATCAATTCATTTTTTAGCCAATATTGTTTGTAGTCATTATTACTCCCTCTTCCCATATCGTGTATCCATCCGATCCCTCTCCGCCGAAACGCCCTTGGCAATACGCTTTGTAGCCCACGACTCTAACTTTGACTCCTGCCTTGTATTTCAGTCTCGCTGCAGGTTTCCCCAAGGGCTGTCCCTTATACTCCTGCGAGATGTAGATGAAGCTCTTCCTCGGAAATCTCTTCTTGAGTTCCATCGCTTGGGCAAAGGTGAACTCACTGTCCTGAAAACTGTCGATGATCACAAATTTGGCGCTCTTCGGCTTCGCGAGCCTTTCTGCAAGTTCCTCATAGGTATCTTCTGTGATCACCCTGAAGCGTCCCTGTCGCTCGGTCATCCGCTCCCGCTTAATCCTCTCTCTGAACGACTGGCTCACTCCCTCCTCATAGCTCCCATAGAGTACCATCCCGTAGTTCGTGAGCTCCTTGGCCAGCTGCATCACGAAGTTGCTCTTTCCTGAAGCCGATGCCCCGCTGATAAACCATAGCTCGTTATCCGGAATATCCCCGAATGCCGATTGCCATTTTTCGCCCCATGGTATCATCCGGTACGTCTTCGACAGCACCTCCTTAGGGCTGTACGCTCTCTTCCCCATCCTTCTTCTCCTCCGGTTCTTTCTGAAGCTCTTTTATTAGTAGATCGGCAAGTTTGACTGATGTCTTGGCAATGCCAACTTGAGCTCTCCATAAAGGCTCTCCTTCCTGTGACACATCACCGACTATGTCTGGGTTGCTCAATATTGCGCCCATTGCGTCCTTGGCTATCTCATATCGCCGCTGCTCCCAATCGGGTTCAGCATCCTGTGCCTTACGCATCATTCGGTTGATATTGATAACCGAATCCATATATTGCTTTTCAATCACTGTCATAATTTCTCTCGTTTTGATTTATATATTCGAATTCCCTGAATAAGACTTTTACCGGTTCTCCCACTCCCATCACCCATACTCCTCCTTTGTTATCATACCCTGCTGGGGGAGAGATTATGTCATGCATACTTCCAGGGACCAGGTTTGCAAATTGCGGTCCTACCGCCTCACATTTTATGATTTCTATTTGTTTTGCTTTCTTTACTCCTATGCAATGTTCAAATTTCTTTCGATATCGCTCTGATATTTGTAAGATGCCAAAGCTCACCATCTTTGCCTTTAGACCACATTGACGACATTGATAGGTGTCATACAGTTCCTTACCTTCTTTGGTCACAAGGTTGGTCTTTTCCCAATTGTGACCTCCTTCTTCAAAATTTGCGATTATCATTTTCTTTTAAGTTTTTCGATTTCAGTATAGACTCGGCGGAGACCACCGCCGCTCTTCCTCGCTATCTCCCCGGCATCCGATCCCTCCGGGGCATTCACGCTCGCTACGATCCGCGCCTGTTCTATCAGGAATCGATGGCGCTCCTTCCCGTCATCCGGTGTCACCTTGCTGTAGCGGTCTCCGTAGCGGCTCAGCATCTCCGTATAGCCCACCTTCTTGCACTCTATGCTCCGGTTGATCTTCTCCTTAAGACCGTCTGCCCCCATCATATACCATGCGCAGCATCTCTCGGTAGCGTTCCATAAGGCCTTCAGCTCAAGGAAGGCCTCATACTGCAGGTCTCCGGCCTCATCGAGGATGATAAGAGGGTTCTCGATCGAGCGCAGGTAGTAGACGAGATCTTCATATACGTCTGCATACCTTCCCTTGCAGTCCACTCCGAATTCCAAAGCGATCTTCCTTACGAGCTTCAGCTTGGTCTTCACCTGCGAGCAGTCGATGTAGACGGCGTTCGGATGCCGCTTCACGTAGTGGCGAGCCGTGAAGGTCTTCCCGATATTCGGCAGGTCACACATGATGGCGCTGATTCCGCTCTCTTGGCATGTCTCAAGCTGAGCCGTTATGTATTGGAAGGTCGGTGTCTTGGCTGCTTTCCATTCTATCTCCCCCCGTAGGCTTACCCCAAGCTTCCTCGCTATGCTGATCCAGTTGGCGTCGCTCAGCATCCGGTCGGTCTGCCCGTTCTTCACCGCGCTGTAGACTGAGGTCGTGATTCCCAAGGATGCCGCATGCTTCGCATCGCTCGGATAGTTCCCTCGGTTCGTCTTTATGGCGTCAAGTATCCTGTTTTTTATTTCTGTTGTGATCATATTCTAATTCCGTTTTAATGTCATTCTATAAGTCTTCTTTTCCCCTCGCTGCCATATCCTCGAAGGAGTAGCAAACTGGCTCCAGGGCATCATCCACATCCTTCCATTCCGGCTCCTCTATTCCGTAGTCCTCGGTCGATAAAGGCGCTTTCTCATATTTTTGAACTCCCACCCGGGCTATGGCATGATCCTCCACATATTTGTTGAAGTGGCAGATCTTCTTTCTCTGCTCGGTGAAGATTCTCTCATCCTCATCTGTCTGCTCGGCTCTTGCTGTGTTGTAGGTGCCGATGTCCTCAAGCCTGTCGATCAGCATGTCCCCTTGGTAGATATACATGTCGGAGATCTCCCCGTTTTCGTCAGTAAGGTAGTAGGCATCCACCTTGTAGTCATTCGGCATCAGAAGCTCGATGGCTTCCGTCTTGCTCAGCCACCAGTCCTTTCCGGCCACTCTGCAGTAGGAGTTCCTCCTGATTGAGGTACTTACCTTTTCCCCCACATATCTCGCTATCGTGGCCTTGTCAAGAGGTTGCAGCGTCGGGTTGATGTTTGCCACGAGCACGTCCCAGCGGCTCATCCCCTTGTATCTCTTTTGGTTCGGATGGAGGGCATGATTATATTCGTAGATGTCCCTCAGGTCGTCCGCTATCAGCTCTTCCCATGTGTAGT
>CAZIAX010000019.1:0-20864 GCA_964537745.1 uncultured Sangeribacter sp.
GGCGCTACTGAGACGCGTGAAGATGGTTGGAAAGCTGCCAATCAGGATGATTTCCTTGAGTCAATGGCTGAGGCTGCCAAGGCAGTTGCGGATCACTGCGGAGACAACATCATCTACATCAGCGTGGCCAACAATCTATCGGTAGACTGTGACTGCGACTCACATCCGGCTGACCCTCAGATGCACGATATCGGTATACTTGCCTCTCTTGACCCGATAGCACTTGACAAGGCTTGCACCGACCTCGTCCGCTCTTCCGACGACCATGGCAAAGTACATCTTATCGAGCGTATAGATTCCCGCCACGGTATGCACACTCTCGACTATGGCGAGGAAATCGGCCTTGGCTCCCAGAATTACACCATCGTGAATCTGGACTGATCGCTAATGATAAATGATAAATTATCAATGATTAATGATTGATAATGAGTAAGAGAAAGAAAACTATATGCAGGCATGTCTTTCTGTCCATAATGCTGCTTTTGATAGGGGGATGTGTCACTGATAAGGATGAGCCGGAATGGTATCTTCGGGCTGGGGATAAGTTGCCGGAGTTTGAGGTAGTGACCCTTGATGGGGAGAAAGTATCATCAGCCGATTCTTATGAGAGGACACTTGTGATAGTCTTTTTTAATACCACTTGTCCCGACTGTCAGCGGGAATTGCCTATACTTCAGGAGCAGTATGAAGAGAATATGAAGCTGCCAGAAGGAGAGCAGATGCAGTATATATGCATCTCCCGAGAAGAAGGATCGGCAGATGTCGAGAAATACTGGACAGAGAATCATCTTTCACTTCCCGTATCGGCTCAAACCGACAGAAAAATATACTCCATGTTTGCATCCATCGGCATCCCCCGCGTCTTTTACGCAAAGGATGGTTTAATTATAGGTGAGGAGTAGTTTTTTCCTTAAAGTGTGCGTGTCGTCAGCTGCAAATCTGGCAGCCTCCAGTATGCATTAATGTTTTTTAACAAATCATTATGATGATTTTTCAAGATTTTTAACTAATTTTGGAAAATAGAACCAAAAAACTTTAACTTTTTGAGTTGAATCAGGTAAAAATCTGTTTTATTAATCATCATAATTCAATTCGCATGAGACATTTTACATCAACAGCGCTTTTATGTGGAGCCGCCATTCTGGGAGCTTCAGCCCAGAGTGTAGTCGTCGTAGACAAAAACGGAGTGCAGCACAGATTCAAAGCTGACGACGTGAAGGAAATCACGTTCGAGAACTTCCAGTCGCAAGACGACGCTGTAAATATCGACATCAAATCTGTCAGTGTCAATCCCTATGGCACCACCAATATCCAGCTCGTGCTTGCAGGCGACAACGGTGACAACCTCGACCTTGACTTGACCCAGCCATCGACTTTGTGGCTTTCTGCTGGAACCTATGAGGTAGACGGTTCTGGTGAGTACACTATTGATGCAGGTTGGTCGTCAGCTAAAATCGACGGCAAGAGTATGAAGATGAAGAGTGGCTCGCTCGATGTCAAGCTTGACGGCGACGTGTATACCTTCACTGCTGATTTCGTCGTCGGCGACGATGTCAAAGTCAAAGGAACTTATACAGGAAAATTGCCTAATTTCGGCCCCGTAGCAAATTACTCGCTCACCGATGTGAAATATGTAGAGGTCAACAATCCTGTTTCAAACGGTTTCTACTACAGATTTAATGATGATAACTGGAAACTTGAGCTGCGTATCGACCTCTTCTCAGAAGGAGATGCACCGAAGCCGGGAGTCTACACCTTCTCCGAATCTACCGACAACGGCTGCGCTGGAAGCTATGTCGACCTCTATTCTCCCTATAACAGCAATACAAAGTTTAAGGAAGGCACTGTGACAGTGGAAGAAAGCGGCGAAAACACCATCATCAGCATCAACGGCGTTCTTGAAAACGGTCTCACAATGACTGCTTCCTTCACTGGTAAGCTCCCCGCTCGCCCAGCAGCAGCGAAGGATGTTGAAGTGAATGTGAAGTCAGTCTATGTCAATCCTTGGAACTCTAAGAACATCCAGCTCATATTTGATTGCGTCGACGGCACTCAGATCACAGCCGACATCTATCAGCCGTCGACTTTGTGGCTGACAGCGGGCAAATACGTAGTAGACGGTTCGTATGCCGAGTATACTATCGACCCAGGATTTTCTTCAGTCATTATCAATGGCTCAAAGAAAGACGTCAACAGTGGCTATATCAACGTGGATCTTGACGGCGACGTGTATACATTCACTATCGATCTCATGGTGGACGGAAACACCACTGTCAAGGGCACTTATTCAAGCAAAATCAATGCGTACGGTCCTTCTCTTGACTACACTCTCACCGGAGTCTATTATGTCAATGTGAATAATGCAGTTCCTAATGGATTCTACTATAGATTCAACGACGAAAATTGGAAAATTGAGTTGCGCATAGACCTTTTCTCTGAAGGAGATGCTCCCAAGGCTGGCACATATACCTTCTCTGATTCTACCGAAAATGGTTGCGCATCGAGCGATCTCAGCTTGTATGCTCCCTACAACACCAGCTCAAAATTCAAGGAGGGTACTGTAGTGATAGAGGAAGATGGCGAGAACACCATCGTAAAAATCAACGGTGTGCTTGAGAATGGTCTGCCTATGACTGCAACATACACTGGCAAACTCCCAGCCCGCACAGCAGAGTGAAAGTCAAAGTAAGAAACAAACAATCAACGATATCAAATATGAAAAAACATATATTCGCAGCATTACTTGCCCTTACCTTGGCTCCGGCTTCTTTGGTGAAGGCAGATTCCAACTATTCGCTGCTTGTCAATACAGCCGATGGAAACTCTATCGAGTATCAGTTTGAGTATCTCCCCGTAGCTACTTTCGAAGGAAATGAGATGATCATCACCGACGACCGCAATGTCAAGGGAGTTCGCTACGCTATAGAAAACGTAGTGAACATGACCATCAAGTCAGGCACTTCCGGCGTAGAAGGTGTGGCTGATGCAAACCATGTAAAAATCGCTGTAGCCAACGATATCCTTTCAGTCTCTGGTCTTGAGGCTGAAGTGCAGGTGATGGTTTATGATGCCGCCGGCAAACTGGTTGCTTCTGCCCTGGCTGATCAGAATGGCGCAATCTCGCTGAGCATCGGCAATCTCGGCAAGGGTGTCTATGTGGTAGCACTGCCCAACCAGTCGTTCAAATTCATACGTTAATCTTCTTAGACCTTAAGCGTATATGAAAAAGACAATAATGGCTGCTGTTGCTGCGGGTGCTCTGATGGTCCCGGCAATTGCTCAAAACTATAAGGTGGTGATAACCACTGTCGATGGAGAGAAAACAGAATTCGAGACGTCAAACGTCAACAGTATCCGCTTTGAGAATGCTCCCGACTACGCGCCCCTAACATACTTCATCGATGGCGCATATACATCAAAGGGCGACCTCGGCATCTATGCCTTCACTATTGCAAGCGATGCTCCCGACCAGTGGGGACTCCCTCCTCAGGTCGGTGACGCTGAACTCTCTCTTGAGTTGATAGGCGCCATGAGCGAGGACTACACCAATGCCCAGCTTCCGGTGGGGTACTACCGTGCTGGCACAGGCAACGCTGCTGGAGTGTTTGACATCCAGAAGTCAGGTCTTACCCTGCGTCTCGACGAGGGCGAGGATGGCACCAACATGTATCCGATTATCGACGGCACAGTCGACGTCACCAAAGATGGCGACAACTATGTAGTCAAGGCGGAGCTTATCCTCCTTCAAGGAGGCACCGTAGCTTTCGAATATAATGGTCCTATCACATTCCAGCCTGGTATGATGGCTACCGAGGAATTTGCCGAGGATCAGGAATTCACTTTCACTGGTGCACAGTCCCGTTTCTACGACAACTGGTATTATCCTTTCGTGACAGATATGGCTCTCCAGTTCTATTCAGGAGAGTTTGATGCTGACGGCAACCAGACTGAGGGCTATTGGCTTAATATGGATACATTCGCACCTAAGTATGTGCGTACTCCTGATGGAACTCTGAGTCTTGCCGACGGTGTATATTCCGCTGAACCTCGCGAAAAGATTGAAAACTACACCAACATTCCCTACACTTACACAAAGGGGCATACTCTGGATTTCTGGGGTACTCTCTATCCGACAGGCTCATATCTCAATAAGAAAGAGACCAATGGCCGTTCGTTCCGTGGATATATTGTAGAGGGAACAATGACTGTGACTGGTAATGGCACTAACGTTGTATTTGATTTCGTGACAGACAATGGAAAGAAGGTCAAGGCTACATATAGCGGCAAAATTAATTTTGTGGATTTCTCCGAGCCAGATAAGATTCCCGACTATTCAAGCACTCTTACTGAGGATGTAAAACTTGACTTTACTCCAGCTACAATTGCAATGAGCTATAGCCTTGGAGACTATATCAAGAAAGGTCTTTATCAGTTTGAGGTGATGGTGACGGAGCCTTATATGGAGCATGGCGATTTCATAATGCTTGAACTCTCTTCTGAAGAGGAGATACTTCTCGACGGTGTTTATACCATCAACAATGGTTTGGAACCTTTCACCGGAATTGAAGGAACAATTGACTATGGTGGGCAGATACTTTATTCATGGTATGGCGACCTGGATTCAGCTGATGAAGATGGAGTACAGTCAATAATCTCACCGATTCTTGGAGGCACTGTGACTATTACCACTGTTTCTGACAACACCCGCAAGCTGGTGTTTGATCTGCAGGATGGCAAGGGTCATACAATCACCGGTATCTATGAGGGATTATTTTATGATCTTTCTGAGAACGCAGCAAAGGCTGCTCTCAAGGCTCCTAAGAAATAATCTATAGCGTTTGCTGGCAAGCCGGCAATCCGTAAAAAGGAGGGTGCACGCAATGCATCCTCCTTTAATATCTACCTACAACTTATAACTTACAACGTATAACTTACAGTATTAGAACGTCACTGCGAACTGGCACTGCAGACGGTTGGCGTGCAGCCCATTTCCGTTGAAGTCTTTCTTGTGCCCGTAGTCATACTCGATGCCGGCTGATACAAACTTGTTGATGTTGTAGATGACGTTGGCAGCTACATAATCACCGTAACGGTACTGGCTGTCGGGTACCATGGCATCGTCAGGAAGCCAGTTGACAAGGTGACTGTAGGTCACGTTGGTGGATACCTTCGGGCTGAAAGAATAGTTCAGACCTCCGGTAATACCTAAAGTTTTCACTGTCTCCATCTTGCCCGGGGTAGAGGTGGCTACCTCATCCAAGCCGAGACCATTGTCGTCTTGGAGATAAGTGCCGATACCCTTACCATAAGCTGCATTGAAGTTTGCACCAAGATTGCCGACTACTTTAGTCATACCCGACAACTGGACGCCACCACCGACGCTTGTCTTATTCTCACCGGCTGCAAGATTACGATATTGCATCGGACGGATAAGACCGGAGAGACGCACGTGGGCTGCTCCGTCATTCCATGCATACTGCAAATAGAGCGGAATTGCAGGGATACGCTGGTTGACTTTCTGGGTAGTGGAGCTGGTGGTCATCTCTGCTGTCGGAGCATCAATACCGATTGCTCCGGAAATATTCTTCGTGAAGTTCTGTTCCCAATAAGCTGTGAAGAGGCCTAAGAAAGGATATCCGTTAGGTCCTTCATAGTCGATGGTCATTGGCTCGGCTGCACCATCGGTAAACAAACTGGTAGTGTGACCAACAGTCAACCCACGATATTTTGCATAGAAGTGCTTCAATTTGAATCCGTCATGTGCTCCCATGAAGGTTCCTTTGAAGAAGATGCCGATCTGGTTGTCAGAGCTCGGCATTGCTACAAAGTTCATATAAAGCGACGATGTCTGCCATCCGAATTGGGTGTTGCTTCTGTTGCCAGGAGTAGAGGGTGTCAGGGAAGAAGGGGTAAAGAGGGTTGCCGATGGATTATTGTCGCCCCAGGTGAAGACCCCTTCACCTAAGAACTGGCCACCGATACCGAGATAGAAATCATTATTTTTGCCTACGATTGCAAAACGAGGAAGGCCATTATCATTAGTAGACTTTGGAGCGATGCTCTTCATGGCGCTTTCTACATCTTCAGGTTTTGCATTGTCGTTAAGGATAGGGGTAGTGACTCCCGACTCCATGTTTCGGTTGTCGCGTTGGGCAGAGGCGTTGAATGCCGCAGCTGAAGCAATAAGTAAGCCGGAGGCTAATATAAATCGTGTTTTCATAAGGAGTGTGTTTTTAATAAATTCATAATAGGGGGAGGCTGGGAAGCCTCCACTCCATAATAGATCAGGCGTTTTGTGAGGTGACTGAGAAGGCGAAACGCTTGCGCATCACAAATGTGATGATTGCGTAGGCAATGAGAAGGATGAAGCTGATGAGGAATGCGAATGTGCCGCCGGCAGCTACGTGGAAGATGTCGCGGAGCAGACCGATAAGGAACGGTGAAACCACGATTGCCAGGTAGTTGGCTGTGAGGACAAACGACAGAGCCATTGTAGCCTTCTTCTCATTGTTGACACACTGGGCTGCCTTGTCGTAGATGATAGGCTGTGAGATACCGTAGCCGAGACCTACGAGTGCTGCGCCGATGCACATGGTCACGGAGTCAGCACAGAAGACGAAGAGTGCCTGTCCTACCAGCATCATGACGGCTGCCCAGAAGAAAGTGTTGCCTTTGAGCACCTTCATGAAGAAGGGAAGGAAATATCCTGGCAGAAGGATGAAGAGGAAGTAGATGGCCGTGATGGTGCCTGAAAGGGATGCGCTCCAGTCTTTCTTCTCAATCAGGAACGGACAATAGTAGGAGATAGAGATGGATGCGAACGTGATGAAGAAATATACTCCGATCAGCGCCCAGATGCGACCCATATAGAAGCCACCTACTGTCTTCTCGGTAGAAGTGTTGGACGTAGCTGTGGATGGTGTTGTGGAGGCCGTAGAGGCAGATGATGCATTATTGTCGGCTGTAGCTGTCACCTTGCGCAGACCGAATGCCAGAGCGAGAGGGATAAGACACACGAGGTAGACTGCGAAAGGAAGGTGCCAGTTGCCGTGGCTGAGCCATCCGACAACGAATGTTGCCACTACAAGGGCTGAATTGGAGATACCACTCTGGATACCCATCTGCTGCATGCGGTAGTTGCCTGTGAATGTGTCGGCGATCAGACCGGTGGAGAACGGAATCAGAAGGCCGGCGGCGCATCCGAGGAGGCAGCTGATTACGATAAGAGCCGCCATGGAGGGAGCAAACATGTATGCAACGGCGCACGCTGTAAAGAGAACCAAACCGCCGATGATAATCGATAATTTATGCCGTGTAAGCGAAAGCTTGCCCGACATGAGCACGAATGGAATGATGAGCAGGTTTGGGAGTGCCGTAAGAAGTTGCTTCTCAATCTGAGTGGTATGGGGGAAGATGGTGCTGAGGGTCCCAAGCATTGGAGTCACCGCAAGGCCTGGAAGATTGACGATCAGCGAGATTGACATGATGGCGCAATAGGTCATCAATGTCATAGGTGCTTTTCCGGTACGTATCATAATGATGAATTTTTAATGATGAATGATTGATTATGCGATTTAAGGCTTGACGAATATAAAAAGTAAACTGAGATTTGCGAGAATACCCCGGGCCGGAGCCCAGGGATACTCACATCAATTCATCATTTATAATTCATCATTTATCAGCGGTCGGAGCATTGGTCGGAGTTACATCGTTCTTGGCATAGTCCACGAATTTTGCTGCGTCAGGGTTGGATGCATTCTCAGATGCAAATTCCTCTGCTGCCTGCAGTCTTTCCTGAGCTGCCTGAGCTGATTTATCCCAGTGGAAAGGAACAAACGATGTGCCCATTGCATCCCAAGACGGTTTCTTGAAGTGAAGGATGACAAACGGAAGAACCACGAATATAATTGTTCCGAGTATCAGAACGGTAAACCATACTGCGTTTGAACCCATCTGAATCTGTGCCGGTGGGAAGAAGCTGAATACGAATGCAAGTGCTGAGCCGAGGAAGCCGACACCGGCGATGAGCCACATCACACCATTGCCCTTCTTGCCAAGACGGTAAGGACGCGGAGCATTCTTCATCGAGTAGCGGAGCTTGATGGAAGATGCAAACATCAGCAGGTAAGCGATCAGATAAAGGATACATGTGAGCTGAGACAGAATCTGATAGAAGCTCTGCACTGACGGCATGAGCACCATGATGAATGAGAGGACTGTCACAGCGATACCCTGAACGTAAAGGATATTCTTCTGCACACCGTTCTTGTTGGTCTTCTGGAAGAACTTAGGAAGATAACCAGCCTGACCTACTGCGAACACACCTTTAGAAGGACCTGCAACCCATGTCAACACACCTGCGAGAACACCAAATGCAAGTGCAATCGCGATAATGGGTGAGAACCATTTCATGTGGAGAGCTCCGAAATAGTTGTCGAAGCCTACTAGAAGACTCTGTACGAGGTTGATGTCCTTGGTCGGAATGATCACACCGAGGGAATATGTACCGAGGATGAAGATAGCGACTGTAGCAAGCGCACCAATGATCACTGCCTTAGGATAATTGACTGTTGGGTTCTTGATTTCCCTTACGTGGATACCCGACATCTCCATACCTGCATAGAAGAGGAAGATAGAGACTGCAAGGATTATATTGTTGAAGTCCGAGAAATTAGGAATGAAGTTGCCGTGCCAATTCATCTGAGAATGGCCGCCTGTAGCAAGATATACGATGGCGCAAACCACAAGGATACATACAGGGATGATAGTACCGACAATACCACCTATCTTGGAGACTTTTCCTACCCATCCCATACCTTTCAGCGAGATGAAGGTCGCTATCCAATAGATTGCCAGCACCACTGCGATAGTATACCACTTGTTGGCAGCCAGATGAGCGTCGTAGATGTGGTCCATACCGATGAATGCGAGCGACACTGCGCCGAAAGTCAATACAGTTGGAAACCAGATAGTACTCTCAATCCATTGCAGCCATATGCCGAGGAATCCGACCTTGTCGCCATATGCCTCGCCGACCCAACGGAACATACCTCCCTGTTGGTAAGGGAACATTGCTGCGAGTTCGGCGGCTACGAGAGATACAGGAATCAGGAAGACGATTGCTGCAAATATATAGTAGAAGGCGGAGCTAATGCCGTATTCAGCCTCCGCGGGAAGGCCACGGAGCGATACCACCGCGACTATGTTCATTATGATAAGGGTAAAGACCCCCATCTTAGCGGCCTGTTTGACGGTCGCTGTCTTTTGTCCGGTTGAAGTAGCCATAATAATGAGGTTTTAATAAGGTTTATAGGGTTTATGAGGTTTATTAAGTTTATTTAGTTTACAAGGAATATGTGTTTCATAAGGACTATGAAGTTTAAACTATTTAAACCATTTAAACTAATTAAACCATTTGTTAGTCTACGATAGTCACCTTGTCGCCGGTGAATATACCGAGACCTAATTTCTGCATGAAATATTTTATGGCTGCCTGAGCCTTGACTGAATTTCCTGCATCATCAAGTGGGGGAGCGAAAGCTGCTATTCCGAAGAGTCCCGGCATGACACCCATAACTCCGCCTCCTACGCCGGTCTTGGCTGGAATGCCGGATGTATAGAGCCAGTCGCCAGTGTGCTGGTAGAAACCTACGCTTGCGATCATCGTGGTGATCTTCGGTGAGATTTCCGGATCGAACACCTGTTTCTTAGTGACGGGGTTCAAGCCTGCGTTGGCGATTGTGGAGCCCATGACTGCCAATTGCGAAGAGGTGATGCCAAGTGAGCATTGGCGGGTGTAGAGGTCAAGGCTCATATCCACGTCATCGTAGATGCGGTTGTAATTCTTCAAAAGCCACGAGATGGCACGGTTGTTGAAGTTGGTGGCAGTCTCGCTTTCATAAAGCTCGTCGATAAGCTCCGGAGCTGAGCCGCAAAGGGCTGTGATGTTGTCAGTGATAGCCTTCCACTTGTCTTCGGAGTCTCCCTGTGGGGCCACCATCGAGCAAGCTGAAATCGCGCCTGCATTCACGAGCGGGGTAGAGGGATGGTCGTTTTCCAAAAGAATGGCGAAGATAGAATTGAATGGGAGTCCGGTGGCGTCTGCACCAATCTCTTTCAAAACTCCAGCCGGAGTGTGCTGTATCATCGCAAGGATTGCGGTAGGCACTTTGGAGACAGACTCGATGCCGAACTTATATTCTGTATCACCGAAATTGAAACAGGTGCCATCGGTCAGCGTCACGCTTAGCCCGAACAGATTCGGGTCGATATTGGCGAGGTAAGGAATATAGTGGGCATTGAGTCCTCCCTTGATATCCTTCGAAGCCTCGTATGCCTCCTGAGCGGCCTGCTTTATCTGGGATTTAGTGATTGTCTTTTCCATAGTATTAAAAGATATGGGGAATCTGCTGCCGGAGCCATTAAAGGTGCATCCGGCCGCAGATTCAATTAGTTACAACGTCTGACGTATAACGTCAAACGTAAGACGTCAAACTTACTTGCCAGTGTGGTTGAAAGATTTGCTCTTCAATGGGATGTTCTTCTCCATTGCGATTCGAGTTGTAGTCGGGTATTCAAGCTGGTTAAGCTCGTTGACCGCAAACTGGATATCGGAGAGCAGCTGGTCGGCCATGTCGCGGCTGAATCCCTGCTTGCAGAGCACACGCATGACGATCATATCCTCGATATTCTTAGGCATTGCATATGCAGGCACCATCCAGCCTTTCTGTGCAAGCTTATCCTGGAGATCATAGAGCGTCCATTTTGCAGATGCCTGGAATTCAGGCTTCATACGCCATACGAAGATCGGGTTGGGCACTGGTTCCTGAGAATAAGGTTCGAATGCTTCCATTGCAGCTACTTGCTCCTGGAGATAGCGAGCCACCATCAGAGAGTTGTACTGAACTTCCTTGTATCCTTCGAATCCCAAACGGATGAACTGATAGTACTGTCCAAGAATCTGAGCAGCAGGACGAGAGTAGTTAAGACCTACCTGAGTTACTTCTGCACCAAGATAATCGACTGTGAATGCCATATCATCTGGGAGATACTTCTTGTCTTTCCATACTACCCAGCCGAGACCCGGATATACAAGACCGAACTTGTGGCCTGATGTACTGATACTCAATACCCATTTCAAGCGGAAGTCCCATTTCTTCTCAGGGAAGAGGAAGGGGAGGATAAAGCCGCCGGAAGCCGCATCGATGTGGATACATACCTCATTGCCGGTTTCAGCATTGAATTTGTCAAGAGCAGCGTCGAGAGCCTCAACGTCGTCGTTAAGACCTGTCCAAGTGACACCCTGGATAGGAACTACACAGATAGTATTCTCATCGCAAAGCTTGATAGCAGCGTCGACATCGAGGGTAGGATGTTCTGTAGTCAGAGGCACGAGACGCATCTCGACATCCCAGAAATTACAGAATTTTTCCCATACTACCTGATAACCGGTAGACATTACAAGGTTTGGTTTGTCGTAAGGCTTTCCAGCTTTCTTGCGACGGTCTTTCCATCTCTTAAGGGCAGCCAAAGCTCCGAGCATACAAGCCTCGGAAGAACCAATTGCAAGAGCACCTGCTTTCCATTTGTTAGTCTCGGGAGTGTTCCAAAGGTTGGCCACGATGTTGATACATTTCTGGCACATTACAGCTACGCGGGGATATTCTGTCTCATCAATGTAGTTGATGTTGATAGCCTCGTTCATAAGCTTGGTGGCGTAGTCATCCATGTAAGTGGTCACGAAAGTGGCGAGGTTAAGACGAGGCTGTGTCTGTGCAAAGGTTTCGTCTTTTACCATCTCATAGGCAACTTCCGGAGTAGTAGGGCCGTCAGGAATTTTCTCTACTGGAGCCTGTTTTAGCATTGCGTTTGTGCCAAAAGCCTCGCTTTTGGCATCGCCGAAGCGATAGGTCGGATCAATCATAGTAATTAAGGTTTTAATAATGAAACTTGAGGATAATTATAATATTCTCAGATACGCATGCATTAGAAATCGGAATCCTGAGACGGCGACGGCTGAGGCATGAATAAAAGAGGATTGTTCTCTTGTTTTTATGCTAACTAAACACGTCTGTCTTTAAATAGTTTAGGATTTTAACATAAAGTAATAAAAAAGTAATTTTATTCCAATTCACTACAATCTTTGTTGTCTTGTCTTTTATATTAAGAGAGTGGGAAAAAAGTTGGGAGGAGTTTTGGTAGAATGGAAAAAATATTGTAACTTTGCCATTGCAACCTCATATGTCAAACGCAAAACCATTTATAGTACACCCGACATTATTTTTTACCCAAAATATCACAGCGATGAAGAGAAATATCCTTAAAACAATCCTCCTTATGGCGATGGTGTCCTTTTTTCTGCCAGTCAATGCACAGAATAGTCGGGAATATATCCGTAGTGCAATAAGGGAATGGGGAGAGTGTCGTAATGTTGCGATCACTCGCACCAATGGAGATATCGCCTTGTACGGACGTAACGGGTGTGCCAGATCAAATGTGCCTTCTGGATTGAGCGATGCAATAACAGAACTGAACAATGATAATGAATATATAGATGATATCCAATTGACAGAAAGTGGCCGTTGGTTGATAATATTTGGAAACAATGGTCTGCAATGGAGTCGTATTCCCTATAGCCTTGAGCGTAAATTAAGAGAGTTTAATGAAAACGGAGAGGTTATTACATCTGTTACATTTAATGATGATGGCGACTGGATTGTCATTTCCACTGAGCATATTAGTGCTTCTGACTCCGACATTCAGGATTGGCTTGCCGACGGACTTGATAGATTTGGAGCCCTTTGGGCAGCTTGCATCACAGATGACAGCTTGGTAGCTGTTTTTGAAAACGGCTATAAGTTCTTAGGAAATGTGCCTGATGACCTCCGAACGGCATTAAAATCTACGGATATAAATGTTTATCGCCTCAAAATAGCAGGTACAGCGTGGTTCTTTGCTGATAAGAATGGTAAATATAGGTATAATATGTGATATGAGAAGACTACCTGTTTACATATTAATTGACACTTCCGGCTCCATGAAAGGAGAGCCTATCGAGTCTGTCAAGGTCGGACTCGAGGCCATGATATCAAGCCTGCGCCAAGACCCTTTTGCTTTGGAGTCGGCATGCATCAGTATCATCACGTTTGACAAGGATGTGAAGTGTATTCTGCCGCTTACTGCTGTAGAAGACCTTCAGCTTCCTGACATAACTACTCCTGATTCAGGCCCTACGCATACTGGAGCGGCTCTGAAAATGCTCATCCAGCAGGTGGATAAGGAAGTTCAACTGAGCACTCCTGACCGGAAGGGAGATTGGATGCCCTTGCTGTTTCTGCTGACCGACGGAAAACCCTCGGATATTCAGGAATACAATAATATCATTCCTGAAGTCAAGCGGCGTAAATTCGCGGGCATTGTGGCATGTGCTGCTGGTATGAAAGCCAATCCTGAGCCACTTAAGAAACTTACCGACCAGGTGTATACCCTAGATACGCTCGACAGCTCGGGGTTCAAGAAATTTTTTAAATGGGTTTCCGACTCAATCGGTGTCGGAAATCGGAGTGTCGGGTCTGCCGCCGACCTTGAGCTGCCTCCTCCACCTGAAGAGGTGAATCTGATCGTCTGATCGCATCGCGGGCCTTGCAGATAGCATCGGGATTGCGTCAGAATATCCAGAAGCGCTTGTGCTTTTTCTTCTTCTTCTTTTCTTTCTTTTTCTCCTGGGCTGCGGCTTGCGGAGTATCTGTCGCATCGAGCAGTCCTTCCTGTATCAGGCGGAGGGAGTCGGTCGCGCTTAGCCCGGGGTCGGTAAGTGCGTTCCAGTCTGCTGGTTTCGCTATCTTCAGCTTGGCGAAGCGTGAGTTGCGCACTCCTCGACGGAACACACCCTCAATCTGGTCGAGTAGATTGATGCGGGCGTTGTTGACGACATCCACGCTCTCAATCACTGAGTTTTCCTTGAATTTAGCTCCGCCGAAACGCACCTTGTATTTCTTAGGATTGCCGCTGACAGTGATGCCGAACTTGAAGGGAAGCGGCGATTTGAGCACGGCGAGATGATAGTCGAAATCCATCGCCATATTGTTAGAGCCGTAGATGCCGAGGCGGTAGCGGTCGATGTCGAACGAGAAAGGATATACTCGCATTAGGCCATCTTCAACGGTCATCTCTACATTCAGGCTGTGGATGGTGTTGTCGGCCTTATCCTTAAATCCTAACCATTTGCCGAGAGTACGGTATTTTTCCGGGTCGATGAAGGCAAGATTGTCGCCCGTGATGCGTATTGCGGCATCGAGCGAGGATAGGTCGATATTCATACCCGAATCGATGCGGCAGGTTGCGGCTATGTTTGCGCCCACCATACCCGAGAAATCATGTATGAGCGGAGTGATGGAGTCGATGGCGGGCACCATCTTGACAAACTTGGCAATGTTGAAATCATTAATTTTCATTCCAAATCCGAAATGCATGTCGCGAGGATTCGGGGCAGAGTAGAGAGCCGACAGCGAAAGGTTTCCCGCATCTGAGTTGGCTGTCAGGTCATGGAGATTGACGCCCCCATCGTATACGAGCAGGTCAGCGCCAATGTTCTCCATTGCCACATCACTATAGATCATATTGGCAGCCTCAATCTTAAGATTGGCATCGATATTGACCGGAATCAGCACCGGGGAGTTCTTCCCTGGTCCAGCCTTTGAGAGGGCATCGAGGCGTTCGGCGAGCGTCTTGTCGTCTTTAGCTTTTATCTGTACTTTTCCACGGCGGCGGTCGGATGCATATGATGCGCCGGTAAATATACTTGCCGATATCTCATTGATGTCGATAGTGTCGCTCAGCAAAGAAATGTTGCCCTTGAGGTCATTGTTGGTCTTAGCAGTCAGTGCTCGGCGCACGTTGGTGATTAGTCCTGTCATCGTGATGTCGGAAGCTCCGGCATGCATGGTGATATTGGATATGTTGACAGTGTCGTTGTTGAAGCGGAGGGCTAAGGTAGATATATCGTTTTTCAGAGGGAAGATAGGAGTCAGCATCCGCGCATTGTTTGTGTTGACTGTGCCTGCGAGTCTCCATTCGTTTAGGAAACGTTGGAACTGAGGAGTGAGGTTCCAGACTAGCATCTCGTCATCGTTGGCGCCTTCGGCAGTATAGACTCTCTTTGTATGGTGCTTGCGGTGAGTTCGCTTGTAGTAAACGTATTTATGCACGGCAGCTGGGGAAAGATAGGCATATTCCCTATGCGGCCTTGATTTCTTAGTATCCTTTTTCTTGGGGAGAGATCTCTCTTTATAGAGCGAGGCTTTGACCTTGGTGTCGTGGATAAGGAAACGGTCGGAAAGTGTTCCGGCCGAGACGTTGCCGATAAGTAGGTCGGTGGATATCTGCGGTATAGGGCCCGCTCCCTTCTTTGGTTGCAGCCGTACAGGACCGCTGATTTTGCTGATGCGCGCTCCTGCTCCGTCGGTAATGGAGGTGATGTTGAATTGTCCAACTTTCAGGTTGGCCGATACGGGATGCATAAGGGTGGTGTCTTGTTGCCCTTTTGGTGCATCGACGCCAGCCGTCAGAGATACGGATTTGAAAGCAAGGTCGATACCGCTGACAAGGACTGTGGTGGTGTCTACATCTACCTTTGCATTCAGCAGAGGGAGTCCGTCGACAATACGCTTTGAATCAAGCTCTATCCTCGCTTTCCCGACCTCCACGAGTTTGGTGGTGTCGGGAGTTAGAAAGTAGACTTTTTCGGCAGTCACAGTACCGTCGGCAATGAGGCGGTGCAGCTGTTCGGGTTTGAACATGGAGGTGCTTCCCTTGGCCTTGAGGTCAGTGGTGATAACGCCTGCAAGATAGCCCGGTATCTTCTCAAGCAGCAGTGGCGGAAGGTCGCGGATATCGACCTTTCCCTTCAGTTTGGCATCAAATGTAGGGTCAGAGATTGGAGTCGTGACATAGGCGGACGCCTGCAACTGTGTTCCAGGACCGGCAATGGTGAAGCGCCTGATGTCGATGTCGGTCATGTCAGGAAGATTTGTCACCGTATTCACACTGACATCAAGAGCGATATCTTTCAAGCGGGCATTGCCGTAGTCGAGGGTAGAAGGAGCGACTGTAATCTTTATCTTGGAAGATGGGATGGTGTCGGTCGCTAAGTTCATAGGTGCAGTGAGTTCGAAACGTCCCCCTATAGCCATATTTGTAGCAAAGTAAGGAGAGTAGAGATTGTGTGCTTTCCTGATGGAATCGGGCAGGAGGGTGAGTATGTCAGAGACTGCTATGGGTGCGAGATCGATGGTGGCTTTGCGTGCTATGGGACTTTCCGTTAGGTCAATCTCCCCGGAGACCACGGCTTTGATGAATGCCCCGCGCAGCTCCATCTCATCCATTGCCACGAGTCCCGGCTCGGCAGGATTCCAATAGACCTTGCCGTTAAGTCCGAAGTCAATCTGAGTGAGGTTGGTGACAAGAGTGGCCTGTGGGGATGTGACATTGCCGTTGATTTTAAGTCTATAGGTAGGTTGCTTTTCGCCGTCTACAGTCGCATCAGTCAGTAGCAGTACTGAGGCCGCGATAGAGTCGGCTGCGTTGTAGAAGCGGAGTTCTCTCGGCTGGGAGAGTGTGAAACGGTCAATGCGGAATCCAGGCATCTTGTTTTTCGACGAAGAGTCAGTAGAGTCTGTCGGAAGGTTTAGGATGGCGTAATTGGGTTTGCCGTCATGGGCGATTACAAGGTTGACGCTGAGTCCACTGAGTGCGACATTGTGTAGAGATAGCTCGTTGTCAAAGAGAAGACGCTTGATATCTATCGAACCGCTGAGGTGTGACAGCGAGAGAAGTGAGTCTGCATATTGGGGGAGATGTCCGCGCTGCTCATCGGTTATGGAATCGAAAGCGTGTGAAATCACAGTGAGGCTGTCCATCTCTATGCCCAAGATGGGGAAATGCGGATTGAAAGCGAGACGAAGGTCACCGATAGTAAGGTCGCCGTCGACATAGTCTTTGGCCATGCGCTCCACCATTGGAGCGAGATATTTGGAGTCTATGAATTTGACGGCGCACACAAGGAGCAGACCCACGGCGACCACGAGGCCGACGAGAGTCCATCCGGCAATTTTCAGAGCTTTAACAACTACAGGGTGTGCCATCCTTTTTAAGATTTATTTACAAAATTACAAAAGAGTTTTGTAATAAGCAAATAAAACTTTATTAAAAGAGTCAAGGGTCAAGAGTCAAGAACCAAGAGTCATGCACCAAGGGGCTACGCAGTATGGGGATGCTCGTGGCCGGCTGGGAAGCCGGCTCTCCATACTACCGGCATTCCATGCTATATGATTTTTTTGATGGTCTTTTTGGAGGATCGGATGAGGTAGAGGCCTTTGGGGATAGAAGAGAGGCCGGAGGCTGAGCCGGTGTATCTTTTCACTCCTGCTATGTCGTAGGCCTCGACATATTCGTCGGGGGAGAGTTCTGTGTCTATAATCTCCTCTATTCCTGCTTCATGAAGGGCAAGCCTGAGTCCTGCTACGGGGTCAAAATATCCGTTGGCATTATGCGGGTCGTTGGGCTCGGGGATATCGATACGGTTGGAGGCAGCGATAATTCGCCTTACGTCGGCCGATGTCAACGTCGGGACAGCCTCAAGCCATGTGGCTATGTAGCCGGCTACGTATGGTGATGACATTGATGTGCCGCTCTCGTCAAACCATGGTGAGCCGTCGATGCGCAGATGTGGATGCAGAGGATAGAACTCGTGGTAGTAGCGGCTGGCCGAGGAGATGAGAGTCGCTCCCGGAGCCACGGTGAGAGGCATCACGCGTCCATCGCGAAGAGTGCCGTAGCTGCTGTGTATTACCGTTTCGCCAGCGTGATATCCGGTCTTATCCCAATAGAGACCCTCCTCCTGAAATATCTCCGGATGGCTGTAGGGAACTGAATCACGGTTGCCATACATGCCGACGCTGATTACATTGAAGCCGCACGCAAGGTCGCTGATGGAGCGGTCGGCTGTAGGCGCTGGACTACCGGATGTGCCTACCAAGCGCGAATAGGTGCCGTCGGCATAGATTTCCACATCCTCGCCCGGAGTTCCGTCTACTTTCAATGCAAGTTCATATTTCGCCCACTTGCCGTTGGCGCATGGCACAGGAGAAATGAAATCATATTCCAGGACAACGCGGTAGCGGCCATTTTCCTCGTCAATGTCTTTCTGGGCAACGAGTTCTCCTTCAAACGGGCAACCTTCTACTCCGGAGAGAGCATCGCTCCACGAGTAGGAAAACTCTACTCCATCGTTGAAGCTTATAGGGTCGAGCCATCTTACAATCTTCCTCTCATCGGCATCATAGAAACCCAGCGCGATGGTAAGAGGGGCTTCGGAGCCGCTCCAAATGTCGGTGGCGCCATACATATGGAAGTTATCCCAAGCCGTATTTCCGACGCGGCAGGCGACTGAGCTTTGTGTTTGAGTGAAGGGAGCTATTAGGGAGTTGAGATGTGACCCCTCATTGCCCGATGACAGGACTATTATAGCGTCTTCTGCACACATGTCAAGATATTGCGAGAATAGTGAGCTGCCGTCGTGCGGTCCAGTATTGCTTCCAACGGAAATGTTTATGACGGCTGGTTTGCCGACCTCCTGAGCGTACTCGATAATGTCTTCCACTCCAGCTAAAAGACCCACTTCAGAGAGAGTGGAGACCGTAGCCACAATCTCAGCGTCACGGGCAATGCCCATATAAGGTGTGCCTCCACCGCCACCGGCAAGGATTCCGCAGACGTGTGTCGCGTGGTACATGTCGGGATTGTCAGTCTTCCATTTGCGATAGGCATCGTCGCCCTCCAGTTGAAGGCGTATGCCATCTTGCTCGGCATACTGCACTACACGCTTGATTCTCGAGTTGCCATCGGCATCGAGGAAAGTCGGGTGGAGAGGGTCGATTCCGATATCGCAAAGCCCTACCACTACACCCTTTCCTGTGTAGGGGATGCCGGCAGCGGCTCCGCTTTGTACGGTGCCTGCATCGAAGTGCTGTATGGCTTTGTCGAGAGTCGGCGTGATGTGCCGGGTATGTTTTTTTGCAATGTCTCCGCTGCGGGTAGAAGTGTTGGGGAAATAGCAAAGTAGGATGTCGCCACGACGCCGCAAGATGTCGACTCCTTGGTCGGCCAAAGATTCAACTTCAGCTTCGGAGTGAACTTTCACAAGTCGGGGAATAAAAGCTGGTTCCCGGTCGGCTGCTGATATGCTTATGGCCGGGAATATTATGGATGATAGGGATGTAAGGAATAGGATAAATCGTTTCATATTTTTATAATAAGCCTTTTAATCAGGCAGCGTGAAAATCACCTCGACGTTCGACTCGCTGTCGACAGGTTTTCCAGCAACTGTAGCAGGATTCCATGCCGGCATACCTTTTACGAGGCGAACAGCTTCGGCTTCCAGATCGGGGTCTACAAGGCGTACGATTGAGAACTTGTCGAGCGCGCCGTCTGTCTTTACGAGGAATTTAACGTTTACCACACCCTCGATTCCGTTGTTGATTGAGGGTTGAGGATATTTAAGATTTTTCTGAATGTATTCAGACATGGCTTTTTCGCCGCCAGGGAAACTGGCCGGGATAGTATCTGATTGAGCAGTCTGGGCCATTGTCGTTGAGGCTATGGCGAGCGACGCGAGTATTGACAGTGCTTTTTTCATATTGGTATGTTTTGGGTTATGTATGATTAGACAAGGGAAACACTAAAAAGTTACAACTGCCAGGCAATCGAAATGCTTCCGCCGATACCTGTTGTCAGGGGAGAGTTGTAATAATAGTATTTGGGTATGTAGTTGAGCGCGTTGTCGATGTTGACTCCAAGGGTGAAACCTTTAGGAAATGTCTGGCTCAGACTGAGTCCGAGCAGTGAGTAGGCGGGATATCTCTGGGTGCGGATTGCCTCTTGGGAGAAGAAGCCCATCACATCGCCGGTGACGGCGGAGAGCCATTTGAAGTTGGCAGTGGCAGTAAATAGCCAATCTTTCTTCCAGAGATGCGAATAATCGGCCTTTGCCGTGATTGCATGTGGGCGTGTGGGGTTGGCGCGAAGGTCTCCCTTGCTATACTTCTCGTGGGTGAATATATACTCGGCATTGAGAGTCAGACCGAAATCAAACGACTTCATCATCGACACATCCAGGCCCCCTATCTGCACCCGTTTTATATTGAGATATTGCTGGCCACTGAGTTCATCGTTCCAGAGATAGGAGATGCGGTGGTCGACGAGATTATGGAAGAGCATCACGGTCAGGCTACGGCTTCCTTTCAGGTATTCCGCCGATATGCTCATATTGTGGCTGGTCTCCGACTTCAGGTTAGGGTTACCATAGACATGGAAAATACCGGCCATGTCGAAGTTCATGTAGAGCTCCTTCAGTGTCGGGGCACGGAATCCGGCCGCGTAGTTGAGGCGGAGCGAGCAGTTGCCTTTGCCGGGGCGCCAGAGCACACTTAGTTTAGGGGATACGCGGTTGGCGCGTGAGGCAGAAAACCAGTCGTATCTGAAGCCTGGTACCAGCCAGAAATGTTCGGCTGGGTGCCAATCCCATTGCAGGTAGGCATCGAGATTGGTCTGTGAATATGCTCCGCTGTCAAACTCGTAAGACATCAGATAGTCGTCGATCCAGTCTCCTCCGGCAGTCAGTGTGCCTGTCTTGCCGAACTCATGGGAATACTGGATGTGAAATGAATTCTGGCGGTTGCGATAGTCGCGGATTTGCTCCTTGGTAGCTATCATATAGTCATACTTGTCGTATGAGTCGAAAGAATATCTGGCAAGGAAGTCTTTCCAGTGGGCTGTCAGTCCGGCGGAGATGTCGCTGTAGCGGTCGT
>CAZIAX010000020.1:0-20543 GCA_964537745.1 uncultured Sangeribacter sp.
AAAAATACTGCCGTTTCAAACGCAGCGGTATCAAATATATCGACTACAAGGATCCTGAGTTCCTCAAAAAGTTCCTCAACGAGCAGGGTAAGATCCTTCCCCGTCGTATCACCGGAACTTCTCTTAAGTTCCAGCGTCGTGTGGCTCAGGCCGTTAAGCGTGCCCGCCACCTCGCTCTTCTCCCATACGTGACAGACTTAATGAAATAATAACCGTTTTAACGAAAGCTATATATGAAACTCATTCTTAAGGAAAACGTAGTCGAACTCGGCTACAAGGACGATGTAGTGGAAGTGAAAGATGGTTATGGACGTAACTATCTCATTCCCCAGGGCAAGGCTATCATCGCATCTAAGGCTAACCTCAAGGAACTTGAGGAAAACCTCCGCCAGCGCGCTCACAAGATCGCAGCTATCCTCGCTGACGCGCAGGCACAGGCTGACGCTATCAAGGACGTGACGCTTACTATCGAGGCCAAGACCGGCCCCAACGGCGTCATCTACGGCAGCGTAGGCGCAGCTCAGATCGCTGAGGCATTCGAAAAGCTTGGCCACAACGTTGACCGTAAGCTGATCTCCCTCAAGAACCCCATCAAGCAGACTGGCGAATACGTATGCACAGTTAAGTTCCACCGCGACGTGAACGCTGATGTTCCTGTAGTCGTAGTGGCTGAAGAAACTGAAGAATAATTCGCTCAAAGCATAAAGTAATTTAAAAAGTTTCATGCAGAGACTCTGCATGAAACTTTTTTTTGCGTATCCGGTTTTTTTTTGCTATCTTTGTGAGTTAAGAATCAACGAAAGGACGTTTTTTCTCCGTCTCGTTGATATAATATTGAATAATAATAAAATATACAAGATATGAAATTCAACGTACACGGGAAGACTCTTCAGCAGCAGCTTGCTGCTGTCAGCAAGGTAGTAAATGCGAAAAACGCACTTTCTATTCTTGACAATTTCCTTCTTGAGGTGAGGGAAGACTCCCTTCTGATAACGGGTTCTGATCAAGAGACCGTGATGACAGCCCGCATGGAGATAACTAATCAAGGGCTTGACGGTAAGATTGCCATCAATGCAAAAAGACTTATGGAAGTCGTGAAGGAGGTATCAAATTTCCCTCTTACATTTGAAATAGAAGAAACCACCGGAGTTGTCGACCTTCTCTTCCCGGGAGGCCACTTCTCTTTCATGGGTGTGGACGCAGCCGAATATCCACAAAGTTTCGACACCGACGGCCTGACAGTGGAGATGACCATCCCAGCGGAAGTTATCCAGAGTGGTCTTGACTATACACTTTTTGCTATCAGTACTGAAACCATCCGGCCAATGATGACCGGTGTTTACTGTGACTTCCACAACGATGATATCACTTTTGTAGGTTCAGATACTCATAAGCTTGTAAGATACATCAATACTGCATATAGGCCTGAGAGAGAAACTTCCTTCATCCTTCCGGGCAAACCTGCAGGAATACTTCGTTCGCTCATCGGAAAAGAGACAGAGTTTGTAAAAATCCGCAAAGATGACAAGAGCGCTATTTTCTCCTTCGGAGATTTCCGTCTGGGATGCAGATTCGTGAAGGGCAATTATCCCAACTATAACCGTGTCATACCACAGGACAATCCTAACGAACTTACGGTGGACCGCCAAGTGCTTCTGGCTGCTATGCGCCGCGTGTCTCTCTTTGCAAGCAAGGCTTCAAGCCTTGTTAAGATGAGCATGGACGACAATGTTGTTGCTCTTCAGGCACAGGACCTTGATTACTCCACAAAAGCAGACGAGCGGATAGTCTGCTCTTATGAAGGTGCTCCGCTTTCTATAGGATTCAACAGTGGATATATGATCGAAGTTCTCAACAACCTTCCCGGTGAGCAGATTATCGTCAAGCTTTCAGATCCCGGCCGTCCAGGTCTCTTTATGCCGTTTGAGCAGAAGGAAAATGAAAATGTAGTAATGCTTCAGATGCCGATGCAGGTGATTGAGTAACAATAAAAATAGCTGAACGATGCAACTTAATCTGATAAGACCAATAATATTCTTCGATCTTGAGACGACCGGAACAAGCGTGACCAACGACAGGATTGTGGAGATATCACTCATAAAGGTCTTCCCTGATGGCCATACAGAAGAGAAGACACGAAGGATAAATCCTGAGAGACATATTCCTGCTGAAAGCACAGCAATCCATCACATCACCGACGATGACGTGAAGGATGAGCCAACATTCCGCCAGATTGCCAAGTCTCTGCATGAACTCTTTGAAGACAGCGACATCGCTGGTTTCAACTCAAATAAATTTGATGTCCCTCTCCTGATTGAAGAGTTCGGACGCGCAGGATTGCCGTTTGACGTTAATGGCAGAAACTTCGTGGATGTGCAAGGCATCTTCCACAAGATGGAGCAACGCACGCTCGTTGCAGCCTATCGTTTTTACTGCGGCAAGGAGCTTAATGATGCCCATTCAGCTTCGGCCGACACACGTGCTACTTATGAAGTACTACTTAGTCAGCTTGACCGTTATCCCGAACTTAAAAATGATGTGAAGGCTCTTGCCGAGTTCTCAAGCGGAGGACGAAATGTGGATCTTGCGGGCCGCATGGTATATGATGACAACCATGAGCCTATCTTCAATTTCGGCAAGAATAAAGGGAAAAAAGTGAAAGACGTGGTGCGCTATGAGCCTGGTTTTATCCAGTGGATAATGCAGGGCGACTTCCCGAAGGAGACAAAAGACCAGCTCAGAAGGCTTCAGTATCAATACTCTAAGCATTAATGATCATGCAGAGCTTAAAGGGTAAACATATAGTTCTTGGTATCACGGGAGGTATTGCCGCATACAAAAGCGCTTACTTGCTTCGTCTCTTCATCAAGGTCGGAGCGGAGGTGCAGGTGGTCATTACTCCAAACGGGAAGGAATTCATCACTCCTGCCACTTTGGCTGCCCTGAGTGGCAAACCAGTGGTGTCGGAATTCTTTGCTGCCAATACTGGAGAATGGCATTCTCACGTCGATTTAGGTCTATGGTCAGACCTTATGGTTATTGCACCTGCTACTGCTTCTACAATTGGCAAAATGGCCAACGGTATTGCTGATAATATGCTGATCACGACCTATCTTTCAGCCAAGAGTCCTGTAATGGTAGCTCCGGCAATGGACCTCGATATGTGGGCTCATCCATCTACTCAGAGAAATATCCGGACTTTGCAGCATGACGGAGTGGAAATCATCCAACCAGGTTCTGGCGAACTGGCGAGCCATCTCGTCGGAAAGGGAAGGATGGAGGAGCCGGAAGAGATTCTCAGAAGGGTAGAGCTTCATTTCTCACGCCAGGAATCCCTTAAAGGAAAGCGTATTCTTGTGACGGCCGGTCCTACTTATGAGGACATTGACCCGGTGCGCTTTATCGGTAACTATTCAAGCGGAAAGATGGGTTTCGCTATAGCTGAGGAGGCTGCCTCTCGCGGAGCTCAGGTAGTGCTCGTGACCGGTCCCGTCAGCCTGCATACAGACCATCCGAACATAGAGCGCATCGACGTCAGAAGTGCACGCCAGATGATGGAAGCTGCTGAGAGTCATTTCCCGGATTGCGATGTAGCAATCCTCTCCGCTGCGGTCGCTGACTATGCTCCCGAGCACCGCCACGAGACAAAACTCAAACGTGAGAATACCGATGGCCTTGAGCTAAAACTCGTGAAGAACCCCGATATTGCAGCCAGACTGGGTGAGATCAAAGGCGACCGGATACTGGTAGGATTCGCCCTCGAGACCGACCACGAACATGAGCATGCGCTTGGAAAGATGCAACGTAAAGGTCTCGACATGATTGTGCTGAATTCTCTGCGCAATCCATTGGCTGGTTTCAATAAAGACACGAATCAAGTATCCATCATCAGGCGTGATGGAATTGAGAAGGAGTACCCTGCAAAAGACAAGAAAGAGGTTGCTGATGATATACTCGACCAGATTGAGGATATTATCCATTCCAAAATAAAATAAGATGAATTTGAAGAGAAACGTGAAATATCTGTTAGGAGCGGCGGGAATTATGATTTCTGCCGGTGCCAACGCGCAGGAGCTAAACTGCCAGGTTGAAGTCAATGCTCAGAAGATCGAAGGAGGGTCGAAATCTGTCTTCCAGACTCTTCAAGAAGCTATGACCGAGTACATGAACGAGACACGCTTCTCTAATGCTACCTTCTCCAACAACGAGAAGATTGATTGCAGACTCTATTTGACAGTGAGCGAATACACTGACGATAGAATCACCGGCGACCTGCAGGTGCAACTCTCACGTCCTGTCTACAACTCTACTTATACCACTACGCTCTTCAATTTCAAAGACACAAGAATCAGCTTCGAGTATAGGGAAGGAGAACCACTCGTCTTCAACAATACGACGATTGACAATAATCTCACGGCTATCCTCAATTATTACGCGTATTTATTCCTTGCTCTCGACTTTGACAGCTTCTCCCCAAACGGTGGTGATCCCTATTATGAGAGGGCCGCTACTATTGTGCAGGCGGCCCAAAGTCTCGGCGAAATCGGATGGAAAGCCTTCGAGGACCCTAAGAACAGAAGCGGAGTGCTGACGTCGTTTACGTCTCCAGCGACATCTTCCTACCGGAAGATGCTCTACGATTATCACAGAAAAGGGCTCGACGAAATGGTGACTTCTCCCGACAAAGGCAGAGCTTCTATCACTTCATCGCTGACTGCAATTGAGGATGTGTACAAAGCCGATGCTATGTCGGCTGCATTGTCTATTTTCCGCGATTCTAAAATGGATGAACTCGTGAACGTTTATTCCAAGGCCCCGCAGTCTGAACGCGAGATGGTCTATAAACTGCTTCAACCAATTTATCCCTCGGAAAACGAGCGGCTCAATAAGATAAGGAAGGGTGACGAGAACAATTAACCGAAAAGACGAGAACAGAAGATGATAAGGCAACTCTCTATAATAAACTATGCCCTCATTGACAAGGTGGATCTTTCGCTGAGTGAGGGACTGACCATTCTTACGGGTGAGACCGGCGCTGGCAAATCAGTCATGATGGGCGCCATATCCTTATTGATGGGGGAACGCGCCGATAGTAAGGTGCTTGCCAATCGAGAAGGGAAAGCCATCATAGAAGGGGTCTTCGACTCTGTGGCAATCTCACTGAAGGAAACTTTCGATGCCAATGATCTTGACTGGAATGATGGTCAAATCATAGTGCGCAGGGAGATTTCTGCCAACGGAAGAAGCCGGGCCTTCATCAATGACTCTCCAGTCACTTTGCCTCTTCTTACGGAAGTGGCGGGCGGTTTGGTAGACATACATTCCCAGCACTCCAACCGTCTTTTGTCGCGTCCGGAATATCAGCTCAGCATTATCGACTCTATAGCCGACAATGCCGATTTACTCTCTGATTATAAGAAAGACTTTTCCAAATTTGTCGGTCTACGTAACAGAATAAAGAAGCTTCGCGAAGCTATCGAGCGTAGCCGTGAGAGTAGGGAACTACGCGCTTTCCAGCTTGAGCAGCTCACAAAAATCAATCCTAAGAAAGGAGAATTGGAAGAAGTAGAAAAGGTCTACGATATCCTTTCTGACGCCGACGACCTCAGAAGCCGCATCAATCAAGCGGCATATCTTCTTTCTTTGGGAGATAACAGTGCTCTATCTCTTATTGGAGATGCAGGGTCAGGAATCGACGGGATAGATTTCAAGCTTTTTGAAGGCCCTGCAGATCCAACTCAACCGGGAATTATGGAGAGGCTAAGAAACGTATACATTGAGCTTAAAGATATTGGAGACACTCTGTCGAGAATAGCCTCCGGTATTGAATCCGATCCCGAGAGGCTTGCTAAGGCCGACTCTCGCCTGAAGGAACTTTATGAAGCCGTAAAAAGATTCAAAGTGGCCGACTACGATGCATTGGTGAATCTTTACTCTTCCCTAAAAGCGGAATGTGGAGGTGGAGCGGAAAGCGTCGGCGAACTCAATGCTCTTGAAGCAGAGGCAAGGAAACTTGGAGATACCCTTAAGGAAAAAGCTGAGCTAATCAGTGCTTCGAGAGAAGCCGCTGCTCGAAAATTCGAAGAGACTCTTACTGAAGACGCCCGTCCGTTAGGTTTGAAAAATCTAAGATTCAATGTCAACATCACCAAGGGGAAGCTTACTCCTGACGGAAAGGATACAGTGGAATTTCTTTGCGCTTTCAACAAAAACCAACCCTTGATGCCACTCGCGCAGACCGCATCGGGAGGTGAAATGGCTCGACTTACTCTTTGCATAAAAGCCATTACTGCCAACAAACTCAAGTTGCCAACTGTAATCTTTGATGAGATTGATACTGGAGTCTCGGGAGATATTGCCGACCGAATGGGGCAGATGATGGCTGACATAGCTGCAGGAATGCAGGTGTTCGCTATCACACACCTTCCTCAGGTCGCTGTCAAAGGAGCCTCACACCTTCTCGTATATAAGCATGATGAGGGAGAAAGGACAGTGAGCCACGTCAAGACCCTTAGTCAAGAAGAGAGAGTCAGGGAGATTGCCCGAATGCTTTCGGGCAAGCAAATCAACGATGCTGCCCTCACCAATGCTCGGGTGCTGTTAGAAGGATAGTAATTTTTGAAGATAATATCAACATGGAGAAGAGTGATTATATATTTGGCCTCAGGGCTATAATTGAAGCAATTGAAGCTGGCAAGGATATCGACAAGATACTTGTGAAGACAGATATCAATGGCGACCTTGCCAGAGAACTGCTTGGTAAAGCCAAGGCATATGGTATCCTCGTCAGACGTGTGCCACAGGAAAAGCTCAACCGTATCACGATGAAAAATCATCAAGGTGCCATTGCGATTCTGGCTGCAGTTCCTTACCATAAACTTGACAATATCATCCCAATGCTATATGAGGAAGGAAAGACACCTCTGATGGTGGTGCTTGATGGGGTGACCGATATCCGTAATTTCGGAGCCATTGCGCGCACGGCTTGCTGCGCAGGTGCGGATGCCATTGTCATTCCCTCTCACAACTCTGTCTCTATCACAGCAGACGCAATAAAGACTTCAGCCGGGGCTCTCTTCCACATTCCGGTATGCCGCGAAAAGAGCACTCTCGATGCGGTGAAGCTTCTCAAGGACAACGGGTATAAGATTGTAGCGGCTACTGAAAAAGGAGCGCGCAATTATACAAAAGTTGACTATACTGTCCCTGTCGCGATCGTGATGGGTGCAGAGGAAACAGGAATTTCAGAAGAAGTGCTTCGTAAAGCCGACGATTTGGCTGCCATCCCAATATTAGGTGAGATAGGATCTCTCAATGTCTCAGTGGCTGCTGGCGTCATGATATATGAAGCCGTGAGGCAAAGAGGAGAGGGGTAAGTCAACTTTTTCCTTAATTTTGGCCTTAACTTTTGGAAAAATCGGTTGAAAATATTAACTTTGCAACTTATTTGAAACGCGCGCCGACTCGAGTGTCGGCAAGCTTGATTATATAAATCAATCATTTATGATCAATAGAGTTCTCATAAGGATTAAAGTGGTGCAACTGCTTTATTCGTATTTTCTTGTGCAAAACAACTTTACAGTGCAGTCTTCGCCGTCTGCACCCACAAAGGAAAAGCGTTTTGCCTACGCACTCTATCTCGACTATCTGTATCTGCTGATAGATATTGCAGAGTCGATCAATGAGCGGACCAAAAATTCCCCGTTGTATGAGACGCGATTCATCCAGCGTCTGATTGCAGACAACATTATGAAGTCGGTCAGCAGCAAATATTCAAGTGGCCGTTATCCATTAGCCGGATGTGTAGATGAGCTTTGCGAAAGAATCAAGAATTCCGCTATCTATAAGAATTTTCTTAAGGATCCTAAGGCCGATTCAAAAATATGGCCCGAGCTCTTCCGTCATTTCATCTCCCCTGACCCAAATATAGCCGCGTCATTGGAAGGATACGAAAACTACTCCCTCCGTGGAGTAGACAGAGCGAAGGAAATGGTCTATAATTCTTTCAGTGAGTTCGCTTCAAGCCAAGACAATATCCTCGATGGTCTGGCTGACCTCAAGGCAAGTCTTGAGAAAGCCAGAGAACTGTATTTCCGACTTCTGATGCTCCCGATTGATATTACGTATATGCGTGAAGTGGAGCTTGATGAGCGTCGCCACCGCTATATGGCAAGCTATGATGACCTGAATCCGAATCCAAAATTCATCGACAATGAGCTGGTAAAGCTCCTTAATGAGAATCAGACTATCAAGGACTACGCTCAGCAGAAAAAGATATCCTGGACTGAGCAGGATCCTGAGCTTCTCAGACATCTGCTTAAAAAGATATTGGAATCGGATCTTTATAAGGAATATATGGCAGATCCAGTAAGTGATCTTCATATTGATTGCGAATTCTGGAGAAAGGCGATGCGCAATATCATTCTCAATGATCCTGATTTCCTTGAGATACTTGAGACTATGTCGGTGTTCTGGAACGATGATTTCGATATCATGGGAGAATTCGTCCTTAAGACTTTCAGAAGATTTGAAGAAAAAGCTTCAGATCCGGAAAGCCGAATTAATGACCCCGTCTTCCCAATGTACAAAGATGAGGAGGATGCCAAATTCGGACGCGAGCTCTTTGAAGTCACCGTTAAAAAACATGCCATCTATCGTGGTTATATCGATGAAGCCCTGAATAAGCAACATTGGGATTCCGACCGTCTCGCTTATATGGATGTGGTGATAATGGTCACTGCACTCGCAGAAATTTTCAACTTTCCAAAGATTCCTATTCAGGCTTCCCTCAATGAGTATATCGAGATAGCAAAGTGCTACTCTTCCGGCAAGAGCGGCTCGTTTATCAACGGTCTTCTTGCAACTGTTATCACCAATCTCAAAGAGAGTGGAAAACTAAGAAAATAAACCTAAAAACAAAAAAATATGAATTCAATTCTTCTCCAGGCAGCCGGAGGAGGCAGTGGCCTCAGCGGTATGCTGATGATCGTAGCGATGATCGTGATTTTCTATTTCTTCATGATCCGCCCGCAGCAGAAAAAACAGAAAGAAATCAAAAAGGCTCGTGAGGCCATGAAGACTGGCGACCGCGTGGTGACCGCTGGCGGCATACATGGCAAACTTAAGGACATCTCAGATGCCACTGTTATGATAGAGGTGGCTCCCGGTGTTCAGATGAAGGTTGACAAGGGTTCAGTATTCCCTGCTGGCGTAGAGAATCCTGAGGCACAGAAATAATTTCTGCTAACGCAAATTCAGAAAAATGCGGAAAAACTGGTTAAGCACAATAGGAGTGGGGTGGAGAAACCTCCGGAAATCATCACGATTCCGAGGTATCCTCACTTTTGCTGTGTTTGTCTGTATTTCTGCTCTGTTTTGGATTATCCTTACTCTTAACGACGCCGTACAAAGCAGTTGCATCGTCAATGTAAGGATAGTCAACAAGCCTGACAGCATCACTTTTATATCCGAGGTTCCAAAGACAATTCACGTAGAAGTAAAAGACAAGGGTTCGAGTCTGATGCGCACCATTTGGATGAAGACACCGACCATGAACCTTAACTTTCGCGAATTAGCGGACCAAGGACAGATGATATGCTCTAACTCCGACATTATGGCCGCTCTGAAAGAGACTTTCGGAACCAGTGCGTCCATTCTATCGAGCAGTCTTGATTCCCTAAGGCTCGTATATACCGACCGTCCGGGAAAAGCTGTTCCTATCGTGGTTGCAGTCAAATCCTCGGCACGCGCAGGGTATATCGTATATGGTGAGCCTGCTGCAGATCCTCCTCGGGTGACGGCTTACGGACCAAGAGAGATAATCGACACTCTTCACCGCGTATTCACCAAGGCTTATGTGGAGACAGATCTTGCTGAGTCAAGAAGTTTCAAAGCTGACCTCAAAAGCATACCCGGAGTGCGCTTGATACCCAATACAGTTCAAGTCAATGTCAATATTGAGCCTCTTGTAGCCAAAGAGGAGACGGCGACCGTCGTAGCAGAGAATGTTCCCAGCGATGAGAACCTTCTACTTTTCCCTTCTACAGTAAGGGTGAGCTATTATGTGCCCATGAGCGAGTTTGACGACGACCGTAAAGCTGTCCGTGTAGTTGTCGACTATAACGACCTCGCATCTCATATGGGAGCCCGAATCCCTCTAAGACTTGAGCCCGTAAAAGGGGTGAATGCTGTCAATCCGAAACTTCATTCAGATTCCGTAGAATACACCTTGGTGAGATAAACAAAGAAAATAATTTATTTTTTAAAATATAATAAAGCCATGCTTAAAGAAATACTTTCAATCACGGGTAAACCCGGACTTTTTCGTATCATAACCCCGGGCAAACGCACTCTTCTTGTAGAAGACCTCGTTAGCAAAAAGAGATTCCCTCTCGGTGCACGCGACCGTGTGGTTTGCCTCGGCGATATCGCAATGTACACAATTGGTGAGGACCTTCCTCTTGATAAGATTCTCGACCGAGTGTATGCTGCTGAAGATGGCAAGAAGATTGATGTAAAAGGTATGGACAACGATATGCTTCGCGAAGAATTTGCTAAAGCCGTAGAGGATTTCGATCGCGATCGCGTATACCCTTCCGACATCAAGAAGCTCTTCAACTGGTATAACCTTCTTATTTCAGAAGGATACACTAAATTTACAGAAGAGGCAGCAACCGAAGAAGCGGAAAACTCCGAGGAAACAACAGAAGAATAATCAACCAAACTTTTTTCAATATGAAGAGATTACTTTTACTGACAAGTGTCTCAGCAATGAGTCTCTTTGCTTTTGCTGATGAAGTAAAACCGCTGGTGATCGAAGATGCGCTTATTAGCGAGCTTTCTCCCAACGGTAAGTACGGCGTGTCGCAGGGGCTTTCAGGCTTGCGGATTTTCAATATTGAGACTGGGGAAGAGTATACTCAGTTCACTGGCACGGGATATGAGACATATGATCCCGGTCAAGGCAAATGCGTGAGCAACGATGGAATAATCGTGGGCTCATCTGAAGACTCTGAACCTTGTTACTGGAAAGATGGCGCTTGGTATCGGCTTCCGCTTCCTCCCAACGCGCAGTCGTCAAATCATGCTCAGGCCATTTCTGCCGACGGCAGCCGTATATGCGGCCTTTTGGGTGTCTCACAAGTGAATTATGATGAGGATGCCCTGATGACCGCACCTTGTATCTGGAATGCCGAAGGAGATGGTTATGGACTTCCCATCGTACTTCCGCATCCGGATTTGGATTTTGCAGGCCGAGTCCCAATGTATATCACGGCGGTCGATATGTCGGAAGACGGTAAGGTCATCATAGGTCAGGTACTGGATGCCACTGGTATGTTTAATTACCCCATTCTCTATAAGGAGAACGAACAGGGAGAATGGAGCTATGAGATTCCTTTCGAAGACCTCATAAATCCGGACCATCTGGAGATTGTGCCTTTCCCTGGTGAAGGTCCCACGATGCCACAGATGGAGTCTTTCATGACTCCTGATGAAATAGAAGCATACCAGCAGGCATATCAGGAGTATGTCGACTCCAATTATCAGCTTCCATATCCTGAATACTGGTATTTCATGACCAAGGAGGAAATTGACGCATATAATGAAGCCGTCGACATTTACAATGCAAAGGCTGAGGCGTACAATGAGAAATGGTATGCCTGGTGGGAATTCCTTAAGTCGGTCATCGAATCTTCTCCGGGGTATGTATTCAACACCGAGCGTATCTCTCCAGATGGAAAGACATATGGATGCACTGTGCAAAAAGTTGGTGACCGCGACCCGAATACGGGGATGCAGATTGTAGAAAACAGCGTCTGGATGTTCGACACGACTTCCGGCAAAATCTCCAAGTATGAAAAGGATGGTGATTTGAATATGTTCTACATCGCCAATGATGGAATTGGAATTGCCACTACCATGGCTGGAACTGCAAGCAATTCCTATATTCTGAAAGGTGGCAACGTCATTGACATGCTCACATGGATGAATACTAAGGTTCCTGCTTATGCTTCCTGGATGGAGGATAACATGGTCTTCACCTATGAAGAGGAGGAGTACGACGAAGAGCTGCAGGGATATGTGATCAATCTCAAGGAGGGCGTACTGACAGGTCGCGCCACATCTACACCGGATCTTTCAGTAATGGCATTGTCTGTCCAGAATATCTGGGACTTTACAGATGATGGCATTGCCTACGTATTCGATATGGTAAATGGCTCTGGCGTAGAGACTGTAGCTCCCGCTTCGGAGGAGAATTCAATCTATGATCTTTCCGGCCGTAAGCTCAAGAGCGCTTCAGCTCCAGGCATATATATCATCAACGGCGAAAAGAAAGTGGTTCGTTAAGACTCAAAGCCAATCATATTTTTTCAAGAGGCAGTCCTGAGCAAGGGCTGCCTCTTGTCTATTTTAGGGCCTTAAATAATGTTAATCCATAATCCTGAGAGATTCAGGATTGTTTTATTTTTGGCACGGTAATTGATATATACCGTATAGAAAAACTAAAAAATAAAAATTCAGATATAGAAATGGCTAACGGAAAAATTGGGGTAACCACTGAAAACATTTTCCCCGTAATCAAAAAGTTTCTTTATAGCGATCATGAGATCTTCCTACGCGAGCTCGTAAGCAACGCAGTGGATGCAACTCAGAAGATACGTACACTCGCTTCTTTCGGCGACTTCAAGGGTGAACTCGGAACTCTTGATGTACGTGTAGACATAGATAAAGAAAAAGGTACTCTTACCGTCACCGACCGAGGTATCGGTATGGATGCCGAGGATGTCGACAAATACATCAACCAGATAGCCTTCTCTGGTGCGGAGGAGTTCCTGCAGAAGTACAAGGATACCGCCAACAATATCATAGGCCACTTCGGTCTTGGTTTCTACAGCGCCTTCATGGTTTCCAAGAAGGTGGAGATTCGTTCGCTCTCATACAAAGAGGGAGCAAAAGGTGTGCTTTGGACATGCGACGGCAGTCCGGAATACACTATGGAAGAGTGCGACAAGGCCGACCGAGGCACTTCCATCACTCTTTACATCGATGATGAGAGCAAGGAATTCCTTGAGCAGGCAAGAATCGACACTCTTTTGAAGAAGTATTGCCGCTTCCTTCCTGTCCCCGTAATTTCTGGCAAGAAGCAGGAATGGAAAGATGGCAAGATGGTAGACACAGATCAGGATAATGTGGTCAATGCCACTGAACCTCTCTGGACTAAGAAACCGGCTGACCTTACAGACGCAGACTACTTGAAGTTCTATCATGAGCTTATGCCTGCACAGGATGATCCAATGTTCTGGATTCACTTGAATGTTGACTATCCGTTTACACTGACAGGTATTCTCTATTTCCCGAAAATCAAGAACGAGTTTGATGTCCGCAAAGACCGTATCCAGCTTTACTCCAACCAGGTCTATGTCACTGACCAGGTAGAAGGAGTGGTGCCTGAGTTTATGACTCTCATGCAGGGTGTGATCGACTCGCCCGACATTCCGCTTAACGTGAGCCGTAGCTACTTGCAGGCGGATACCGCAGTGAAGAAAATCTCCGGCTACATCTCCAAGAAAGTGGCGGAGAAACTTGACTCAATGTTCAAGACCGACCGCAAGTCGTTTGAAGAGAAATGGGACGACATCAAGGTCTTCATCGAATATGGTATGCTTACCGATGAGAAGTTCTTTGAGTCAGCCAAGAAGTTCTATCTGCTTAAGGACGTCAATGGCAAATACTTCACTCTCGATGAGTATCACACTCTCGTAGAAGGCGAGCAGAAAGATAAGGACGGCAATCTCGTCTATCTCTACGCAACTGATAAGACTGCTCAGCACAGCTACATTCAGGCAGCCGAAGACAAGGGCTACAGCGTATTGCTTCTTGACGGACAGCTTGAGCCGCATATGGTAGGTCTTCTTGAGCAGAAACTCGAGGGTGTAAGTTTTGTGCGTGTCGACAGTGACACTCCTGAAAGACTTATCCGCAAGACTGATGAAAAGGCAACCGGTCTTTCAGCCGACCAGACAGAGGTGATGACAATCCTCTTCAAATCTCAGATTCCGGATGTCGACAAGGCTCAGTTTATGGTAGGTTTCGAAGCCATCTCAGCAGATGCTGCTCCAGCCACAATCACACAGAATGAGTTTATGCGTCGTATGAAAGATATGGCAGCTATGCAGCCTGGTATGAGCTTCTACGGCGATATGCCGGCAAGCTACTCTTTCACTGTCAATACCGATCAGCCTGCAGTCAAGGCAATCGTAGATACAACCGAGAAAGAGCTTGGCTCAAAGACTTCGGAGATTTTGAGCCAGATTGCTTCTCTCAATGATGAGATTGCAAAAGCATCGAAAGAAGCTCAGGATAAGAAGGAAAGCGTACCTGAGATGAAGGAGCAGAACGACAAGATTGCTTCACTTCGTGCCGAACTTGACAAGACCGTCAGCGACTATGCAGCCGGTCTTCCCAAGGTAAAGCAGATCATCGACCTTGCGCTCCTCCAGAGCGGCCTCCTGAAGGGGGCAGCCCTCTCAGAATTCATAAAGCGCACCGCCTCACTCCTCTAATATGATAATATAAGAAATTGACAGATAGAAAAAGGACTTCCCCACACAAAGGAGAAGTCCTTTTTTTGTCATTTCTTACAACTTATAACTTACAACTCCACCCTACACTTCCCCACGAAATATCTTCTCGAAGACATCGGTGACTTTATTCACTTCTACTATCTTGATGTTGAATTTATCGTGGATTCCCTTCAGATTGCCTGAAGGAATGAAGATGGTCTCGAAGCCGAGTTTCGCAGCTTCCGACACTCGCTGGTCTATTCGAGTCACGGTTCTGATTTCTCCCGAAAGACCAACCTCTCCGGCAAAGGCAGCATGGCGCGGAACAGCCACATCGAAATTTGAAGACATCACAGCCACCACCACCGCAAGATCAAGCGCAGGGTCTGTCACTTTGAGTCCACCTGTGATATTCAGAAAGACGTCTTTCTGCCCGAGTTTGAATCTTGCCCGCTTTTCGAGCACGGCAAGCAGCATGTTGAGTCTCCGCTGGTCAAAACCCGTGACACTACGCTGTGGTGTACCGTAGGCCGCCGACGAGACAAGAGCCTGCACTTCCACAAGAAACGGTCGCGATCCATCAATAGTGACGCCAATTGCAATACCGCTCATCTCATCCTCCCGGTTATCACTCAGAAGCATCTCCGACGGATTCTTCACCTCCCGAAGTCCCTTCGCGACCATTTCATAGATGCCTATCTCATTAGTTGATCCGAATCGATTCTTTATCGCTCTCAGGATGCGATAGAGATACTGCCGGTCCCCTTCAAATTGAATAACGGTATCCACGATATGCTCCAACACCTTCGGACCAGCAATCGCACCATCCTTATTGATATGGCCAACAAGTATCACAGGTACTCCAGACTCCTTCGCATACCTCAGTAGAGCTGCGGCACATTCACGAACTTGGCTGACGCTCCCTGCCGCTGACTCGATATCAGCCGACGCTATGGTCTGAATAGAATCGACCACCACAAGTTGCGGTTTTACATTCTCAATCTGCGTAAATATGCGGTCAAGTTGAGTCTCTGTGAGAATGAAAGTATTGTCAGAAACTTTTCCAAGTCGGTCGGCACGGAGCTTAAGTTGCGAAGCTGACTCCTCACCGCTCACATAAAGTATTCTTCTGTTGCGTATCGAGAGAATGTTTTGCAGTAGAAGAGTCGACTTTCCGATTCCTGGTTCTCCTCCAAGCAGCGTTAGGCTCCCAGCCACCAGTCCGCCACCAAGCACTCTGTTAAGTTCCTCCGAAGGCATGTGGATTCTCGGCTCATCGAGAGGCTCGATTTCAGAAAGCTTTACCGGACGGGCACCTTCCGTGGATAACAGTCCCTTCTGCTTTGAAGAAGATTTAGTTGAAACTTTCTCCTCTACAAAAGTATTCCATTCGCCGCATGCCGGACACCGTCCCATCCACTTAGGAGACTCATGTCCGCATGAATTACAGAAATATACAGATTTTATAGTTGACTTTGCCATAAATTACAATGTTCTTCGCATGAATTCCGATACTGTTACAGCAGTAGCAGCCGCCACATTCAGTGACTCTGCATGTGGCCCCTTTGCAAAACTCGGTATCAGAAGAGGCTTATTCACTTTTTCTCTCACTTCCTCGCTCAAGCCCTGTCCTTCATTTCCCATCACTACGAAAGCCGGAAGGTTGAGGGAAGTGGTGTATATGTCAGTTCCGTCAAGAAGAGTTCCACACACCGGTATCTCCGGATTGCTTTCAATAATAGGAAGGAGGTCTGATTGACAGAATTTGACCATTCCTATTGCCCCCATCGAAGACTGCACTGCCTTAGGATTGAATGGGTCGGCACATCCTGACCCAATTACTACCCTTGACACTCCAAACCAAGAGGCTATTCGAAGTATAGTGCCAAGATTTCCAGGATCCTGCACGCCATCAAGCATCAGAGTAAGCCCTGAAGCATAATCCTTATTCTCGAATTGTCTTGACTCTGGCAAACGGTAAACAGCTATGACATCAGGCAATGACTGAAACTGCGACAGTTTGCGCATGTCTGCCTCACTGACAGTGAAGATGGAAAAATCTCTATATTTTTCAGATTCTTCATCCCCTTCCTTCACGATGATTGCTTCAGCCGTGAAGAATCGAAGTGTGTCTTCAACACATTTCTTTCCCTCCGCGACGAACAGCCCGAGTTTCTCTCGCTGCTTGCGTGAGTTGAGCCTGCTGTATAGATTTAATTTGGTTTTCGAGATATTCATATTGCAAAATTAAAAAAAAAATCTCTTTTTCATGGTGTGAATAAGCAAAAATATCTGTAATTTTGTAGTAACAATAAACGAACACGCAGAATGAAATATATAGGAGCACATGTAAGTACCGAAGGGGGAGTGGCAAACGCCCCTCTTGAAGCCTTAGCAATAGGAGCGATGAGTTTCGCTCTTTTCACTGGTAGCAGCAACCGCTGGACCTCCAAAGCCATCACCGAGGAAGAGGCTGAGGCTTTCAAAGAAAACTGTCGGCGCGGCGGTTTTGCGCCCAAACAGATTCTTCCTCACGATAACTTCCTTATCAACCTTGGAAGTCCAGATGCCCAGAAACTGCATCTGAGCCGGAAATCTTTTCTTGAGGAGATGAAGCGTTGTGAGCAACTTGGTCTCACCATGCTCAACTTCCATCCAGGAAGCCACGTCAACGAGATTGAGGAAGATAAGTGCCTCGACCTCATTGCAGAGTCCATCAACTTGACTCTTGAGAAGACGGAAGGAGTGACAGCCGTGCTTGAGTCCACAGCCGGCCAAGGAAGCAATCTCGGTCATCGATTCGAGCATCTGGCGCACATCATATCGAAAGTCGAAGACAAGACAAGAGTTGGTGTCTGCATCGACACTTGCCATACTTATTCAGCAGGATATGATTTGGCAACAGAGGATGGATATAAGAAGACTTGGGAAGCTTTCGACGCAATCATAGGGCGAGACTATCTTCGGGCTCTTCATCTGAACGACGACCTCCGCAAACTTGGCTCCCGAATCGACCGTCATGCAGAAATCGGGAAGGGAACGCTGGGCATGGAATTTTTCAAGCGTCTTGTCAACGACCCTCGCTTCGACAATATGCCTATAATCCTCGAGACTCCTAACCCAGCGATCTGGCCGGAGGAAATAAAACTACTTTATGGCCTCATCGACTAAGAAAATAATTATTAACCTATAAATCCTAAAAACCATATGGCAGTACAAAAACCAGACCTTGGCTTCTGGAAACTGTGGAACCTCAGTTTCGGCTTCTTTGGAGTCCAGATTGCCTACGCGCTGCAAAGCGCCAACATCTCCCGTATCTTCGCTACATTGGGAGCTGACCCTCACTCTCTCAGCTATTTCTGGATTCTTCCTCCTCTTATGGGCATTATCGTGCAGCCTATCATCGGTGTCTCATCCGACCGCACTTGGTGCCGACTCGGACGCCGCCTTCCCTATCTGCTGCTCGGTGCCCTCATCGCAGTGATTGTGATGTGCCTCCTGCCGAATGCCGGAAGCTTCGGCCTGACAGTAGCTGGAGCAATGGTCTTCGGATTCGTGGCTCTTATGTTTCTCGACACTTCCATCAATATGGCCATGCAGCCATTTAAGATGCTTGTCGGAGATATGGTCAATGAAAAGCAGAAAGGTCTGGCTTATTCCATCCAGAGCTTCCTCTGCAACGCCGGTTCTCTCGTAGGCTACCTTGCGCCTATCATCCTTACTGCCATCGGCATAAGCAACATCGCTCCTCAGGGAGTGGTGCCTGATTCCGTGACTTATTCTTTCTACATCGGTGCTGCTGTCCTCATCCTTTGTGTCATCTACAGCTTTGTGACTATCAAGGAGATGCCCCCGGCCGAATACGCAAAGTTCCACGGCATTGACCCGTGCAAGGTTGAGAAGAAAGAGAAATTCAACCTCGTCAAGCTCCTTCGTGAGGCTCCAGCCACTTTCTGGACAGTTGGTCTCGTGCAGTTCTTCTGCTGGGCAGCCTTCCTCTTCATGTGGACATACACCAACGGCGCGATCGCAAGCAGCGTTTGGGGTACAGAAGACGTAGCATCTGCTGGCTATCAGGAAGCCGGCAACTGGGTAGGAACACTCTTCGCTGTGCAGGCCGTAGGCTCAGTGCTTTGGGCCATGGTCATCCCACGCTTCAAGAGCCTCAAGAGCATCTATATCCTCAGCCTCCTTCTCGGTGCAGTTGGCTTCATCTCAACGATGTTCTTCGCCGACAAGTATATGCTCTTCATCAGCTATCTCCTCATTGGATGCGCTTGGGCTGCAATGCTCGCATTGCCCTTCACAATTCTTACCAACTCTCTTAAGGGTGAGAACATGGGTGCATACCTTGGCCTCTTCAACGGCACAATCTGCCTTCCGCAGATTGTAGCGGCCGCACTCGGTGGTGTCCTTCTCAATCTTCTTGGTGGAAGCCAGAGCTATATGCTCGTTGCCGCTGGCGTTCTGCTCGTGCTCGGTGCCATTTCTGTTTGCTTCATCAAGCTCACATATGGCGAACAAAACGACTGATTACTATCCATGGCTAACGTAATCGATTATAAGAAGGTAGAGATTCACCGCGCGGAGAAGCAGGTGCTGAAAGATGTCTCGTTTTCTATAGAAGAAGGGGAGTTCTGCTATCTTGTCGGTCGTGTCGGTAGTGGAAAGAGTTCACTCCTTAAGTCAATGTATGCGGAGGTCCCCGTGTATTCTGGTGAGAAAGCTGAAGTGCTCGACTACGACATGCTTACCATAAAGAAAAAGCAGGTCCCATTTCTTCGTCGCAACATCGGCATAGTATTTCAGGATTTCCAACTTCTGCAAGACCGGTCGGTATTCGACAACCTCTCATTTGTACTTCGGGCTACAGGTTGGCGTAACAAAGCTGATATGGAGCAGCGCATCGAAGATGTCCTCATTGATGTCGGTATGCAAAATAAGAGCTACAAGATGCCCCATGAGCTCTCAGGAGGCGAGCAGCAACGTATCGTGATAGCCCGTGCCCTCCTCAACAACCCCAAGCTCATCCTTGCTGACGAACCGACTGGTAACCTCGACCCTCAGACAGGTATCACCATCGTTACTCTCCTGCACAATCTCGCTCAAAGCGGTCATTCAGTATTGATGGCTACCCACAACCTTCAGCTCTGCGAAGACTTCCCGGCCCGGGTACTAAGATGTCGGGATAAGGAACTTATACAGGAATTTTAAACTTTTTATTCATTCAAAACAGGTCTTGGAGGTTTCCACGACCTGTTTTTTTATCATTTGTATATTTTTTTTGTAGTCATAAGGTATATTTTATAGGGTTTAGATTTCTTTATTCAAAAAAAAATGATTAAATTTGCATCGAAAACCGGAGAACACCTTTATTAGGCTGTTTTTTACTCCGACTACCATGAAATGATTATTTATAAGCATTCATAACAAGCTATTTAATTATGGCAGAAAAGAAAGAAAAACTGTTTGACATGTTCCCGCCTGTATCCACAGAAGAATGGATGGCGAAGATCAATGTCGATCTAAAGGGTGCCGACTTCAATAAGAAGCTCGTATGGCGCACCAACGAAGGCTTCAATGTCATGCCTTTCTATCGTAAGGAAGATATCGAAGGTCTTCCTTCAGTAGGCTCAATGCCAGGTCAGTTCCCCTATGTTAGAGGCACAAAGACCAACAACGACTGGCTTATCCGCCAGCAGATTCTCGGCGAGACAGCCGACGAAATCAATGCTCACGCTAAGCATGCCATCGACAAGGGTGTTGAATCACTCGGCATCAGCATGCGCGGTCTCGAGGCTTCCGACCTCGCTGCAGTGCTCGAAGGCATCGACCTCAACAAAATCGAAGTGAATATCATCTGCTGCCCCCGAAAGGCAGAAGAGATTGCAAAAGCTCTTGTGGCTCTCGTGGAGAAAGCTGGCGCAGCCGACACTTTCAAGGGTAGCATCGGCTTCAACCCATTCAAGCGTCTTCTCA
>CAZIAX010000021.1:0-20259 GCA_964537745.1 uncultured Sangeribacter sp.
CAATCCAGAAGAAGTCGATGCCCCAGAGAGTCTCGATGCCGAATACCTGCTGGAAGACGAGACCGCCAGCGTAAACCGTAACGGCAACTTTGGTAAGCACGTAGCTGATAAGGGAGATTACAGAGAGGATGGTGCGCGATGCAGGGTTGTAGCGTTTCTCAAGGAATTCCGGCATGGTGATCACCATGGAGCGGCTGTAGAAGGGTACGAATACCCAACCAAGAAGAAGAATCATCCAGCCCTGGATTTCCCAGTGGGCCATTGCCATGCCGGAAGCTGCGCCAGAGCCGGCAAGACCGATGAGGTGTTCAGATCCGATGTTCGACGCGAAGATTGATGCGCCGATTGCAATCCAGGTGGCGTCTTTGCCACCGAGGAAGTAGTCGTCGGCATTGTTCTGCTTCTGTTTCATCACCCATACGATGATGCCTATCAGAGCCAATGCGAAAATGGCGACCACAATCCAGTCTAATAATGCCATGATGTGAGTTATTAAGTTGTTAGTGTTGTTGTTATTTCACTGTGGAGAATTTGAATACGCAATGACTATTGTAAGTCTCGCCTGGCTTCAGGAGAGCTGAAGGCCATTCCGGCTTGTTGGGAGTGTCGGGATATTTCTGAGTCTCCAGGCAGATGCCGGTGCGCTGGTTGTAGATAATGCCATGCTTGCCAGTCTGAGTGCCGTCGAGGAAGTTGCCTGAATATACCTGAATGCCAGGCTCATTTGTGTAGACATCAAGAAGAATACCTGTGGAAGGGGAGAGGAGGCTTGCTGCCACTTGAGTGTCGTCGCCTGCAGTGTCGAGCACCCAGTTGTGGTCGTATCCATTGCCGTTCTTTATCTGATCGAAGTCTATCTTCTCGATGTCGTCGCCTACAGTCTTTGCCACGGTGAAGTCCATCGGAGTTCCCTTTACTTCAAGGATCTCGCCGGTAGTCATGTATGTGGTGTCCACTGGAGTATAACGTGCAGCGTTTACTGTCAGGATGTTGTTGGTGATAGGTTCTGTGGGGTTGCCGTTGAGGTTGAAATATGAGTGGTTGGTCATATTTATATAGGTCGGCTTGTCGGTTGTTGCCTTGTAGGCGATATCGATTGAATTGTTACTGAGAAGGGTATAGGTCACCTCAGCCTTCACATTTCCAGGGAAGTTATTGTCACCGTCCGGGCTATCCATTGTCAGCACAAGAGTGGAGTCGTTGAGCTGGTTGGCGCCATACACCTTATATTGCCATCCAGTAGGGCCGCCGTGGAGGCAATGTCCGAAATTATTCTGAGGAAGCTGGATAGTGTCGCCTTCAATCACGATCTTGCCTTGGTTGATACGGTTGGCATAGCGACCGATAGAAGCCCCGAAGTCGCTGAGATTGTTTTCGGGGAAATAAGCCTGCACGCTGTCGAAACCGAGTACCACATCCTTGAAGTCGCCGTTGCGGTCGGGGACCATGATAGATACGATACGTCCGCCGAAGTTTGTCACGCACACTTCCATGCCGTTGGCATTCTTAAGAGTGTAGAGAGCAGTGGGTTTTCCTTCATATTCGCTGACGAAGTTCTGCGGGTCAAGACCGGAGAGTGTTTGTTGCGAAGCTTCTTTCGAAGAGTTGCAAGCAGAAAAAGCGATAGCCGCTCCTGCAAGCATGATAAATGTTCTTGTCGCTTTAATCATGATATTGTTGTTAAGTTGTTGAATTAAAATCAGATAAATTTTGAGTGTAAAAACTACACTCTTTCGGTTGCTAAATTACAAAAATTGCATATAAACTCCAAATAAAAATATATGTTCTTCAGCATATGCATCTTGTGCCTTCCCCAGTCCAAATAAAAAAGGCGGCCAACAAGCCGCCTTTTGATCTTATAAACTTATAAACTTATAAACTTATAAACCTATAACCTTCTTAGTCCTGAAACTACCATCCGAAAGCTTCTCGCGGATGATGTTGAGTCCGGCATCAGGTTCGGAAATCCTGCGTCCCTGCAGGTCATAAACCTCTACGCCGACTACTTCCGCTTCATCAGCACCAATTCCCTCTACAGTATCTACCTCAGGCGATTTGCCATCGGGATAGATGGAGGATATGCAGTTGATAGGCTTGCCGGTCTTGCCATTCAAAACTATTCCGATAACTCTTGTCTTGTTAAAATCAGAAATGTAATCGGTGCCTTGTAGAGTGCGAACATTTTCGGTCTCGACCTCGAATGTGTATTCATACCATTTATCAGCCTCGATATTTTGTGGCAATGACTCCTTGATACCCTTGACATCGGGATAATAGACTACAACATCGTTGAAAGTAAGACCTGCTACAGGAGAGCCTTTACCCACAAAAAGATCCCAGTAAGGGCCTGCATAAATGCCGGTAGGCTCATAGTCTGCGTATCCGTTGCTTTGCAACCAATATGGCTTACCCATCCCATCAGCTACCAGAGCAAAGGAGAGCACATAGGGAGAGTCGGCGATGTCGCTGATAAATCTTGTCTTGGATTTAGCTACCAGTTTGGTCTGCTCAGCATCTGCCCATTCAAGGTCGACTGCTATTTCTGCCGAGGGATTGACATCGCGGTTAAGCTCCCATATATTGGGTATGTTTCCCGGGTCCATGTTGGTGCCTCTGTTGAATGCGGAAGCCGGATAGCCGGTAAACGACAACGGAAAATCAGAAGGAGAAATATAGGTCATTTCGTCTCCTTCCATTGTGCCATGATAAGCCATAGCTACGAAGAGGTCTCCATATTTGAGCTTCATCTGCTCAAGCATCACATATCCGCGAGGGCAGTAACCACATCTCAATCCGGTGTATTCCTCCACGAGCGGACGATAGGTTGCCACGAACGGTTGCACTGTCATCGGCACTGTGAAAGGTGCCTGCTCTGTTTCATTGGCAACTCCATTCACTTTTGTCACCTTTATGCCGACTTCATAATCTCCGAGGGCAGCCGGAGCCATGATTTCAATCTCAGCAGTCGCTTTCCTTCCGAGTATAGCGGGGACAGTCTCTTCAAATTGATAGCTGCCGCTCTTCTCGATGTCGCCAACGGTGTAGACATAGTCGAAAGAAGAGATGCCCTGTTCGCCCCAGTTTTCCAATGAGGCTTTCATCATGGCAATGCCTTCTTTCGCTGCATAGATGCGTTGGGTCTTTGAGCCGATGGTAGCGGCGTTGCTTGCAAAGTCTCCTTCGAGGCGGACGGTCATAGCGCTCAGGAGCTCTTTACGCGATGAGAGATCCGACCATTTTGTCTGTGAGGAGGACGCGTGGAGCCACAGGCCTCCAGGCGTGGAGCCTGGAGTGACAGCTATGGGTTGGGCTGTTTCGCTTGATGGCAACCCATTGATGCTCAAAGAGTAGCCTAAGTATATTCCTTCCTCAGGAATCTGATATGGCTCCGGGAAGGTGAAGAAAAGTATGCCGTTTTCGATCGTCGCGTCGTAGGAGGCTACATCTGGGGTAAAGGTGGTCTCAGTGCCTACGGTGGCTGAGAGAGCTTTGGAGAGCCATGCCTTAGGCGAGCCAACGTATTCAAGAGAATAGACGGGCACCTCGAATCCTACAATCTTTTTCCCCTTGAGCTCCGAGGAGCTGAGTGCGATACCGACATCGTAGGTCTGGTCTTTCTTGTAGCCATATCCTTCCGGCTCTGCTCCTGTGGCGTTGTAAGTAAACTCGATGTTGCCAGCCGATGCGGAGATTGCAACTACCAAAGAAAGCGATAGTAAAGCAGTCTTTTTCATAAATATCCTAATAATTGATATAAGCCGGAGCTATCAATAGAGCTCCGGCTAAGTATTTCATTCAATTTAACATGTCATCGAAGATTACTTCGATACTTTCTTCACGACAGTTCCGTCGTTCATTTCCACGAGAATCATGCCCTTGAAGTCGCCACTGATTCTTGTGCCATCGACTGAATAGCGTGCCTTCTCCTGGACGTCGCTGCCTACGAGCTCAATCTTGTTGGTAATTGAGGTGTTGCCATTCTTGGTGTCGACTGTGATGAACTCGTTGGAAGTGGAGACTGCGCTCTGGTCTTCAAGGTCAAAGTGAGACACCACGCTGTAGCAGTAGATGCCTGGCTCGAGGTTGCTGAAGGTGTAAGCCTGTTCGCCGGCGGGAACTTCTGCGTTGCTTGCATAGACGCGTACAAGGTCGCCTGCCTTTACATCCTGAGCCACTTCAAAGCCGCTTAAAGCGAATGGGTAGCCATAGTAGGTGGAGAACTTGATCTGGTCGCCTTCTGCTGCCGGCATTTCAAGCCATCCGATGATTTCGCCATCTTCGTTAAACTGAACCATTGCCGAGAGATTGCTCTTGGTGGTTTCAATCTGCAGATATTCGCCATAATAGCCAGTGATCTCAACATATACGTATACGCTTCCGCGTTCGGGGTTGACCATCATCGGAGGAGTGATGAGATATCCGCCTTTGTACATCTCGGTGCCGAGAAGGTTCTGACCCATGCTGTTGCCTTTGCCTCTCCAACCCATGAGATCAGTATATTCGTCGAGGTAGCACTCTGTATTGTTGTCGAGCGGCTGCATTGTTGCGAAGTGTGGCTGTCCGGTGCAGTTTGAGAAGTTGTCGGCCATTATGGAGTGCTTCTCTTCGTCGGCGAGGATGCTCTCAGCCTTGTAGTTGTTGACTGTATACTTCTGAGCCTTAGGAGCATCTGTCCAGTTAGCAGTGTAAGAAGAAGCTGTGATGTTTGTGGCGGGGAGAAGGGCAGGAGCAGCTACGCCGAATGCGTGGAATTTCTCCTTGCCTGCGAATTCTCTTACGTTGTGGCTGCGTACGCGATACCAATATTCCGTTTCTGGCTCAAGACCTGTGAAGGTGTAGCTTGTCACCCAACGGTTGGGGTCATCGGTGTATACGTAGTAGTTGTAGTCGTATTCATCATCAGTTTTGTCGTAGATTGCACCCTTCGGTCCGATGACGCGTTCCAGTTTGTAAGGACGCTTTGCGAATGCTGTGAGGTCGTCGAGATAGATGAGGTTGTCCTCGTCGGTGTTTGCTGCATAGAAGCGGAGTCCTGAGTAGAGACCTTCAAATACTTCGCCGTCAAGCATCAGCTCGCAATAGTAGCCCGGATAGATTGTATATCCATCGAGTATGAGTTCAGCGAAGGGCTCCCAACCGTTCTCACCGTATCCATCGATATAAAGAGTAGGGAGGTTATCCCAGTCTACCGCATTGTAGTCGCTCATGTCGAGGTTCATCACAAACTTTAATGAGAATTTGTCGAGTTTCTTGCCGAAGTCGATTGTGGAGACAGCTCCGTTCACTCCGTTGTCAAGAATTGCAAGGCCGGTAGTGCCGTCGGCGCCCATGCCTTCTGCTATCTCAGTGTTGGGAGCGATAATCCACTCAGGAAGCTGCTGGTCTTCAAAGTCGCAAGCTACGTTGATACCTTCGGGAGCTGTATAGACTGTCTTCCAGAGGTCTATGTAGTAGTTGTAGGAGCGTCTTACGTTGTCCCAGTGGATTGTAAAGCCATCGTTGGTGAAGTCTGATGCGCCTCTCACTACAGGGGCAGCAAGGAATGTATTGTCGTCGGTCACCTTAATCCAGTCGATTTCGAGGGCGTAGCTTGTGGCGAGAGAAAGATAGCCATCTGCGTTAGCGCTCTCGTTGCGCACTTTGAAGGTTATCTCCTGCCATCCTTCCGGCTCATAAATCTGTCCGGAAGCAAGCTGTGCATATTGACCGGCATCTGTTACGGCAGAAGCGCCACCGTCATACCCGCCCGTGCAAAGAAGCAGATTGAGGTCAGAGCCGCCAGTGGTCACATAGCCTGACGCTGATTGATATGAACCCCAGAAAGATTTTGCATAGCGGCAGCGAACTGTCACTGTGAGATCTCCAGAGTAGTCACCGAGAGGTGTGTTGAGTGATGCCGGAATCTGAGGGTTGTAGCTCTGAAGGATTACTGTGCCGTTCTTTCCAGCGTATACCCAGTCGCCTTCCCATGTGCCGCTCTCGGGGGTATATTCATTGTCAATATAGCGGCCTGGCTGATAGTTGTGGCTTGCGATGAAATCGGTATATCTTTCGCCAATTTTGTCGATTGTCTCAGTGTTGCCGTCGGGCACATTGTTGAAATCCTCATAGAGAAGAACAGATTTCTTTTCTACAGAAGCCACGTTCATGCGTGGCGACTTAAGCGGACGCACAGCGACGTCGGAAGTAGAAAGGATTTCGGGCGCTTTTGCCTCTGCTTTTTCCTGCAGAGCTTTAGTCTGGACCTTCTTTGAGAGGTCGATTCGTCCGGGAGTCCCCGCTGCCGAAGCAATTAACCTATATTAAAAAAGTCAAAAAAATCTGGTATGGAGGTCGGCTTCCCAGCCGGCTTATATGGAGGTGTCCCCATACTATGAAGGTTTGTTCTCCGCCAGCGGTGCTTGCACCGCTCCGAGCCGTCACTTCAAATTCCGTCGCAACTTAGACAAATACTGCGGAGTAATCCGCAAATAAGAAGCAACAGTCTGCAGCGACATCTGATTCACCCTCCCGGGATTATCCTCTATCATCTTCTTATATTTTTCCTTTGAGTCGCCCAGCGACAACCTGCATTTTCTTTCATAGTGATATAGCTGGGCTTCAGAAAGCCCGAGCATAAAGCGTGTGAAATCGTGCGACTCAGCTATGAGCCGGTCGAAATCCTGCTTCGATACTTTGATGACCCTTGAGTCGATGCAAGCTTCAAACTGGAAAAAAGACTCTTTCCCGGCAAAATATGAATGGTAGTTGAAAAATACTGTCGGTATGGTAGAGATGGCAAAGGTCTCCTCCTTGTTGTCGTTCCAAAACCAAGTGCGGAGAAGTCCATCTACCAATATTTAAAGGTTGGAGTCTTTTTCTCCCGACGCAATGAGTGCATCACCCTTCTCGAGGATTACGGTGTTCCCCATATCCAGGAGACGGTCGATAGTCTCGGGCGAGACCCCGTATTTGATTTCTTTTGGAAGCAATTCCTGCAGTGATAGTCGGTCGCTTTCCGACACTCCAGTCTCAATCTTTCTCATATTCCCCTTTCAAAATTTCCTAATAGTCTGCAAAGATAATAAAAATTCCACAAATCCCCCAAAAATTAACCTATATTAATTCCTCCTTCTTGAATAGCCCACTTCATCCTTTGTTCTTGACTCTTGGTCCTTCACCCTTCGCTGAAGGCGTAAGTTAATTTTTGTTCAATTTCTTTAAACTATCAAAAACGGGGATTGTTACATTGAATATAGACTATATCTACATGCAAGAAAAAGAAAATCCAAATATAGACGCGCAGTCGCAACCGACTGAAAACGTTCCGGCACCTGAGAAGAAGACCAAAAAGCATCTTATCTCAAGCCCCTGGATCCGAATCCCTCTAAAGGTACTCGGATGCATTCTTGTTGTTGTATTGCTCATCCCTGTGCTGCTCTATATCCCGCCCGTCCAGGACTTTGCTGTCAAGACAGCTACCAAGATTGTTGCCGACAAGACCGGCATGAAAATCGGTGTCGAAAAACTAAGATTGAAGTTTCCCGTCGATCTCTCCCTCTCGGGAGTGAGTGTTATCGAAGCATCTGGCGACACCATGGTCATGGCACGCGAGGCTCTCGTCGACGTCAAACTGCGTCCGCTCCTCGGCCTCGATTTCCAAATCAACCGCCTGCTTCTACGCGATGGCTACTACCGTATGCTATCCCCAGACTCCTCAATGCTTATGAAGATAAGAGCCGGCCTTCTCGAGGTCGACGACAAGTCGTGGGCAAATATGAAGACCAGCACAATCTCCCTCAACGAGGCTAAACTCAGCGACGGCGATGTATTCCTCTCAATGGACGTATGGAAACAGACTTCAACTCCAAAAGACACTACATCCACACCTTTTTATATTACTGCTAAAAAACTCGCCATCGACAATATGCTCTTCACGATGACGATGCTCCCGACCATCGACACACTCCGCTTCCGAGCCAAGAATCTATCTGTCGATGACGGTGTTATTGACCTCAGGACCATGACCATCCGCATGACAGATGTCTCGGCTGCTCACGGCGATGCCCTGATGTTGGCCCCCTCTCTCGAATATGTGAAGACGCACCCAGCTCCAGCCCCCGATACCACTGCCGCTCCTTCAGAGCCAACTACCATCGTGGTTGACCGCATCGCCCTTTCTGATTTCAACGCACGCTACGCAGTGGAGGGGAGTCCCGTGGTGAAAGGATTCGACACCAACGATATCCGTGTTTCCGCACTCGATATCGAACTGAAAGATTTCTATAACCAAGCTACGACTCTCAAGCTTCCTATCACATCCCTACGTGGCATGGAGCAATGCGGCCTCACTATTACGGAGGGCACTGGTGTCTTCTCAATGGATTCCACAGGAATGAATCTTCGTGATTTCAACATCCGAACCCCCTTCTCGCAGGTGCAGGCTACAGCTGCACTGCCCAACGCTCTGCTCGCTTTCGAGCCCTCAGCCCTGCTTGACGTGGATATCGACGCGAGTCTCGGCATGACCGACATCAATAATTTTATGCCGGATCTCGCCACATATACCTCAGCTGTCCCCCCGACCACTCCTCTTAATGCCAAAGTAAAGGCCAATGGACAGTTGGGCGACGCCGACATCGAGCAGTTTGACGTGGCTCTTCCGGGCACTCTCTCCCTGCGTGCCACAGGCAAGGCAAAGAATGCTCTTGATTTCAAGCAGCTCGTAGCTGACCTTAACTTCGAGGGTGAGCTCAGCCGTCCTGAGATTGTCAAGAAATTTGTCGACCTCAACGGAATCAATATCCCGACTCTTAATATAAAAGGAACTGCCTCAGCCAACCATGAGAACTATGCGGCTGACTTCAAACTGACCACTCCTCACGGCAATCTCGCCGCAGACGGCCACGTGGGTATGAACTCGGAGCGCTACGACGTGAAAGCTTCCGTGCATTCACTCAACGTCGGGGCTTTCCTCGGCGACAAGACCATCGGTACGGTGACAGCGACTCTCTCAGCTAATGGTGCTGGCTTCAATCCTGAAAAACGTGGTGCCCACACCGACGTGCGCCTTGACCTTGCAAGCGCAGTCTACAATGGTCATTCGATAAAGGACATCACACTATTGGCTACCCTTGCCAACGAGGATTTCACTCTTCGTGCCAAGTCGCCCAACCCTGTCCTCTCATTCGATATCAATGGCAGCGGACGTATCTCCGACAATCTGTACCAAGCCGACATCACGGCCGACATCCACAATGTCGACCTTATGGCTCTCGGCCTTTCAGAAACCAAAAATGCCGGTGGTGCCAACATTCATATCAGCGGCACTGCCTCTCCACATACTTGGCTCTACAACGTAGATCTTGATGCCTCTGCTATCGACTGGCATCTTCCCGACCAAGATATCAATATCCCTGATGGGGTGGATGTGAAGTTTGTCTCTACAGCTAATGACGTGCACTGCGTGCTCGGTGCCCGTGGGGCCGATGTGGAGTTCCTCTCGTCTGTCGGCTTGAGTCCACTTATCGACCGCTTCTCAGAAGTGGCGGCGATGATACCGAAGGCAATAGCAGACCGCCGTCTCGACGTGGAGAAGCTCGAGGCCAATCTTCCTCCCTTCACTCTCAAGGCTGACGTGGAAGGCAACGGCATCGTAAGCCAGTTCCTTTCTCCTTCCGGCATGGCTATCGGCAACCTTACGATGAATCTTTCAAAAGACTCCATCATCAACGGCGACGTGGTGCTGAATACACTCCGTACGAGCTCAATGACACTCGATACAATTACGATCGACCTCAACTCTCGTGGCAATCTGCTCGACTATGTGGTGCATCTTGGCAATCGTCCAGGCACTTTCGATGAGTTTGCCAAGGTGCGCATGAGTGGATATATTGGTGAAAATCGTCTGTCGGCCTATCTCGTGCAGCATAATATAAAGGATAAGATGGGCTATCGCCTCGGTTTCACAGCCTCTGTCGCAGACTCCATTGTGTCGCTTCGATTCACTCCTCTTAAGGCAACCATAGCATATCTCCCTTGGAATTTCAACCTCGACAACTATATTGATGTCAATCTGAAGTCGCTAAAACTCAATGCTAATCTCATGGCCAGCAGCGACAAGAGCAGCATCCTTCTGCGCACTGAGAAAAATGAGCAGGGGCTCGACAATCTGCATCTCAACCTGAAGAATATCCAGGTGGCTGATTTCACTCATATGATGCTCAATCCGCCGCCAATTCAAGCGAGTGTCAATTCAGATATCAACGTGCGATATACCGGAAAGGCTCTTGTAGGCAAGGGTACGCTCGATATAAATGATTTCTACTACGACCGCAAGCGCGTAGGCGATTTCGACTTCAACCTTGCTGCAGGAATGGGCAATAAAGGTAAGAGTGCCGGAAAAATCGGTATGCTGATCGATGGCAAAGAGGCTGCGGCTGTGCAGTTTATCCTCGCCCCCGATTCTGTCAATCCTTCTGCAGGAATGGTGGCTGAGCGCCTCAAGCTTATCTTGACTGAATTCCCGCTTGCAATCGCCAATCCGTTCTTGCCGCCACAAACCATGAAGGTGTCTGGCCATCTCAATGGCGACATGAGTCTCAGTGGTTCTTTCACCGACCCGAAACTAAACGGAAGTATCTCATGCGATTCCGTCGGATTGCTTGTCAATATGCTTGGGACTAAATTCATGTTCGACCACGATCCTATCACGGTGGCCGACAATGTGCTGGATTTCCATGAGTTTGACATCTATGCGGTCAATAAGAATCCGCTTACCCTTCGCGGCACTGTCGACGCCACCAAGATGTCGGATATGAAGTTCGACCTTTCGGCTAAGGCCTCCAATATCCAGCTTACGGGAGCAAAAGCCAACAGCGGCGCAGACGTGACAGGCAAACTTTTCGTAGACCTCGATGCCTCGGTGAAGGGCCCGATGTCGATGATGGATATCAATGCTATGCTCAATGTTCTGCCCACAACGGATGTGACTTATAATATGGTGATGGAGTCTAATTCCCTCGGTCAAGGCCAGGGCGCTGATGGAGTGGTGAAATTTGTCAATTTCTCCGACACAACCCAGGTGGCAAAGGCTGACTCAATTACTTCTGTAGTCGGAATGCGAATCACAGCGAAGGCTATAATCTCCCAGGGCGCAGAGGTGACGGTCAACCTTGAGCAGCCATCCATCAACGCTAACGGAAAGGTGCAGTGCAACCCGTCGGGTACGCTCAACTATTTCCAGAACTACCTCGGCGATATGCGTCTTAATGGCACGCTATACACGGGCACTGGCTTTGTGAGATATAAAATGCCGATACTTGGCAACAAGACATTTAATTTTGACCAAGACAGCCACATCACGTGGGGTGGCGATATACTTAATCCGCAACTGGATATCCAGGCCTATGACAATATTAAGGCCAACATCCAGATGAACGGAAACACAAGTCTGGTTAATTTCCTCGTTACCCTGAATATTGGCAACAATCTCTCGGCACCATCCGTCTTGTTCGATCTCTCGACCGACGACGACATGAGCATCAGCAATGAGCTCCAGTCGATGACAGCCGACCAGCGCCAGCAGCAAGCCATAAGTCTTATGCTGACCGGAAGCTATACGGGCCAGAATGCGAAGTCTGTAAACTCTAATCTCGTGACGAGCAACCTCTATGGTATGCTGACATCTTCTCTTAATTCGTTCCTCGCCAACAATATCAAGGGTGTAGATATCAACCTCGGTGTTGACCAGTATCAGACCGGTACAAATGGTAATACATCTACCAATACTTCTTACTCTTATCAGGTGTCGAAATCACTGCTCAACAATCGATTTAAGATTATCGTGGGTGGTAATTACACCGATGGCTCGGCAAACGAGAATTTTGAGCAAAACCTCATCAGTGATATTGCTTTCGAGTATATTCTCAAGCAGACCAACAATATGAGTCTTAATGCGAAGCTCTATCGACATACTGGTTTTGAGAGCGTGCTCGAAGGGGAGATCACGGAGACTGGTGTCGGTCTTAACCTGCGCCGCCGTCTTGCTTACTTCTCCGAAATCACCCATTTCGGTCTCAGCAAACTATGGAAGAAAAAGAAGCAGGAATCACCCGCTGATAATACACAGGAAACTGTTGATTCCCTTATCGATATCCACAAGGCTCTCTCTGCTCCTGCTGACTCTATTAAGGCTATTCAAAGAAAGGAAGATGAAGATGCGAAATAATCTTAAAAGATATCCTCTCCGAAGAGGGTCGGTGTCACTGGCCGCACTGACCATCCTTCTCGTGCTCGCAGCTGCCTGCAGCACTACACGCCGTCTCGGTGAGGATGAGACGCTTTATAATGGCATGACTGTAAAGATCAATCCTACGGGCGACGACAAACTTCCGGCTGCCCTTGTCTCTGAGCTGACACAGGCTGTCAACGTAAAGCCAAACAATCCGTGGCCCCTCCTTTCTCCATATAAGAGGGATCCATTCCCCATAGGATTATGGGTCTACAATAATTGGAATGATTCTGCAAAGGGACTCTACGGATGGGCATATAGAAAATTTGTCAAGCAACCGGTGCTCATCACAGATGTTCGCGCCGACATGCGCATGAAGATGGTGGAGAATATCCTTGCTGACAATGGATATTTTGGCTCTACCGCATCTTATGTGGAAGTACCTGACAAGAAAAATCCGAAGAAGGCAAAGATGGCCTACACATTCGATGTCTCTGCTCCTTACCGAATTGATACCATTGAGTATTTCAATCTTCCGGCAGATGGCATCAAGACCTTCATCGACTCGATAGCTAAGAAAAGCGCATGGTTCCAGAAAGGAGCCGTCTTCTGTGTCGATTCCCTTTCTGCCCTGCGTGTGGATATCGCAAACAATCTGCGCAACCGTGGTTATTACTATTTCCGTCCGGAGTATCTTGAGTTTCTCGCAGATACTTTCTTGACTCCCCATGCGGTGGCGATGCGGCTGAACTTTGCCGACAATATGCCCGATATCGCTCTACGCAAATACCGTACCCGCAATATAGTTACGCTTCTTCAGCGTAATGAAACATATGGTCCCGGTCGTCCGGATACAATCGATACGGATAGGGGAGAGCTTATCATCATGCGCCCGCAGCACGTCAGAAAAGGTCTTATCCCGGAATGCATCACTTTCCGTGAGGGGAAGGTCTTCTCCGTAAGGGATATGGACCGTACGCAGACCCGTCTGTCCCGCCTCGGCATCTTCTCAAATATCCAGATTCAACCGATGCTTGCTGACTCGTCGGCCAAGAATCCCTTGATGGACGTCTATATTACCTGCCGCTACGACCGACCCATGGAGGCTACCATCGAAGTCAATGCAAGCTCTAAGTCGAATTCATATATCGGACCTGGACTCGTGGCATCATTCACCCACAACAATATCTTCGGAGGTGCCGAAAAACTAAGTGTGTCTCTCAATGCCGACTATGAGTGGCAGACTGGACGCAATAAGTCGTCGGTATTCAATTCATACGATTTTGGTCTGCAGACTTCTTTGGCTTTCCCCCGTCTGTTGGCGCCAAAGTTTATCCCTCGCTCTAAGCGCGACCTTAACTGGACCACTATCTCGCTTGGAGGGTCGGTGCTCAACAGACCGAAATACTTCATGATGGCTGAGTACAATATGGGCATCACTTATGAGTGGCGGGCTACACGCCATGCGATGAATTCATTCACGCCCTTCAAGCTTACCTATAATAAACTTATCCGCACGACTCACGAATTTGATTCTGTGATGGCGATGAATCCTGCAGTGGCCCTCAGTTTTGAAAGCCGATTCATCCCGCAGCTGAGCTATACCTACACCTACGACAAATGGCTGGAGCGCGAACAGAATAACGGGATTACTTTCACTGCTTCATTCACAGAGGCCGGCAATATTTTTGATGCGATATATGACCTTTGCAAGGTGAAGGGTGTCAAGAAGCTTTTCGGAATCCCGTTCTCTCAGTTTGTCAAGGGCCAGGTTCAGCTTGTCTGGAATCATCGTCTCTTCCCGAAGCAAGACCAATGGATAGTCTCGCGAGTGCTGCTTGGGGCGGCCCATGCCTATGGCAATGCAAAGGAAGTGCCATATTCCGAGCAGTTCTACATTGGAGGAGCCAACTCGATTCGCGCATTCACGGTCCGTTCAATCGGCCCTGGTAGCTATCGGGCTCCGAAAGACCTCGTCAACGGATATTTCGACCAGACCGGTACATTTAAGTTTGAGGTGAATTCTGAATATCGTTTCCCGATTATGGGTGCCTTGCATGGTGCGGCCTTCATCGATGCCGGCAATATCTGGCTTTTGAAGAATGACCCTCTGCGTCCTGGCGGACAGTTGCAAGGCAAGACCTTCTTGAAGGACATTGCTCTCGGTACGGGGGCTGGCCTCCGCTACGACCTCGGCATGATGGTAATCCGGCTTGACGTAGGCTACGGTCTTCACACACCCTACAGCAACGGCACACCCCACTACTTCAACGTCCGCTTCAAAGACGCTTTCGCCTTCCACCTCGCCCTAGGTTATCCCTTCTAAAGAATGGGCTTTTCCAGATGCATAGTGAATGGGAAGGCGGTTTTTAACCGCCTCGAGTCGACACCCTCTAACTTCCCCCTACAAAAGAAAAAAAAATTCGCCGAAGTCTAAAAAATAGACTTCGGCGCCATAAGGATTTCTATTATCACTGCCTAATCTTCTGAAAGACCTCGCGCCTTTGGGGACTATAGCAGCCACTTTGCTTACAAATTGAGTTCTTCAGGTATCTCATCCTTTCATAAGTATAACACTTAACTCCCCCATAAGTTCAAAAGTAAAAAATAACTGCATAGCCTAGGACCGGAGACGTCGCGCCTCCGCCGTGCCGTCTATCCCTAACATTTTCGAAGACTTTGGAGAAGACTCTGGAGAATCCCCTACGATTTGCAAATTTCATTTTTTTTAACTAATTTTGCAACTTAATAGGAATTAGCTATAAAAAATGAAAATCGTTCTCTTCGACCACAAGGATGATCACTACGATCTCCTCCCTCTCTCCTTCACTCGCCCAATCTGCGACTTCCGCGTGGGCATAACCACCATCCGCGAGAAATGGGAGACTTTCCTTCCGGATGCTGAAATTCATGCTCTCCCCGTTGAGTATCTCCGTGAACGTTTCGGCCAACCCGACGATGTAAATGAGGAAATGCTATTCGTCTCCGGTGCTGTCGTGCCCGACGTGGATATGGCTGCCCGCATCGTGTCGCTTAAAAAGGGACAGGCTATCCTCTGGGAAGACTATACTATCGCCTTCCGTGGAGGTCAGAAAGACCTTGAAGATCGTAAGTTTGATGATGTGTTCCAAGAGGATATGCGTCGACTTCACAACGTCTATGATGTCTTTATCATGAATCCGCAGGTGTTGGTGGAGGATTTCCGCCGTATCACGGCCGACCGTAAGTCGCAACCACTTTCTGATACCAATCGCGTCATCGGCGACCTCACCGACAAGGATGGTAACCCGATGATTTTCCTGGAGGAAGGCGCAGAAGTGGAAGGCGCTATGTTCAATCTCAAGGAGGGACCCGTATATATCGGACGCGATGCCTCCGTGATGGAGGGTTGTTGCGTTCGCGGTCCGATCGCTTTCTGCGAGCATGCCAAAGCCCGTATGGGAGCAAAACTTTATGGCGGCTCTACATTCGGCCCATACGTGAAGGTAGGTGGAGAGGTCGACAATTCGGTCATCTTCGGATATTCAAATAAAGCTCACGATGGTTATCTCGGAAATGCCGTGGTAGGGGAGTGGTGCAACATCGGAGCTGGTGTGAATTGCTCCAACCTAAAGAACGACTATTCCAAGATTCGCCTCTGGAACTATCGCCTTCACTCTTTTGCTCGTACCGACCTGCAGTTTTGCGGCCCCATCATCGGCGACCACTCAAAACTCGGAGTCAATGTCATGCTCAACACAGCTACGGTCATCGGCGTAGGCGTCAACATCTATGGAGCTGGTTTCCCTCGTGTTTTTGTCCCAAGTTTCCAGGAAGGAAGTGCTAACGGAGGCTTTGTCGATGTTCCTGTCAAGAAGTTCCTCACAGTTGCTGAGCGAGTCATGGCTCGCCGAGGCCGCTCCTTGACCGACCTCGACCGCCACATCTTCGACCGCATCTTCGAATACGCCTCCCACCTCAAATAAAGCCTACCCCTCAGCTCGGAGAGCTGATATCGTGACGAAACCCCAGGCTTAAGCCTGGGGTAGAAATAGAAGCACAGTAGCCTCGGAGAGGCGCTTTGTGACCCAAATACAGATTCTACAGGTATATAAAAGATTATGGATTCAGATTTTTTGAAAATGATTGATTTCCACCCGAAGGCATTCTCGATGTGGAAAGGCTATGACATGGCCCGTTTCAAATCCGACCTCATCGCAGGTATTGTCGTCGGTATTGTTGCTCTCCCTCTTGCCATCGCTTTCGCGATAGCCTCCGGTGTCTCTCCCTCCATCGGCCTTATCACCGCTATCATCGGCGGTTTTATTGTCTCCGCTCTTGGCGGCAACTCGGTCCAGATTGGAGGCCCGACAGGTGCTTTCATCGTGATTGTCTACAGCATCATCCAGCAGTTCGGCCTCACCGGGCTTGCCATAGCAACAGTCATGGCAGGTCTGATTCTCGTCCTTATGGGACTTTTCCGTCTCGGCACGGTCATCAAGTTCATTCCCTATCCGATTGTAGTAGGCTTCACCGCTGGTATCGCCATAACTATCTTCTCGACTCAGATCAACGATTTCTTCGGCATGGGACTACGTGACCTTCCGGGCGACTTCATCACGAAATGGGGAGTGCTTCTATCCAATGTCTCAAAAGTGGATTGGGTCACTATGATTGTGGGCATCGTGTCGCTCCTGATTATAACTCTCGTACCATTCCTGTCTAAGAAACTTCCGGGTGCTCTAATAGCAATCATTCTCGTGACGGCTGGTTGCTGGCTTCTCGGAATGCTCGTCCCTGGTTTCCATGTAGAGACCATCGGCGACCGATTCGGAGATATGAAGTCGGATATTCCGATGCCACACGGTTTCACAATCAATATGGCCACCATCAATGCTCTCCTCCCATCGGCCTTCACTATCGCTATGCTGGGTGCGATCGAGTCGCTGCTCTCCGCTACGGTGGCCGATGGTATCACGGGCTCCCGCACCAACTCCAACACCGAACTTTTCGGCCAGGGTATAGCCAATATCGTGGTGCCTTTGTTTGGCGGTATACCGGTCACTGGCGCTATTGCACGCACTATGACCAATATTACCAACGGTGGCCGCACACCGCTTGCGGGTATGATTCACTCAGTGGTATTGCTCCTCATCTATCTCTTCTTCATGCCTCTTATCAATCTTGTGCCCATGAGTTGCCTTGCGGCAGTGCTGATGGTGGTGGCCTACAACATGAGTGGCTGGCGTACTGTCAAGGCTATTTCCCACAATCCTAAGGGAGACTTCTCGGTGTTGCTCGTCACAATGATTCTTACTATTGTCTTCGACCTTACAATCGCTATTGAGATAGGTCTGCTGCTTGCTATGGTGCTCTTCCTGCGCCGCGTCACTGAGAATGCGGAAATCAAGGTATATAGCAAGCAACTCGACGTTGCAGAAGGCACCGAGATGCACTCCCATGAAGTGCTCCATGTGGAGAAAGGTGTCTCTGTATATGAGATTGACGGCCCCTTCTTCTTCGGTATCGCCACCAAGTTTGATGAGATGATGCGCTCTACGATGCAAGACAAACCTCTTGTCCGTATTATCCGCATGAGAAAGGTGCCATTCATAGACTCCACAGGTATACACAACCTTGAGACACTGATTAAGTCTTCGCAGAAAGAAGGCATACAGATAGTATTGTCAGGCGTGCAGCCTGGAGTGCAGGCGGCTCTCGTAAAGTCCGACATCGTGCATCTGATAGGCGAGAAAAACATTTGCGACCATATCTCCAAGGCTGTCAATCTCGCCAACACAATAGTCCGTGACTACAACGCCCTCCCCGAATGGCGCCGCCGCGGCCTCGACCCCGTCTAATTATGGAGCCCCGGCTTCCCAGCCGGCGTCCTCGCCTCCACCGTGTGGTCTCCCACCTGACAATTAGGATTAATAAATTATTTTTATTAATTTTGCAAGTGTAAAGCGCTAAAATATGGGTAAAGGAGAAATAAGCAGAAAGAAAATATTAGATGATGCCTTCCGCCTCTTCGCCACGAGGCCGTATGAGCAGGTTTCATTCAGTCTGATGGAGAAGGAAATAGGCATCAGCCGGGGCTCAATGGTATATTATTTCAAGAATAAGGAAGGCTTGTTTAAGGAAGTGATATCCACCTATATCTTCGATATGTCTTCTGTCAATGCCGTTCCGGAGGCTTATCGTCTTTCACTTTGCTCTTTCTATACCTATTATCTTGAGACTCTCAAACGGGAGAGGGAGAAGTTTGCCGCCATGGGTATAGACAATCTGAATGAGGCCCTCTTCAGAATAGAGAGCTCAGCTATCACCTACTATAAGGATTTCAAGATCTATACCGGCAAATGGTATGAAGACCAGCTGAGGGTATGGCAGACGGTCATCGAGCATGCAATCTCGGTCGGAGAAATCAAGACCGACCTGCCGGCAGACATCATCCGCTACATGTTTTCCGACTGCTATATAGGACGATGTTTCCTTGGCGTCTTCACCATAAAGGGGTGCGACATAGATCTCCTTGCCGCCATCTTCAACGCCCTCTACGCCACCCTAAAGAAATGACTTTACCCACATAGCCCGTAGGGCTAAAAATCTTGTAAACCCTCGGTGCAACCGAGGGTTTAACTATTTCACCTCACTACAGCCCCGGAGGGGCTGTACTAAAAAAGCACTATTACAACACCGTTTATTAATCTTTTCTATGAATTATTATCACTATATGACATTAATATCCAAAAGAATACTTTAATCCTGCAAAAATATTATCCATTATCGTGAAATAATCAAATTATAATATACGTTATAATATAAAGAAATTAGCCAAGGTTTCCCCTGCGCCCCCACCACCCCACCGCTCCCAGCGTGAGATTCCAAAGGACGTGGACCAAAAAACATCAACATATGTAAAGAAATGACCCTCCAAAAGAAGTTTTACGCAAGTTTTCTTGCTGCATTCCATTATTTTTGCTTATCTTTGCTTTCCAAATATAAAACTAAAATTCCACAAAAGACAATGAAGAAGATTCCACAAATAATATTCTTCGATATGAGTGTGATAACGACTGCCGGAAGGATTCGACTTGATTGAAACAGATTAAATGTAATCACTGGCTGATTCTTACTTCTGCCTGAAAGCGCAAAACTTAAAAAAAAACAACTAATTAAACAGTTGTATAATTAAATTTTTAGTTATTTCTTTGTGACCTAAATAACATCTTATAAAAATTGATATATGAAGCTGCTTATCACGACAATCTTGATCTTGGTATCGTTATCTTTCTCTTCCTATTCGGAAGAAAGACCTAACGCTTTCCTCAAAGCGCAATTCACTGAATGGCATAAATCAAGGGATAATAAAGATGATGCTGAAAAAGAACAGAAGACAACCGAATATAAATATATCCTCCAAATAGGGAATAGCGCCTCTTATTATTATGATCCGCAAACTTTCTACGTTGACTCGTTGGATAATGATCCAACAGGGAAAGCCATTCGTGAGCAAGCTTTGTCGGATGCATTGCACGAATTTATGGAGTCCGGAAAGGACGCATTTGCCATTATGGAGGAGAAAGGTCTTATGGCGAAAAGCCGATATAAGAATGAAAAGGATTTTCAGAAACATACTATTACAGTCTGGAATTCAAATGGAGCAGACAGGTATCAATATGAAGTAGACATGAACGATTTTCAATGGGAACTGTGCGATTCTACTGCTATTGTTCTTGATTATGAATGCAACCTCGCAACCGCTGACTACCACGGAAGAAAATGGAAAGCTTGGTTTGCTCCGGAAATCCCCGTGCAGGATGGTCCATGGCAACTTTGCGGACTTCCAGGCTTGATAATGAAGGCAGACACAGAAGATGGAGAATATGGTTTCATTATAACAGGTTTGCAGGAATGCAATGAATCTTTTAAACCAGTTCTTATTGACGAGGATGCACTCTACAAAACTAAAAGAAAATCATATCTCAAAATGAGAGACCATGGTCGACGCAATCGTTCGGCACAGATAAGTGCAATGTCAGGAGGTAAGGTGAAGTTGAATGCAA